>JAISRX010000100.1 GCA_031273395.1 Bacteroidales bacterium | reverse complement strand
TAGCGTCCCGCTACGCCGCAGGTAAAAGCAGGCCTCCGGCTTGCAAACCTGCTTTACGGCGAAGCGTGAGCTTCGCTTTTAGCGCCGGCGTAGCGAGACGCTACGCCGAACGGGGTTGGGATGCGCCCGCCGCGATGGTACGTGCGATGGTATGTACGTTTGTAGAGACGCAATGCATTGCGTCTCTACGGCAGCGGCAACACGGGTGTTTGTTTTGCCGGCAAAATCCCGCATGGACTTTTGCACATTCTCCAAACATGCGACAATTTGAACGGCGAAGCCCTCACCGAAGGTAAATGCACCCGAAGATACCGGCTAATGGATATTTTGGGATTATTCAAAAGCCGGAAACGCTCAAGCAAGCCCGGCATGACAGGAAACAGGAAGATGAAATTAAAAATTTCAACCGGTTTATCATATAATGATAACTTCCGCATTTCCGTCGCAAGTCAAAAAAGTTTTTTATATTTGTCGGATAAAAACAAAAGATCATCGGCAAGCTCACCATATACAGCGCATCGGCAGGTTCGGGCAAAACCTATACCGTCAGCAGGGAATACATTAAACTGCTCTTGCAGTCGCCGGGGTATCATCGCCGTATCCTTGCGGTTACCTTCACCAACAAGGCTACCGAAGAGATGAAGAACCGCATTGTCCGCGAACTTTACCGTATCGGCAACTGTGAAGACGAGCGGTATATCCGCTCGCTGTCCCGCGAAACGGAGATCCCCGAAAGCCGGCTTCCCCACATTGCCCAAACCGCCCTGTCGCATCTGCTGCACGACTATTCGCATTTTTCCATTGTTACCATCGACAGCTTTTTCCAGAAGGTGATCCGGGCGTTTGCGCGGGAAATGGGGCTTCACGCAGCCTACAACGTGGAACTGGATCAAACATCAGTACTCGACGAAGCCATTGACCTGATGCTGGACGACCTGAACGAAAACCATTTCCTGAAAAACTGGTTAGTGGACTGGGCAAAGAAAAAGATCGAAGAAGGGAAATCATGGAATTTCAAAGAAGACATGCGCCGGCTCGGCAACGAAATCTTTACGGAAGACCTGAAAAACATCGGCGAACCGCTCCTGTCCGAAACCACGGACAAAAACCGGATAGAGACGTTCGGCAAAAAACTGCAACAGTTTACGGACGACTACATGAACCGGCTGCGAAAAATGGGCAGGCAGGCAATGGAAATCATGGAAGAGAAGGGATTGACGACAGATGATTTTTTGTGGAAAGACAGGGGAGTCGCCGGATATTTCGGGAAGCTGTCGGAAGGCTTCGACACGCCGCCGAACACATACGTGCAAAAGGCATTGAACGGTATTGAAGGCTGGTGCGGCAAGTCATCCGCGCGGAAAGCGGACGTTGAACAGGCGTATGAGCGCTTGTCCGCCATTTTGCGGGAAGCCTGCGCATTCCAAACGGATCAGGAGGTGCGGATCACTACCGCTCAGGTGATGATGAAACAGCTGAACGTGCTGGGCATCCTGTCGGACATGATCAGGTATGTGAAGCAATATACCCGCGACCAGAATCTGTTTCTCATATCGGAAGCCTCCGAATTTCTCAGGACGATCATCGCCGGAGCCGATGCTCCGTTTATTTATGAACGGGTAGGAAATTTCTATCACCATTTCATGATGGACGAATTTCAGGATACCTCGTCCATACAGTGGGACAATTTCCGTCCGCTGATCGAAAACAGTCTTTCTTCGGGACATGCCAACTGGATGGTGGGCGATGCAAAACAGTCCATTTACCGGTGGCGAAACACCGACTGGAAAATACTTGCGAAGCAGGTGGAAGCCGACATGGGAGCGGACAATATCCTGAAACGGTCGCTCAACATCAACTGGCGCAGTACGCCCGAAGTGGTACACTTCAACAATGCCTTTTTCCGGGAGGCGGTAACGCAGTTGTGCATGGCGTTTGCGCTCGGCGAAGAAGACATATTGGGTGACAGTCCGGAGAAACTGTCGGCGGACATGGTGCAGGCATACGGCGATTGCTACCAGTTTCTGCCCGAAAACCCGTCGGGGAAAGCGCAGGGCTATATCCGCCTGTCCATGATTGCGGGAGAAGACGCTGCGGAAGACAACCGGCGCGAAAAGGCGCTGAATGAACTGCCCGGACTCATCGAGCAACTGCAAGACCTTGGCTATCGTTTGTCCGACATAGCCATACTTGTGCGCGAAAACAGGGAAGCGCAGGAGATTGCCGCCATGCTGCTGCATTACGGACAGACGCATCCGGACTCCGGCTACCGCTACGAGGTGCTGTCGAACGAATCGCTGCTGATCGGGAATGTGTCGTCCGTGAAGTGGCTAACAGCTGCCCTGCGTTTCATCGTTGATCCTGACGACGTCATCAACAAAGCTTTTTTGCAGCACGAATACCGGCATTACCTGCAGGAGGGAAATCCCGCAATTGCCGACCTGACCGCCGTACCGGAAGCTGTTTTGCAGCAGTGGCGCACCTTTCCGGCATACGAAATGGTCAACCGATTAGTGCAGGACAACGGCTTGTATCTGGACGACGGTCAGGCGCCGTTTATACAGGCTTTTCAGGACGTACTGCTGCAATACTCCCGCCGCGAAGCAACCGATCTGCGCTCGTTTCTCGAATGGTGGGAAGAACGGAAGGACAGGCAGTACATCACCATGCCCGACGGACAGGACGCTATACGGCTGATCACCATACACAAATCAAAAGGACTGGAGTTCGAAGCGGTGCTTATCCCGTTTTGCGACTGGTCGCTGGCAACAGGCGGAAAAATACTGTGGCGACAGCCTCCGGAGGGATTCTTCAGCGACCTGAAAATATTTCCGCTGCGTTTTGAAACGAAACTCCGGCAAACCATTTTCAGAGAGGAATATCTTCACGAAAAAATGCTGTCGTTCATTGACAGTCTCAACCTGCTGTATGTGGCTTTTACCCGTGCAAAAAAAGCCCTGTTCGTTTACGTGCCGCTACCGGAAAAAGACGGATTTGCAAGCGTCGGCGACCTGATAAAACGCATCTTTTTCCAGCCCGCCGCGCAGGAACATTCGGAAAAATACTATCTCTCCCTTGCCGACCACTGGCAGGCAGACAACTTGAGATTTGAATTAGGCAGGCTGTCAGCGCCGGAAGAAAGCAGGGAAATGCCCGCTGCCGAAACATTTACGGGAAATACCGCAAGGCGCAATTGGGAATATGTCCCGCACATCACCCGCAACAGCAATTATTTTACTGTCGGCGAAACCGCAGCCGCCAAAATAGACAGAGGACTTCTGCTGCATGATATTTTCCGGCAAATCACCACCACAAGGGATGTAGCCCGGACGCTGAACAGGCTGATCAGCGAAGGAAAACTGCCCGAAGACGAACGCGCTCAACTGCTGGACATGGTGCGCCGGGCAATCCGGAATCCCGTGGTAAGCAGATGGTTTTCGCCGGAAGTATCGGTAAGGACGGAAGTGGATATATTGCTTCCCGACGGCGATACGGTCAGACCCGACCGCGTGGTGTTCGACGGGGATACGGTGCAGGTAATCGACTACAAATTCGGCGACAGGGAATCGCCCGATCATCTGCGGCAGGTACGCCGCTATCTGTCATGCATCCGCCGCATGGGACATGCACGTGTCGAAGGTTATCTCTGGTATGTGAACCTGAACAGGATAGTGACGGTGGCAGAAACGGAATAACCGTAACCTGTCCGCACAAGGCTCCACAGCGATAGCAGGCAGTGATAAATCCGTCAACCGGATTTCCCCAAAGGATGTACGACAAAAATCCCTTTTCTTTTATCTGCCTGATTTTTTTTATACACCGTAATCAATTGATTTTATCGCTAAAATAAAAATTTTACACCCGGAAACAAGTGATTCTACCCCTAAAATAAAAATTTTACACCCGGAAACAAGTGATTCTACCCCTAAAATAAAAATTTTATACCCGGAGTTACGTGTTTCTACCCCTAAAATAAAAATTTTACACCCGGAAACAAGTGATTCTACCCCTAAAATAAAAATTTTACACCCGGAACCAAGTGGTTCTACCCCTAAAATAAAAATTTTATACCCGGAAACAAGTGATTCTACCTCTAAAATAAAAATTTTATACCCGGAACCGGTTGGTTCCACCTCTAAATTAAAAAATTTATACCCGGAATTAATTATACTACACTCGGTTGTAGTCTTGTGTTTTTTAGCCTGTCGTACCCCGCATTTCATACGGGGTTATCAAAGGGTAACGCCTGCGGCGTTTTACGTCTATGCAGGGCTGTGCACAACCCCGACAGGGGTTGCCTTTTGAT
>JAISRX010000019.1 GCA_031273395.1 Bacteroidales bacterium | reverse complement strand
TGGTGCGTTTTTGTTAGTCTGTTGTTTGAGTTAGATAGAGAGAGAGAGCGAGAGAGAGAGAGACAGAGAGAGAGAGAGAGAGAGAGAGAGAGAGAGAGAGAGAGAGAGCCTCGCGCGTAATTTAAGCATTTTTTGGGATTTTCAGCATAACTGTGGTAATGTTTTTTTGCAATACTGCGGTTTTTTTGTGTCCATACCTCATACACAACAATATACGGGTTTAAATTTTTATTCACACCTTATATATATATGTAGCTGTAACGTGTTTTTTGCATGTTGCGGCTTTTTTTGTAACCTGCCCTTTGGGATGACGCCGTACCGCTTGTCCGCCGGCGAGCCAACGGACAAAATCGGCATATACGGGCTTGGATTCAACTTAAAAAACAATTTCACAAATAATAATAATAATAACAATTTAAAAATCAGTTAAAATGAAGAAGTACAGTTTATTTTTAGTAGTCGCTCTTTTGAGCGTAATGTCGGGGTGCAAGAAGGATTCGAAAGAGGATCCCGTACCCGTGTTGTCGCTGGTTGCGCCTGCCGCTGCCGCCGACATTGATCTGAACGGGACGTCGAGCGTTACCTTCAGCTGGAAGGTGGACAACGGCGCCATTACCGGCGGATACACCCTGTATCTGAGCGTCGCCGAAAGTTTGTCCAATCCGGCAACTTTCACCGAGACAAACACTTCGCGCGAGTTTTCAGCCGCCAATCTGGACGCCGCTCTGGGCGGCAGCGCCCTTGGTTTGGCTGCCGGAGAGCAGAAAACCGTCTATTGGTCGGTGAAACCCAGTGCGGGCAGCCAGAAAGCCGTTTTGCCCGAAACGCGCTCGCTCACCGTCACGCGCATTGCAGTGCCGCCGCCTTCCATTGCGCCGCAGCTGCCCAGTGACGCTTTGGAGGTAAATGCTACTTCCTTTGCTTTCCCGCTGGTCTTCCAGTGGCAACAGGACGCGGCAATCACCGCCTACACGCTGAAAATATCCACGGCAAGCAATTTCCCTGCAACAGCGGAAACCGTAACTTTTGACGTCGAAAATGCCGGACAGAAAGAGTTTACCAGCGCTGATTACGATGCTTTGCTGGAATCGCTGGGCTTGGATTTTGAAGCCGGCGCAACGCTTTACTGGACGGTAGTGCCTACCGACGAGAGCATACTCCACGCAACGGATACCCGCACCATCAACGCCACGCGCAAGCCTGCCGACATCATTTTGCTCACTGCGCCCGCCAATGCATTTGAAATTGATGCGGAACTGGAATTTATCGACCGCATCAGCATGCCGCTGGCTTTCACCTGGGAAAAACTTGCGTCCGTCAGCGCTTACACCCTGAAGATTTCGCTTTCGGAAAGCATGACAAATCCTGTTGTTTTCGACATGGGCGATGCGGCAAAAAAGGTATTCACCGACGAGACGTTTGACGATCTGCTGGAAGAACTCGGCGTGGCTTACGGCGCAACAGCCCCGCTCTACTGGACGGTAGAACCCGCAACCGATCCGGGCGTGGCGGTCAGTACGCAAAAACTCACCCTCACGGCAAAACGCTGGAACAACACCGTACTGGTAGGCACTTTTGCCGGATCGGGAACGCAGCTTGGCACTGCAAATATGCCTGCGGAATGGGTATTGCCTCCTGTCGCATCTTCGCCAAACGTTACGTTCAACGAATATACGGAGGGCAGTTTGGGCACGCTGAAAACGGCTCACCTCAATGGTCCCATATATATGGCTTTGGACGGAGAAGGCAATATGTTGGTTGTCAATCGCAACAACACCGTACTGGGCATTGTAAAAATAAACGAAGCGGAAAACGAGGTAGAAGTAGTAGCGATGAGAACACTCAATAGCTGGAGTGGACTGTTTCAACCCAATGACATCATATATGATGCACAGCGCGACAGATTCATCATGTGCGAAGAAACCAACCAAACGCTGGAACATTTTTATACGCTGGACAAGGAAAACGGGAGATGGAAACTCAATCACCGTAAAGCATCGTTTGCCGACAGGGGAGGGCTTGCTGCCGTTGAAACCAATACGAATTATGCCTTTGACGAATCCGGAAAAGTGCTGGTGAGTAGCGGTGCGTACAAACATTCTTTTTCAATCCATCAGAATGGCTACATATACGGACATGCGAACACGCACTTTTACAGGATGCATCCCGAAACATTCGCCGGCGAAATGGTTTCTATAAACGCCAACACCCTCCGAGCCGGACAAACGAAGCATCTGGCGTTTGATCCCAAAAATCCGGATCATTTATGGTATAGCTCATATACTACCCCCGCCTTCGGACTGAATTATATGGATGTTGCAAACGAGAGTTATGTCCATTTAACATCGAGTACAAGAGGGTATGTAGATGGTCCTCTTGCTTCGGCGAACTTTCAGAATCCGAGAAAGTTGATTTTTGATAAAAACGGAGACAATTTATATATGCCTACTACCTCACATGTCATCAGAAAAGTGGACATCACCACCTCAACGGTATCCACTTTAGCCGGCGCCTACAATACTTCCGGTTATGTTGACGGCGAAGGCACACTGGCGCGGTTCAACGGCTGTGCGGGAGGTTGCCTCAGTCCGGGCGAAAAAATATTGTACATCGGTGATCCGGGCAATCACCGTATCCGTAAAATACGTCTGATGCAATAAATTACGGTAGCGCAAAACCCTAACCCCCAAATCCAACCCTAACAGGGTTTAAAACCCTGTTAGGGTTTATATGACGCGAGTTTCACACCACTGTTAAAGGTATTTTAACACCACTGTTAAAGGCATTTTAACACCACTGTTAAAGGTGTTTTAACACCACTGTTAAAGGCGCTTTAACAGCGCGGCGGTCGGACAGACGCTCAAGATTTTGAACTCTGTCGGGGTTATTCGGGGGCAGTTACATCATAATATGAATAATTAATTAATAATTAAAAACAGGTATATGTGTAGAAAATGGATATGGTTCACGGGATGCCTTGTATTGGCGCTGGCGTCCTGTGTGAATAAGGAAGAAGCGCCCGAATATGATCCGGGGAAACCGGTTACGCTCACCGATTTTTATCCCGATTCGGGGAAAATAGCGACAAAAGTGCTGCTGAACGGGGAAAATTTCGGCAGCGATCCTGAAAAAATACGGGTATATTTCAATCAGAAAAGAGCCGGCGTGGTAGGTTCCAGCGGCTCCATGATGTATGTAGTCACGCCGCGCATGCCGGGCGACGAATGTGTGGTGTCGGTGGTCATAGGCAATGATTCGGTGGTTTATGACAAGACCTTTAAATATTCCACCTCTATTTCGGTACAGACCATTGCCGGTAACGGCGAAGTGGGTTCAAGGGGAGGCACGCTGGGAGAAACGCTGATAGAAGCGCAGTATCTGGCTGTGGATCTGGAAGGCAATGTATTTGTTACCGTGGGTAGTGCTAACGCCGGTTACGGAATTTTTAAAATCAACGAAGCGGCAAACAAATCGGAAATTCTGCTGATGGGAACGACCTCTGAGGTGCCGGGTCTTCCCAACGGTTTGACCTGCGACGAAAACACGGGCATTATTCTGGTGACCACCGAAGGAGCGATAGAGCGGTTCATCACGCTGGATCCGCGGGAAAATTTTGCGCCGAGGGTACGTAACATGCGCATTGTGGAGAGGAACGGATACCCTTATCCTACAACCGGATGGAAACACAGCATGGCATGGTGCGAAGCCGACGGCATGTCCTACACCCATCATTACGACGGTCATATTGTTAAAATGGATCCCGTGACCTACGAGGCGGAAATCATAGGTATGACTCCCGCTATCGGCACATGGCCCGGTTTTGCCAATCATCCCATTGATACCGAATGGATGTACATGAGCGTACGGTCGGGCAGTTCCGCTCCGGGCATCTTTAAATTCAACATCCATGATTTTGCCGGCACCCTCCAGCGGATTCATGCTCCCGGCAACGGGCATCGCGACGGACCGATAGCCACGGCTCAATTCCACACGCCCTGGCAGATTTTCTTCGATCCGGACGGCAGCCTGTATGTCGCCGACGCCGGCAATCACTGCATCCGGCGGATCACGCCCGACGGCAAGATGGTGGAAACCATTCTCGGCATACCCGGAAAAAGCGGCTGGCACGACGGCACCAAAGAAGAGGCGCTGTTCAATACGCCGCGGGGAATAGGCGTCACCAAAGACGGTACGGTATATGTAGCCGACTGGGGAAACCGGAGACTCAGAAAATTAGTAGTGGAATAGGATGAATAATAAATGAATAATCGAAGATAGAGATGATTAAAAAAATTTGTTTGATAATAACAGCCATCATCCTTTTTGCCGACGGCGGACAATTATCGGCACAGCAAAAAGAGTTTGTGATGGAAGGCGTCGTGTATGACGAAAACGGCGAAACCATGCCGGGCGCTACGATTTACCTGAAAAACAAGATCGGTATCGGTACGTCCACCGACGTGAACGGACATTTCAGCATTAAAGCCGCGCGCGGCGATGTGATTGTCTGTTCCTTCGTGGGCTATGAGCCGGTGGAATACCTTGTGCTGGAAGAAAAAAAGGATGTAAGGCTCGACCTTTCCAACCCTTCGCAGCAGCTGGAAGAAGTGGTGGTGGTAGGCATGGGGCAGCAGCGGAGAATTTCTTCGGTAGCGGCGGTGAGTACCGTTGATGTGAAAGAGCTTCAAATGCCGGTGGCTTCCGTTGCCAACCTGCTGGGCGGCAAGGTAGCGGGCGTCATTTCCATGCAAACCAGCGGCGAACCGGGGAAAAACATATCCGATTTCTGGGTGCGCGGCATCGGCACCTTTGGCGCCAGCACCGGCGCTTTGGTGCTGATTGACGGGCTGGAAGGCGATATCAATTCCATTGATCCCGCCGACATTGAAAGCTTCTCCATCCTGAAGGACGCTTCGGCAACCGCCGTTTACGGCGTGCGCGGCTCCAACGGAGTGGTGCTTGTCACCACCAAACGCGGCGAAGCCGGCAAACTGAACATCACAGTCCGCGCCAACTATTCCCTCTCGCAGTTGCGCAGAATGCCCGAATATCTGCGGGCTTACGATTACGCGCAGCTTGCCAACGAAGCGATGGTGGTACGGGGCAACGAGCCTGTTTACAGGGAAGTGGAAATGGAGATCATCAAAAACGGACTGGACGCCGATCTGTTTCCCGACGTCAGCTGGCAGGACGAAATCATGAAACCGCTTTCCTTTGAACAGTCCTATTATGTCAGCGCGCGGGGAGGCAGCGAAGCCGCCCGCTATTTCCTGTCGCTGGGCGGAAGCAGCGAAACTGCCGCTTACAAAAACGACAAAAACAGCATCTACAGTTCCAATGTGGGCTACAATACCTACAATTACCGCACCAACTTAGACCTGAGCCTGAGCAAAACCACCACGATTTATTTCGGCGCCGACGGCTATCTGTCCCTCCGTACCGAACCGGGCATGGCAAATTCCGACTATCTGTGGTTTGCCCAGTCGCAAATCAATCCGCTCCTGCTGCCCACCGTCTATTCCAACGGACAGTATCCCTCCGCCAGTTCCATAACCACTTCATCACCCTACGTGATGATCAATCAGACCGGACAGGCGTCCAACAGGCAATACAAAGGCAAAATGACCCTGTCGCTCCAGCAGGATTTCTCTTTCCTGCTGGACGGATTGAAACTCAAGATTCAGGGCGCGTATGACGACCAGAACTTTTTCAGCGAACGGCGCTACATACAGCCGGCGCTTTATCAGGCTGTCGAACGCAATTCCTTCAGCGAGCTGGTAACAAAGCTAACCATCAATGCCGTCCCTGCGCAATACAGTTCCTCCAGGAATATTTTTCGCAAATACCATTTTGAAGGAACCCTGAATTATGACAGGATGTTCGGTGCGGATCACCGCGTATCGGGCTTGTTCTATTACTATCTGAGCGACCAGAAACACACGCAGGACGCTACCGGCAGTCTGAGCGCCATACCTGTGCGCTATCAGGGGATATCCAGCCGGTTGACCTACAATTTCCGCGATACCTATATGATTGACGTCAATTTCGGATACACGGGTTCCGAAAATTTCATACCCGGCAGGCAGTACGGCTTTTTCCCTTCGGTGGCGTTGGGATGGGTGCCTACCAGCTACCAGTGGATCAAAAACAATGCCTCATGGCTCAGCTTTTTCAAAATCAGAGGTTCCTACGGATCGGTGGGTAACGACCGTCTGGCTTCTACCACGCGATTTCCCTACATGACAATGGTCAGTCTGGCAGACAGGAGCGTCATGGGGGGCAGTTCTGTGGAAACCTTTATGGAGACGCGCATCGGCGCCGACAATCTTGAATGGGAAAAGGCGGTCAAAGCAGACGTCGGCATTGAAGGGCGTTTGTTCCATGAAAAAGTTCAGTTTGTCATCGACTTTTTCAACGACCAGCGCGACGGCATTTTCCAGCCGAGGGTGCAGGTGCCTGCTTACGTAGGGCTGATCAGCATGTCCTACGGTAATGTGGGACGCATGCGCAGTTACGGCGCCGACGGCAACGCCAGCTATACCCATGAACTGAACAAAGATATGAGTTTTACCGTCCGCGGCAATTTCACTTATTCCCGCAACGAAGTGCAGAACTGGGAGGAACAGTATCTGGACTATCCCTATCTGTCGCATATCGGCTATCCGCACAATGCTTTGCGCGGCTACAAGGCAATGGGTCTTTTCAGAGACGAAGACGATGTGATGTACAGTCCCGCCCAGCCGTGGGGATCGGTGATGCCGGGCGACATCAAGTATGAAGACGTCAACGGCGATGGAAAAATTACGTCGGACGACATGGTGCCGCTATCCTACAGTACCTATCCGCGCCTGATGTACGGCGTGGGCGGCGAGTTCCGCTACAAAAACCTGACGGTGGGCGTCCTCTTCAAAGGCACCGGCAGAACGGACTTCTACCATGTGGGGCAAAGCGTTACACAGGGAGGTTCGACCTACGCCAACGGCATGGGCTATGTGCCTTTTTATGAAGGCACTGTCGGAAATGTGCTGTCCACAGTTGCAGATCCTGCAAGCAGATGGATACCGATGGATTACGCCTTAAGCAGCGGCATTAATCCTGCGCTGGCGGAAAACCCCAATGCCCGTTTTCCGAGGCTGCAATACGGATACAATCAGAACAATTCGCAGCTGTCGTCGTTCTGGCTCGGCGACGCCCGCTATCTGCGCATTCAGGAAGTAACGCTCAACTACAACCTGAAACACGACAAGCTGAAAAAAATAGGCATTGCTTCCATCGACCTGCAACTGGTGGGCAACAACCTCTACGTGTGGGACAAGGTGAAAATTTTCGACCCGGAACAGGCACAGTACAACGGACGGGTATATCCCATACCTTCCGTGTATTCCCTGCAAGTTTATATCTATCTGTAATAATTTAATAATTTGAAAAATGAAAAATATAATTATCGGTTTTATCTTCATTCTTTTCGGCACGGCTTCCTGCGATTATCTCAATGTGGACAGATATTTCAACGATGAGATGAAAGTGGATTCCATCTTTCGATCAAAACGTTATACGGAAGCCTATTTATGGGGCGCTGCTTCGCTGTTCAAGGACGAAGGACAGATTCTCAGCACCAGTAATCAGGGGACGCCGGGTCCTTTGGCTACCGACGAGGTGATGACCATGTGCAACCTCTCAGGCACCAGTTATAACGGCATGCGCTTCGTACAGGGCATGATTACGGCTGAAAACCTTTCCCCTTTCAACGACATGTGGACCAAGATGTACCAGATTATCCGCAAATGCAACCTCATTATTACGCGGATAAACGAAGTTCCCGACGCAACTACCTCCGAAAGGTTTGAACTGTTGGGGCTTGCGCGCTTTTACCGTGCGTATGCGTATTACAAGCTGCTGGTTGATTTCGGACCGCCCATTCTGCTGGGCGATGAAGTGGTGGAAAACAACGAAGCGATGGAGTATTACGACCGCGAGCGCAGCACGTTCAACGAGGCAGTGAACTATATTTGCAGCGAATTTGAGGCGTCTGCGGCATATCTGCCCATGACCGTTTCGATGATCAATTTCGAACGTCCCACCAAAGGGGCGGCACTGGCGCTCACGGCGCGTCTGCGGCTGATCAATGCCAGCCCGCTGTTCAATGGCGGTGATGTGGCGCGCAACTATTACAGCAGCTGGATACGCAAAAGCGACGGCGAGCATTACATCACGCAGCAGGCCGATCCGGAGCGCTGGGCAGTGGCGGCGGCGGCAGCCAAAAGGGTAATAGACCTGCAAGACGCCGGAAAACCCCGTTACAGACTCTATACCGTTGACAGCACCAGCCTGACGCCCAAATTGCCTGTCGGAATTACGGATCAGGATTATTATAAAACTTTTCCCGACGGCGCCGCCGGAATCGATCATTTCAAATCCTATTCCGAAAACTTCACCGGCGAATGTGTGGCAGGCGTCAATCCGGAGTTCATCTGGGCTTGCAAAACGCCGGGACTGAGGAGTTATATGGCATGGTTTTTCCCGAACAGCATCGGTAACTGGATGGGATGCGGCGTCAACCAGAAAATGGTGGACGCTTATTACATGCGCGACGGACGGACTATTCAGAATCCCAGCACGGCATATCCGTATGATGAAGTGAAATTTACAGACAGAGTAAGCACCTTTTCCGGCTACAGGCTGAACGCCGGCGTATTCAACATGTACGCCAACCGTGAAATGCGCTTTTATGCCAATATAGGATTCAGCGAAGGTTTTTGGACATGTCACTCCACCTCGCAGGCAGAGATGTATGACCAGACCATTACCTATTATTATGACTCGCCCGACGGGAAATCGAATGCCCCATCCGCTGTGGACTGGACGCCTACCGGATATGTGTGCAAAAAATTTATCCATCCCGTAGATGCTCTCAAAGGCACCAATGCACGGACAATGGAAAAGGTATTTCCCATCATCCGCTATGCGGAAATACTGCTGTCCTATGCCGAAGCGCTCAATAACATTACCGGCAGTTATACCGTAGAAACGGACGGGCAACAGCAGACCTTTACCCGCAATACCGAAGAGATTAAAAAAGCGTTCAATCAGGTACGCTATCGCGCCGGGCTTCCGGGTTTGAGCGGCAACGAAAACAGCGGGCAGATACAGGCGCTGATAGAAAAGGAACGGATGATAGAATTTTTCTTTGAAAACAGGCGCTACTATGATGTGCGCCGGTGGGGAATATATGAAGAAACCGAAAACGTGCGTTTCACCGGTATGAACATCGAAGGGGACAAAGCCAATTACTACCGGCGCGTGGTACCCAATACTTCGCGCATATCCAACCGCGTAGTACACCGGAAGATGATTTTCCTCCCTCTTCCTGTTTCGGAACTCAGGCGCATGCCTTCACTGGATCAGAATCCGGGGTGGTAAGCAATAAATTGAAAATTAAAAATTGAAAATCATGAAAAATATATTGATAAAAATTTTGACGGGTATGTTTGCAGTTGCTATTACAGCCTGCAACGAATATGAAATTTTCGACAGGGAACAGTACAAAAACGTGTTTGCACTGGTCTGCGATGATAACCATAATATCTTCAAGGCGGTGCATCATCTTGAAGACATCGAGTCCACAGGTTATGTGGCGGCTTCCTGCGGCGGTACCAATCCTATCGGAGAAGATCTTCGTGTGGAACTGGCGTCGGACGAGGAAGCGTTTAACCGATACAATACGGACAACTTTGATGTGGAAATCGCTAAATATGCAAAGCTGGTGCCTCGGAGCAAATACGATGTGGATGATTATAGCCTCACCATTCCTGCGGGAGAAAAGAACGGCAAAATGAAAATCAGGCTCCGTCCCGAAGGTTTATCGCCTGATTCCACTTATTTCATTCCCTTCAAAGTAGTCTCCTATTCGGCATACGAGGCGAATCCCGAAAAAAGCAACGTGCTGTATCAGGTGGTGATAAAAAATTCCTATGCGACAATGGAAACGCAGACCGATTACACCATGCGCGGCTTCCTGTCGGACGCAGGAGCCAATCCCGGCGACGATGCATCGCTGTATGCCATGGTAATGGATACCAAGCGGATGCTTCCGCTTAGCCGGAACAGGGTGCGGATCATGCCCGGCAATCAACCTTATGATGACGTCACCGAAGCTCAGCTGACAAGAATCAACCGGTTGGCTATTGTCCTCGAAATACACAACAACGGAAAGGTAAGTATTACACCCCACAGGGATATGGCTGTTACCCAGATTGACGGCGATCCGGATTATCCCAACACTTTCTATATTGAAGACGACGGATACAGGACATTCAAAACCTTCCGGCTGCGGTATAATTACAAAATAGGAGGAACAACTTATTACATGAAGGAACAGCTTCAATTGGAATTTAGCGAACTGGCAAAATAAGTTGCATGTAATTAATTATGTAAAATCCACTAAAAAATAATAATAAAAAAATGAAAACAGCTTTTTTAAAAACAGCACTTTTGTTTGTATGGATATGTGCCGGAGCTTCCTGTAAAGAGAAGGCGGACAACACTTCCGTGCAGTTTGACGTTTCGAGTAATGAACTGGTGTTTTGGCCCGAAGCATCGTCTAAAACAGTACATGTGAGCGGTAATGTCGACTTTTCGGCGTCCCTGTCCGATTATCTTGACCAGTCATGGTGCACGGTGGAAATCATCCCCAACAAGGTGGATAATCTCAAGGTTTCCGTAACAGACAACGAACAGATACGGCAGGAACGGAACACCCGGATTGTCGTGGGAGCAGAAGGCGCCGACAATAAATTTATTACTGTCAGGCAAACGGGAGCGGAACCTGCGCTTTTCGTAAAAGAAACGCAGATAGTGGTGAATGAAAACGATCGCCTGACTTTTTCGCTGGAAATCACCTCCAATATTCCCGTTTCCTTTGGTCTGCCCGAATGGATCACGCTCGCTTCCGGCAATCCGCAGACTACGGGCAGGCAGACCTGCTTGTTTGAGGTAGTCCCGCTTGTCGGCGCCGAATCGGAGCGAGCAGGCAGTATCACTGTCCGTGCACAGGATCATGCAGCTTTCGACAACAGTGTTACCGTTCCGGTACGGCAAAACAGGGCTACCTGCGCCTTGCGCGTGGCTTCCTACAACGTTTTGATACGTGATTGGACAGCAGACAGAATAGCGATGGTGAACAACCTGATACGCAGTTATGACTTTGACGTTTTCGGCATTCAGGAAGCGTCGAAAAAGCATATTGACGACATCCTTGCTGCAGGTGGATACAGCTATATCGGCGTCGGTCGCGACGATGGAATAAGCGGCGGGGAACATTCGGCAATCCTGTATAAAAGCAATAAGTTTGAGGTGTTGGACAATGGCGATTTCTGGTATTCCGAAACACCCGGCATACCAAGTGTCGGATGGGGCGCTTCCTACAGGCGCATCTGTTCGTGGGGTAAATTTCGCGAACTGACTTCGGGACGCGAATTTTATTTTTTCTGCTCGCATTACGACCATCAAGTTGCAACGGCAAGATTGGAGTCTGCAAAGTTGATGGTAGCGAAAATCAGGCAGATAGCCGGAGCATATCCGGTCTTTGCCGTCGGCGATTATAACTGTACGGTAATCGACGCCCCTATCGCCTATATTCTCAATGAGGGTCTGCTGAAGGATTCCCGCACGCAGACGGAAACGCCGCCTGTCGGAACAAAAGGAACATACAGCGCAATGTCCTATACATTGCCGCAAATGAACGAGCATAACCCTATTGATATCATCTTTGTGATAAGCGCCATCCGCGTCAAATCCTACAGCGTCATTAACGACCGTCCCAATGGACAATACCCGTCCGATCACGATCCGGTAATGATTGATGTAGAGTTTTAGGAACGTGAAATAAATAATGTATCATGGTTTTGATACGAATAACCGGCACTTTGCGTATTTTGATTGATTAAAATTTGATCTCTATCATAAGACCTGTTTTTATCTTACCGCAAAGTATGCATTATTACAGGAAGAATTAAAAAAAAGAAAAACTGTAGAGACGTAGCATGCTATGTCTCTACGGCGAAGGGGCATCCCGTATTCACCTGCGCGCCCTGCGCAACGAAGAGTTGTCCGAACTCCATCACCCGAACGCGGGGAGCGGAGCAAGCGGCGTCAACACCTTCAAACCGCGTGGCGCCACACTGATTTTCAATTCTTTTTCCATTGTAAACGGATCGCCGTCCAAATGAACGGTATCGTCCTTTTGCCGCACAATCACGATTTCCTTCCCCCGGTAGGAAGAATAGAAACGGCTTTTGTGAATGGACTTGCCGATTAACCGGAAAGCCAGCCCGGCGGCAAGTATTTTGGGAAAAGGACGCACAATACATACATCTAATTTTCCGTCACTGATGTCGGCAAGCGGCGATATGCAGGCGTTATTGCCGTATTGCGACGAGTTGGCTACCGTCACCACCATTGCTTTGACGGCAAGGGCTGTTCCGTCTATGTTCAACGCATACTCCCGCGCGCGATATGCGATAAATTCACGGGCGATGATGGCGATGTATTTTCGCAGTCCGCGTTTGCGGGTGTGGGCGAAAACGTCGCTTACGCGGGCGTCAAATCCCGTCCCCAGCGTACAGAAAAACGGACGCCCGTTTGCCAGTCCGTAATCCATTTCCTTCACGCCGGCGACATTGAGGGCTTTCAGCGCTTTTTGCAGGTTCAGCGGGATGTGCAGGTGTCGCGCAAGTCCGTTGCCCGAACCGCAGGGGACAATGCCCATTGCCGACGGGCTGTCGCGCAACGCGGCGGCAACTTCATTCACGGTACCGTCGCCGCCAACGGCTACGATGTACGGAACCCCGTCCTTCATTTGCTGTTGCGCCAGTTCAAAAGCATGACCGCTTCTTTCCGTAAAAAAGATTTCGATTTCAAAACGCGCTCCGTCAATGTGGCGGCGGATGATTTCCGGCAACGCATCCTTTTTTCGCGTTCCCGAAATGGGATTAACAATAAAACTGATTCTTTTTTTCACGGATGATCCTGTTTTTCAGTTCTTCATCTTTCCTTCCACCGCGTCAATCACATTCTGCGCCAGTTCCACGAAGGTTTGCGCCGTTGCCGAATGTTCTCCGACAACGATGGGCTGTCCGCTGTCGCCGCTTTCGCTGATGTTTTGCACGATGGGTATCTGTCCCAGAAAACGGATATGCTCGCGTTCGGCAAGCCTTTTGCATCCCTCCTTTCCGAACAGGTAATAGCGATTGCCGGGCAGTTCCTCCGGCGTGAACCATGCCATGTTCTCTACCAGTCCTATAATCGGCACGTTGACCTTTTCGTTGCGAAACATGCTGATTCCCTTCACCACGTCAGCCAGCGCCACCTGTTGCGGCGTGCTGACAATCACCGCGCCCGTCAGCGGAAGTTCCTGCACAATGGTCAGGTGGACGTCGCCGGTGCCGGGAGGGAGGTCGATCAGCAAATAGTCCTGTTCGCCCCATTCGCCCTGATAAAGCAGTTGTTTGAGTACGCCGGTAGCCATGGGACCGCGCCATATAACCGCCTCTTCCGGGCGGACGAAAAAACCGACGGACAACATGCGGACGCCATGCCGTTCCACGGGAATGATGCGCTCGTGCTGCCTTTCACCCTGCACTTCGGGCGACATGTTTTCCACCCCCAGCATCTTGGGAACGGAAGGTCCGTACACGTCGGCGTCCAGCAGCCCTACGCGGTAGCCCATTCGTGCAAGGGCAACGGCAAGGTTCACCGCCACGGTCGATTTACCCACCCCGCCCTTTCCGGAAGCCACCGCAATGATATGCTTCGCCTGCAAAACCGGTTTGGGCGGCGTCACGGGTGCAGGTTTCGCCGACCGGACATGAATGTCGGGGACGACCTCCGGATGAACGTAGTAGCGCAACGCTTTTTCACATGCGTCCGTAACGGATTTCCTTACGGGATCCTGAGCCTTTGCAAATACAAGCGTGAAACTTGCCTTGAGACCGTCCGTCCGAATATCCTTCACCATGCCCAGCTCGACAATATCTTTGCCCGCGGCGGGGTGGACAACATGCTTCAATGCTCCGATGACTTCCTCTGCGGTCATATTCATCACGTATTACAGGATCATTTTTTCTATGGGGATCACAAGGATGCCCTCCGCGCCCAGCGCTTTCAGTTTTCCGATGATTTCCCAGAACCGGTTTTCTTCGATCACCGAATGTAACGAACTCCATCCTTCCTGTGCCAGCGGCAGTACGGACGGACTTTTCATGCCGGGCAGCAGCTGTGTGATTTCATGGATTTTGCTGTTCGGGACGTTGAGCAGGATATACTTTTTCCCTTCGGCAGCCTGCACCGCGTCTATGCGGAAAAGCACTTCGTTGAGTATGTCCGTTTTTTCGGCTGACAGACGGGGGTATCCTATGAGCAGCGCTTCCGAGTACATCACCGTTTCCACTTCTTTCAGCCGGTTGCTCGTCAGGGTGCTTCCCGAACTTACAATGTCGAAAATGGCGTCGGAAAGCCCGATGCCCGGAGCTATTTCCACCGATCCGGAAATGACGTGCGTATCCGCCTGTATGCGGTTTGCCGTCAGGAAATCCTGCAAAATGGCGGGGTAGGAAGTGGCTATCACCTTGCCGTTGAACCATTCCGGTCCGTGATACGGTTCGTCTTTGGGTATTGCCAGCGACAGGCGGCATTTGCTGAAGCCAAGCCGTTTGACTATCGTGACGTTTTTCCGGCGTTCCGCATGTTCGTTTTCGCCGACGATGCCCACATCCGCCGCACCATCGGCTACTGCCTGCGGAATGTCGTCGTCGCGAAGGAAAAGTATTTCCACCGGCATCCCTTTGGCTTGCACCAGTAAAGTGCGTTTTTCCGACTCCGGACGGATACCCGCTTCGGTAAGCAGATAAATGGTTTCTTCATAAAGACGTCCCTTCGCCTGAACCGCAATCCGTAACATTTTCATTTTTTGATTTTCATTCACTGCTGTCAATTTTCCGTTGCCACGATGAGATAATAATTTTTTTTGCCCCGCTGCACCAGCAGGTATTTTCCGCCGATCAGCCGCCCGTCGGTAATTACTTTGTCGAACTCCGCGAGCCGTTCCCTGTTGATCTGCACGCCGCCGTTCTGCACCGTTTTGCGCATTTCGCCGTTTGAATGGAAAATGCCGGTTCGGGCTACCAGCAATTCTACCGCCTTGACGCCTGCCGCAAGTTCATTGCGGGCAATCTCGAAAGTGGGTACTCCTTCAAATATCTGGAGCAAAGTGGCTTCATCCAGCGATTTCAGCGCGTCGGCGGTGGCGTTGCCGAAAAGGATATTCGAAGCGTCCATCGCTTTTTGGCAGTCGCTTTCCGAATGTACCATCACGGTTACTTCCCTTGCCAGCCTCTTTTGCAGCGGACGCAGGTGCGGCTCGGCTTGCTGTTGGGCAATCAGTTCGTCGATGACGTCGCGGTGGAGGCAGGTGAAGATTTTTATGTATTTTTCGGCGTCGGCGTCGCTGACATTCAGCCAGAACTGGTAAAATTTGTACGGCGAAGTGTAGCGCGGATCAAGCCATACGTTGCCCGATTCCGTTTTGCCGAACTTTCCCCCGTCGGCTTTGGTGATCAGCGGGCATACCAGCGCAAAGGCTTCTCCTCCCGATTTGCGCCGGATAAGTTCGGCGCCGGTAGTGATGTTCCCCCACTGGTCGGAGCCGCCCATCTGTATGCGGCAATCATGATGTTCAAACAAATGCAGGAAATCATATCCCTGCAACAGCTGGTACGAAAATTCGGTGAACGACATGCCTTCCGACGATTCGCCCCCGATTCGTTTCTTGACGGAATCTTTTGCCATCATGTAGTTAACGGTCAGGTGTTTTCCGATGTCGCGAATAAAATGCAGAAAGGTATAATCTTTCATCCAGTCGTAATTGTTCACCAGCAGCGCCGCGTTCGGCTTTCCGGAGTCAAAGTCGAGGAAGCGCGTCAATTGTTTTTTGATCGCTTCCTGATTGTGGCGAAGGGTTTGTTCGTCGAGCAGGTTTCGTTCCTGCGATTTCATCGAAGGATCGCCTATCATGCCTGTCGCACCGCCCACAAGGGCAATGGGGCGATGTCCCGCACGCTGGAAATGTTTGAGCATCATCACGCCCACCAAATGCCCGATGTGCAGGGAATCAGCCGTAGGGTCTATGCCCAGATAGCCCGAAGCCGTGCCGTTTTGCAATATTTCCTCCATGCCGGGCGTCAGGTCGTGTATCATGCCGCGCCAGCGCAGTTCCGCTATAAAATCCGGCTGTCCGTTGTCTGTTGCCATTGCCGGGCGGTTATGATTTTACCCTTTCGGCATACGCGCGGGTGCGGGTATCCACCTTGATGATTTCGCCCTGTTCGATGAACAGCGGCACGCCAATGACCGCGCCCGTTTCAAGGGTCGCCTGTTTCAACGAGTTGCTGGAAGCCGTGTCGCCGCGTATGCCCGGTTCGGTGTAGGTGATTTCCAGTTCCACGAAAGGAGGCAATTCACAGGTCAATACACGCTCTTCGTCTGCAAGGAACATCATTTCGACGTACTGTCCGTCTTTCATCAGATCGGCGTTGTCCACCATGTCTTCCTGCAGGTCAATCTGGTCGAATGTTTCGTTGTGCATGAAATGAAACCCAAGATCGTCCCTGTACAAAAACTGGTACGGGCGGCGTTCCACCCGTATTTCGGTCACTTTTTCACCCGCGTTGAAGGTGTTTTCCAATATTCTTCCATTCTCAAGATTACGGAGCTTGGTTTTCACAAATGCGCCGCCTTTTCCCGGTTTCACGTGCTGAAACCACACAATGGAACAAGGCTTGTCGTTGTATTGAATACACATTCCGTTTCTAAAATCTGCCGTAGAAGCCATTTATCAATTCAATATTTAAAATTATATAACGGCGCAAAAGTAAGTGAATGGAATGAATTTGACAAATAATGGCTCAATCTTTTTTTGAGGCGCTATGGAGAGAGGGTGACGACTGCGTTCCCTTTGTTCGGTTCTCCCCCTTGAGGAGCAATGTCACTATACTGCATTCGGTTGAGTTTTGAGTTTTCGTACCCTGCACTGTGCTTCGCTTGTACGGGGTGCGGAAGACGAAAGCCAAACGAAAAACTCCGCAGGAGTTGCCTCTTGATAACCCCGTACCGGGCATGCCTGCGGCATGGCGCAGTGCGGGGTACGGGGTGCGG
>JAISRX010000080.1 GCA_031273395.1 Bacteroidales bacterium | reverse complement strand
AGAGAGAGAGAGAGAGTAAATCAGGCAGTTACACATACATATATTATATATGCGCGCGCGTATATAACAAATTTTTTCACATTATATATAGAGTCGTCATATCTTTTAGGGATATGCCGGCTTTTTTTGTGTCCGTTTACCGGTGCGGGGAGAAGCGCAAAACAGGGCGTGGCTGCTATGTCCGGTCTATCCGGTTTAACCCTTTTATTCTGCTTATTCAATAAACCTTTAAATATTTATCATCATGGCTGAAGAAAAAAGTAATGTAACAGTAGAACTGTATGATCTGGTTTTGACAGATCGGAAAGACGACCGTTTCGGTCGCGTAGTTATTGTCCGTCACGACAAAGTGGAGGATCTGATCCGCATAGCGGTGTCGCGGAGGACAGACCTCAATGCGGCGACATTGCGCGCGTCGTATGACATCCTGAAAGCGGTGGCGATGGAAGAAGTTACCAACGGAGCGTCGGTGGAGTTCGGGCTGGGACACCATACCCTGACGGCAAACGGAACCTTCATCGGCGACCACGCCAAGTGGGACGGTGAAAAGAACAGCCTCTCCCTGCGGACTGCCCCGCTGGCGGAAGTGTATCAACTCCTGAAAAACGTGAAGGTCACCGTGCGCGGCATGGCTGCCACAGGTATTGTGATCAACACGCTCACGGACGTATCTACGGGAGAAGTAAACGCGCGGCTGACGCCCGGCGGAGGGGTCAACATCGTCGGCAGTAAAATCAGGATTGCCGGGGATGCGCCCGGAAACGGCGTCCTGCTGATCAATCAGCATACGGGAGAAACGGTGGAAGTGCCGAAAAATGCGTTCCTGACCAACGACCCTTCAAAAATTTCTTTCATCGTGCCGGCGCACCTGCCCGTGGGAGATTACAAACTGAGCCTCACCACGCAGTTTTCCACCAACGCCAACCTGCTCAAGGAACCGCGTACCTATCTGTTTGAATATGTATTGGTTTGCGCCTGATACGGTGAATTATTCGATCCAATCGCAACGGGAGGTTCGACCTAATCGAAACGGGAGGTTCGATCCAATCGAAACGGGAGGTTCGATCCAATCGAAACGGGAGGTTCGACCTAATCGAAACGGGAGGTTCGATCCAATCGAAACGGGAGGTTCGACCCGATCGAAACGGGAGGTTCGACCTAATCGAAACGGGAGGTTCGACCCGATCGAAACGGGGGATTCGATCCAATCGAAACGGGCGACGCGACGCGGGGAACAGCCCGAACAGGGTTCCAAACCCTGTTCGGGCTACGGAGACGGGACAATTGCATCAACGGCTTCGCCGTAGAGACGTGGCGCGCCGCGTCTGTACAAACGTACACACCATCGCGCGTACCATTGCGGCAACGACGGCGCATTGCAGGGGCAAGGCGCGCCTTGCCCCTACGGGATACACGGGATCGGGTAACGAAAGGTTATTGATGTCAAACCATAATATGATCATTCTTAATTCTTAATTGATAAATATGTTTTACGCAAGAATAAATAAAATAAAGGTGTTCAACAACCGCGAGGGCTTCCTCGGATTGTTCAACCGCGCAGAATTGCGCATATACAGTTACGCAACGCCCGTAGGGGCTGACCTGCGTGTCAGCCCTCCCACCCTGTCGGATTTGATGGCTTTGCCCGACGACGCCTCCCGCAAACAGCGGTTATTAGATGCGGTGCTGTCCGAAGCCGACAGTTTCGCGCAAAGCTACAGCATCGACATTGACGGGGTACGCGACAATCAAACACTGCTCTTCGGGGAAACCGGACTGCTGCTTTACCGCAGCGACGCCATCCCCGACGCCCTACGCCTGCAACTGTGGGTGATCGAGAGCGACGAAGACGTGCGCCGGTGGGCGCTCGACGCCGACAAAATCATGGACAGCGACGCTTTCAAAGGGCTGGTAGCAGCCGCCACCGCTGCGCTCGCCGTCACAAACCCCATCCTGACCGCTTCCATCGGAGTGGGCGGCGTGCTGGTGAACCTGCTGCGCGGGAAACTGCGCGAAAAGAAAGACGACCTCGTCGGCTACTGGCTGTGCGACCTCAACCGCGCCGAACACTACCCGCACGGTACGCGCGACCGGCAGGACGTAAGCGATACCACCGGAAACATTCAGGTGGACTATACCCTGTTCGGATATGACAAAGAAATGGAATAATTATTTTAATATGAACCAAGGAATGGCAAATAAAAACTTATAACGGATATGAAGTTCGACCTCGAAGAGGTCACATGTTTATAGAAGAAATATACACCTTTGTTGTACGACCACAACGGGGTCGAATGGAAACACAACATCGTTTTTCCATAAACATACGATGCCTTCGGCATCAAAACCATTATCCATTATTTATTTCACGTTCCTAAATAATAACAGTAATCATTAAATAATAACAGTAATCATTAAATCATCATCATTAAATAATAACAGTAATCATTAAATAATAGTAGTAATCATTAAAAATAAATAGTATGAATCGAAAAAGCCAAAAAACAAAAACCTTAAAACAGGCAAGTATGAACCAGAGTATTCATTTAATAACAATCCGAACATGATTAAAATAAATTTCATCAGCCGTACTGCTGTACGGAAAATACTGTTTACACTGTGCGTCTGTGCGTGTACGTTTTCGCTGCGGGCGCAGCAGGGTCTCTCCCTCACCGGCGTGGTGAGCGACGAGAACGGAGAAACGATGCCGGGCGCCGCCGTTCAGGTGAAGGGAACCACGCGCGGAACCGTGACCGACATAGACGGTACCTTCGTCCTGACCGATCTGAAAGAGGACGATGTGCTGGAAATATCCTTCATCGGCTACCAGCCGCAGGAGGTGACGGTCGGGACAAGGAAAGTGATAGCCATAGAAATGAAACCGTCGGCTGCCGAACTGGAGGGAGTGACGGTGGTGGCTTTCGGCAAGCAGAAAAAGGAAAGTGTGATTGCTTCCATTGAGGCGGTCAATACCAAGGATCTGCGCATCGCCTCCTCCAACCTCACCACCGCCTTTGCGGGGAAGATTCCCGGACTGATTTCCTATTCCACCACGGGAGAACCCGGAGCGGACAATGCGCAATTCTTTATCCGCGGGGTCACCACTTTCGGTTACAAGGTGGATCCCCTTATCCTCATCGACGGTTTTGAAGCCTCCACCGATGACCTTGCCCGCACCAATCCCGACGACATCGAGAGTTTTTCCATCCTGAAGGACGCTTCGGCGACCGTGATGTACGGAGCGCGCGGCGCCAACGGCATCATTGTACTCACCACCAAGAGCGGTACGGAAGGCAACGTGAAGGTGTCCGCCCGCGTGGACGTCAACGTTGCCACCCCCACCAAGCTGCTCAAGATGCTGGACGGGGTGGAATACATGCGGCTGTACAATCAGGCGCTCGTGTCGCGTTACGACGATCAGGAACACGACATCAACGAGACGCCCACGCCTCCGTGGTACAGCGAGGAGAAAATCCTTGCCACCCAGCGCGGGGAAAATCCGATGATCTACCCCAACATCGACTGGTACGACATGCTCTTCAAGCAGGGTACCGTCAATACCAAGGCGAACATCAGCCTGTCGGGAGGCGGAAAGGTAGCCAACTACTATGTCTCCGCCAATGTTGACCGGCAAACGGGATTGTTGAAGGTGGACGATCAGGACAACCTGAACAACTTCAACAACAACATCAAGATCAACCGTTTCGGCTTGAGAAGCAACGTAACTTTCAAACTGACGAAAAGCACCATGCTTGATACCCGCATATCCGGACGCTTTGAAAGGTACAACGGTCCGTACATCGGCGCAAGCGACATTTTCCGCATGGTGATGGAGAGCAACCCCGTCGATTTCCCTGCCGTGTGGACGCCCGACGCCCGCAATGCCGACACGCGCTGGACGCTTTTCGGCAACGCCGACCCGATGAAGGTAAACCCCTTTGCACAGATGGTGCGCGGGTACAGGGAAAACAACGAAAGCACCATTACCATTCAGGCAACGCTGGCGCAGGATCTTGATTTCATTACCCCCAACCTCAAGTTTCAGCTTAAGGCTTCGGCAAACACGTGGAACTATACCGACGGCGTGCGCTCCTACAACCCCGTATATTATGCGCTGGAACAGTACGACGCCTTTTCGGAGGAATATTCCCTCTACAATCTCACCCCGAATACGATCCCCACGCTCGGTGATGTTGCCGGAGGACGAGACGGCAACACGCACATCTATTTCGAAGCCCGCCTGAACTGGGACAAAACATGGGGCAAACATTCAATAGGCTTGATGACGGTGGGTATTCGCGAAGAAAAAATCCTCACCAACGGGCAGGGCGGCTCTATTTACTATACGCTACCCGAACGCAACCTGGGCAACTCCGGTCGTTTCTCCTACGATTTCGACAAACGCTACTTTGCCGAAGTGTCATACGGATACAACGGTTCGGAAAAGTTCATCGGCAAAAAGCGTTTCGGCTTCTTCCCCTCCTTCGGCGCAGGCTGGATTACCTCAAACGAAGCCTTCTGGGGTGAAAACCTGAAAAATATCATCAGCCTGTTGAAATTCAAGGCAACCTACGGCAAAGTGGGCAAGGACGCCATCGCCGAACGCGAAAGACGCTTCTTTTACCTTTCCGAAATCGTCGATGGAGGCGGAGAGTACCAGTGGGGAAACATCTTTGCGGGAACTTACAGCGGATTCCATTTCGAAAGGTATGCCAATGCCGACATATCATGGGAGGAGGCAACCAAGTACAATCTGGGTATAGAGCTGGGACTGTTCAAGGACGAGGCGATGAAATTCCAGTTTGACATCTTCCGGGACATGCGGGAAAGTATTTACATGGAAAGGGAGAATTTTCCGCAGACTGCCGGCTTCGAGCGGTCTATCCACGGCAATGTCGGCAGGGTGTCCTCGCAGGGTTTTGAATCCTCCCTCGACTACAAGTATTCGTTCAGTTCCGACCTGTGGCTGACGGCGCGGGCAAACTTCACCTATTCCACCAACAAGGTGCTGGCAAAGGATGAAAGGAACTACCGCGACGAGTACCGGAAGGCGGTGGGACAGCCGGTTGACCGCAGATGGGGCTATGTTGCCGAAAGGCTTTTTGTGGATCAGGAAGAAATCGACAATTCCCCAAGGCAGGAAACCGGCACGTACATGCGCGGCGACATCAAATACCTGGACGTGAACGGCGACGGGGTAGTCAATGGCGACGACGTCGTGCCGATGGGCTATCCGTTTGTTCCCGAAGTGCAGTACGGCTTCGGACTGTCGGGAGGCTACAAACAGTTCGACCTTTCGTTCTTCTTTCAGGGGAATGCCCGCGTGTCGTTCTTCATATCGCCGGCGGAAATTGCGCCGTTTGTTGATCGCAGGAACGCCCCGGAAATCGTGGCGCGCGATTCGTGGAGCGAAACGCATCCCGACGTCCATGCCTTCTGGCCCCGACTGGCTACCTATCAGGTGTACAACAATGTGGTGGAATCGTCTTGGTGGCTGCGCGAAGGCAGTTTCCTCCGCCTGAAAACACTCGAACTCGGCTACACCATACCCAATGTGGACAGGTTGAAAATGACCAATATCCGCATCTATTTCAGTGGCGAAAACCTGTTTTCCGTCAGCGCCTTCAAACTGTGGGATCCCGAAATGGGCGGCAACGGGCTTGCCTATCCCATCAACCGGCGCTTCAACATGGGGATCAGCGTTAATTTCTAATACATCATTAAATGATTCAAAAAATGAAAGAATTAAATAATATCATCAAAAAAATCGCCGTACAGACGTTGCATGCAACGTCTCTACAATCCAACGGCAATGCCGTAACCGCCGCCGGCGTTTTCAACCGCATCGTTCGCGCCGCCGCGTGTCTGCTGTTTGCCGGATGCCTCTCCGCATGCAGTTTCCTCGACATTGTGCCGGACAACACCATCACGCTGGAAGACTATTTCTCCAACAAGCAGGAGGCTTACAATGCGTTAAGCAATGTATATGCCGGTCTTCCCAACGACCATCTGATCCACAATACCACATGGCTGCTGGGCGACGACTGGCTGGGACAGCGCGACGCCACCAGAGCCTCAAGCGGGCTTGCGGGAACGCGCATCATGGCGGGCGAACAGAACTCGTCGGGTCCCCTGCTCGGCTTCTGGGACGGCAGCAATTATGCCACGCACATGTATCAGCGCATCCGAATGGCAAATACCTTTTTCGAGTACATTCATTTAGTGAAGGATCTTCCCGAAAACGAAAGAACGCAGTGGATAGCGCAGGTAAAGTTCCTGAAGGCGTATTTCCATTTCATCCTGATCAGGCATTACGGTCCCATACCGATTGTGGACGTCAACCTCCCGCCCAATTCGCAGGCGGAAGAACTGTTCATCAGCCGCAACAAGGTGGACGAATGTTTCGACTACGTGATCCGGCTCATCAACGAGGCGATACCCGATCTGGACGACGACATCATGGACGACGAACTCGGCATGGTGAGCAAGGCTGCCGCCAAAGCCATCAAGGCGCGCATACTGCTCTTCAGGGCAAGCCCCCTGTTCAACGGTCCCAGCGATCTGTTCGGCGGGTTTCTTGACCACGACAAACAGCCCTTCTTCCCCATGGATGCGGAAGGATCGCCGGCTTGGACGCAAAAGTGGAAGGATGCCGAAGAAGCCGTCAACGAGGCGATTACCTATTGTCTGGATGAAGGCTTCGACCTGTACGAGTACGAAGAGCAGCCCTACAAATTCGATACGGAGGACTGGAATGCAAACCCGGATCTGAAACGTTACTATACCCTGCGGATGCTCATTGCCGACCCGTGGAACAAAGAATGTATCTGGGGACGCACCCACAAAGTGGATCAGGGCGGCACGCTTCAGGACGCCAGCAATCTCCGCCTGCCCGCCACCTATACCAACGGAGTAAGCGAAGACACCGGCAATTCGTGGAACTGGGGTTCTGCAACCTATCAGGCGATGAGCCGTTACTACACCAAAAACGGGCTGCCCATTGATGTGGACAAGACCTTCGACCGCAACAACATGTCGCGCATGGTTTCCACCCCGGCAGCGACCGATCCGGAGTATGACCGGTGGCGGGGCATCATGCAGCCCTCGTTCCTGACGGTGAAGATGTACCTCGACCGCGAGCCGCGCTTCTATGCCAACCTCGGCATTAGCGGCGGCTACTGGAGGGCGCACCAGTACTGCATCCCCACGCAAATGTACGGCGGAACGGCGGGCGGATACAATCCCAGTAACAGTCAGACCGACTTCTACTGGACGGGCATCGGCGTGAAAAAGTTCGTACATCCCGAATCCAAATCGGGCAACTGGGTGCGCCAGATCCATTTTCCCTACCCCATCATCCGCATGGCTGACCTTTATCTGATGAAAGCCGAAATAGTGAACGAGCTTTACGGTCCGGGCGAAGATGTATGGCGGGAAGTGAACAAAATACGCAGCCGCGCGGGTATCCCCGATGTGGAAACAGTGTGGGCGGACGCCGATCTGGTCAACAGCCTGTACCTGAACAGGCATCTGGACAAAGTGGGCATGAGGGAAATCATCATGCGCGAACGCGCCATAGAGTTTGCCTTTGAAGGAAGCCGCTACTGGGATGTGGTGCGCTACAAGCGGGGACCTGTCGAGTTCAACGAACCCGTAACGGGATGGAGCGCCACCACCTACAGCGCTGCCAACTTCTTCAGGCTGGAAATCAAGCAGCGCCGCCGCTTCCTCAACCGAAACTATCTGTGGCCCATTTCCATCAACGAAATGAATACCAATTCCAATATGATTCAAAGCTACGGATGGGAATAATGGAGAATTAAGAATTAAGAATTAAGAATTAAGAATTGAAATAATATGAAAGAAATAATCAAAAACATAATTGAAACATTCGCATCACTGCGATATGGTCTGTCCCTCAGAGACGCACAATTGTGCGTCTCTACCCGCCGGCGCGTTCTTACCCTGCCGGCGATGATCTGCGCCGCCGTTCTGCTGTTCTCCTGCGAGGAGAGCAAGCGGTTTGAAATAGGCTACAGCGACAGCGAGCCGCCTCAGCCGCCCGTATTCCTGAGATACAAACCCACCTACGGAGGCGTGCGCATCTTTTTCAAGGCTTCCGAAGAGCCGGATTTGCTCTCCGTGGACGCCGTTTACCGCACCAAAAGAGGGGAGGAACGATGGTTCTCCGTATCCTATTTTACGGATCACATCGACGTTTACGGATTTCCCTCTCAGGAACCGCAGACGGTGGAACTGTTTGCCGTTGACCGCGCAGGCAACAGGTCGACAACGGTGGATGTGGTAGTGGAACCGCTACAGCCGGCGGTGGAACAGGTGGCAAATTCCGTCCGTTGCATCGGCGGGTTCAGTTCCTTCTACATCAACTGGGAAAACGGCCTGATGCAAAGCATGAAAATCTTCCTCGAATATGAATATACGGACGGTGCGGGCGCCAAGCAGGGAAAAACCGTGATTTATACCTCGCGGGAAGAGGAAGAACGGCAGTTTGTACGCGATCCGGGCTTCTCGGACCAATATCCGGTCAGCGTGAAGGTGCGTGTGGAGGACGAATACGGCAACGCCAGCGCCACGCTCGACATGGGACAGCTCCGGCTGATTGCCGACGAGAAGATACCCAAGGACAGGTGGCAAATTCCCGGCACGAACGATTCCACCATTGTCAACCGGGCGGGATTGACGGTGAATACCGGCGTCCCGATGGGCTTCTTCAACGCGCTGGAAGGTCGCGACTATATGGTGATCGACGACGTCATCAACGACGGCACTTTCGTCAACTTCTGCCACACCGACTTCAATGGACGCACGGGCGAACCAAAGGACGGCAACGTGCCGTGGAACTATATCATCGACCTGGGGGACTATTATGAGTTGAGCCGCATCATCACCCACCAGCGCTATCGCTACACGGGGGCAACCGAGTACAGCGGACGCGAAGACTATTACCGCAACGAAAACGTCGGGAAGTTTTCCATGTGGCGCTGGGACGAGGATTTGCAGGCGTGGGATTCCATCACCACCCACATCATTACCTTCCCGCTCAACCTGCCCGACCGGCAGTACAGAATTCTGGGGCGCCAGGGCGACATGGCGTACATGTATCCCGAAAACCCCAAATTTACCAAGCCCACCCGCTGGTTCCGCTACGAAGCGCTGGCTGATTTTTACGACGACTACAAGGGGGAGGGACCCCGATCCCTGTCGGAAATCACCCTTTACGGACGCAAAGCGGAAGGCTATTGATCGAATATTCACCAACATAAATTTTAAAAAAGATGAAAACCATATTTAAAAACTGGAAAAGGTACGCCGTACTGTTCGCCGTACCGGCGGTTGCGTCGCTCGTCACGGGCGGCTGCGACAGAGACGCCATCTATGACAACATCAAGCAGTTTTCCGAAAAGGAAGAAATATATCCCGCCAAATTCGACACGATCTTCGGACGCATCGGTTATGAGCGCGTGGAAATAGACCTTCGGAAGGACGGGCGCATCCCCTCGAGCAAAATAGAAATGGGCAAAGCGAAAAAAACCGTCGTGGCGTATGACGAGGACACGCCCACGCCCACCGTGATCAGGATCGACAGCGTCTGTTCGTATGTCAACGTTACCGGACTGACCGAACCGCGCCAGTACCGTTTCAAGATCTACACCGAAGACGGGGCAGGCAACCGTTCCACACCGCAGGAAATATCCTTAGTGCCTTACACCTCCGCCGACCGCGAGGTGCTGCGGCAGGGCATCCTCGACCCCACCGTATCCGCCGCTTCTTCTGCCCTGATCATGGAGTGGCCCGCCGGGTTACATTCCATCATGATGGAATACCACGGTTTGAAGTATGAATACGTCGATGCGGACAACGTGCCGCATGCCGACTCGCTGGACATCGCGCCGCGTATCTATGCCAACAACCTGCCTGCCGGCGGGGAGACGGTTTTCAACTTCACCTACCGCGTGCTGCCCATCCTCGAAGACGGCTCCACCCTGCTGGATACCATTCCCGTCGAGAAGCCATTTGCGGTACAGATGCCTACGGCGGAACAGCCTTTCATACCGTCGGAACTGTCCATACTGCGCGCCAACGGGATCAACGATTTCACCCTTGCCGCAGCCGACGCCGTTACCGAATTGACCTATCCCATGACCATGACCACCTTTGCCGACCTGTTCTATTTCAGCAATGTTGCCACGCTCGACCTTACCGGCAAAGGATTGCCCGGAATTTTGGAAACCCTGACTTACGCGCGCAACAACGTAACCAGCATAGTAGGCGGCGGGGCATGGCAGGAGTTCATGATGCCCGTGGATCAGCCGGCAAGGATCAGGGAAACCACCGGCAGGGCGCCCGAAAGCCTCCAGACCCTGAAGGACGCCATAGACGGCGGGATACTTACCAAAATCCGATATATCCCCAAAAGCATGGGGACGGTCTTTGACGAGTTCCTGCAACCTTATGTACAGAGCGGCGTGGTGGAACTGCTCGGATACAATACTCTCGCAGGAAATGAGTTTTTTCCCGACAGCGTATATGTGGATCGGCAGTTCTTCGCCAGCGGAACAGTGCAGGATAACGCATGGGATATGATTTTATCCTATTCGGGCGACGTGCTGCCCAACAGCACGGACATTGTCAGATTTAACCCTGCCGCCGAGACGGTGAACAGCGCCACGGTAAACATGAACCTGAATCAGTTGCTGCAAAGCGACGGCAAAAATATTTACCGCTGTGTGATCAGAAGCAGTAATGCTTCGTTTTTCTTTGCCCTTCCCCGTCAATGGCGCTACGACAACCAACGCTACCCCTATCTGAAATTCAAAATGATGATCGGTTGCGACAAGTCGCTGGTCAGCAATACCGGCGAGCCAAGAACGAACAATTATCGCAAGCCGTGGATTCGTCCGATGAACCATTTGTGGGCTTTTGGCAGTAATTCCGATTACGGTCAGGAATATGTGGAACTCGCTCGGAGCGCTTTTTCGGCAATAACGGATGACGAAATAGACAACAAGACATGGCATGAATACACGGTGGATATGAGCTTCAATGACGGTGGAGACAATTCCAACAGGCGCCACCGCGTTTATGTGTTCAATCCCGGACAGGAAGATATCGGCGGGAACTGGTCTTACAATGCAAGCAGTCAGATAGTCCTTTATATTGCCGATTTCCGTTTATGTAAAACAGCGAACGATTAATAACAATTAATAATGTATAACAGTATGAAAAGATATAAATTCCATACAGGACGATTATTGCTGCTGGGCGCGATTTTGGCGTTGCCGGGCGCGTGCGGCAAGGAAGAAGACAAGAATGACGGGATTGTTGACGACAGTTACAAGCCCGTGCAGATTACGCCGGTGAGCGGTTTGCGCATAGCATGGGACTACAGTTCCATGACGCGGCTGGCGGCAAAGGGCGCTTCGCCGGAAATGATCCGCGCCTCCGACGGCTCATTAGTGGCGGTGTATGAATCGGAAGGCGTCGTGTACCTGACCCGCAGTACAGTCGTGGGCGATACGTGGAGCGCCGCCGTTACCCTGTTTGCCAAAAGTTCCCACAGCGGTAAGAATGGCGACTACGTCATCACCTATACCGAGCTTGCGGGACAGCCGACGGTCATTCAGCTTGCCGGCGGCGATCTGGTCGCTGCCTGCGCCGTCAGGTATCAATACACATTGGATAACGTTGTTACGGAATTTCCCGCAGCCATCAGGCTAAGGCGTATTGACGGTACAAACCTTTCGCTTTCCGCCGCCGCCGTCGACGTTTACGTGAACCTCGGCACGGAAAGCCCTGCGTTCCTTCAACTCCCGGACGGCAAACTGCAACTCTATTTCGTGACCTGCGCGGCGGCTCAAACCCTGGATATGATCAACTCCACGGGAATGGCGGTGGATACGCCGGAACAGCAGGTGGCGGTGATCGAGTCGAACGACGAAGGCGCAACATGGTCGAGTTACATTGCCGATTACGGTCCCGACGGGGTGGATCGCACCTGGACGGGCGCACGGACTGTCGCCTCGCGTGCGGGCAGGAACAACACCTCTCCCGCTCCGGCTTTAGTGGGCGAGCAGATTGTGGTGGCTTTAGCCGACAACCGGACGATGACCTACAAACCCTATCTCGTCCGCTCTCCTCTGTCGTCCAACTGGCTCAACGCGGTGCGCGGCGACACGCCCGACCGCGAATACGCGCTCTACGAAATACTTCCCGACAAGTATTTCATGGGCAATCCCGACCTGCTCGCGCTTCCGTCGGGGGAGACCCTGCTGTCCTATGAAACCGACGAGGGACGCGATACGGGATTTGAGTTGATGGAGGTTGCCGTGGGCAGCGCCGATGCGTACAATTTCAGGCACCGCACCCGCCCGTTCCCGTTCGAGGCTACAGAAAAGGCAACGGGCAACTCTCTGATGCTCCTTGACGACCATACGGTACTCGCCCTGACGGGTTCCAACCACGGGCTTGCCGCTACCGATAAAAGCGTTGCTCCGTGGTATATCATGGGGCATCTGCTGAACGACCTCACCGTGACGGTGGGCGCTCCGGTGAGCGAATATCCCGTTTTTGTGGGCGGCGCTGCGGAAGCGAACCTCAACGCGGGTTTGGGCGTCACCGGCGACAGCCTGTACGTGGAGGTCAAAGTGCGCGACGGCTCGCCCGTTGCAGCGGAACCCGGCGCGCAGCAGGGCGACGGCGTTTATCTTTACATCGACGCCGCCAACCTCTCCCTGCTCGACGTGGACGCGGGCGTCTATAAGTTCTGGATTGCCTCCACAGGCGAAACGGCGCGCTGGGACGGCAAAGAAGGTCAATGGACTGCCGTCGCACCCGAAGGCATAAAAGCGACCGCCGTCCCGGAAACGGACGGCTATACGCTCCATATAGGCATTTCCCGCGCGCGGCTGAGCGGCTTCAACAGCAGCGGCATCCGCTTCGGCATGGGCTTGAGCGACTATACCGCCGCCGACGCGGGCGTCACCGACCTGCTGTCGCTCTGCCGCGACCTGCGCTCCGGAACGTGGTTAGGCGTGACGATAGTCGATTGAATACGGACGACGGAATATTGAATCAATCCCTCCCAATAGCGTGGCTATTGGGGGGGATTTTTTATTGAGGCGAATTAAGTGTCGTCCCGTGCGGGACTTGGGAGCGTGTGGATGCCGTCCTGTCCGTAAGCTGAAGCATACGGTTAATAATGTGTCGTCCCGTGCGGGACTGCCCGGCAAAACAAACGCCTTTGCCGCTGTAGAGACGCGGCATGCCACGTCTCTACCATTGCACGTACCGATGCGGCGGGCGCAATAAATCCCGACAGGGTTTGATAATATCCGCCTGTGCGCCCGTATTGAGGGCAGGCGCAAGACCTGCCCCTACGGTTGTGGTGGAAACCCTTCGTTCGGCGTAGCGAGACGATACGTCGAACGGGGTTAATAATGTGTCGTCCCGTGCGGGACTTGGGGTACAGGATGCGGTATCCGCGTCTGCGGGTGGCGCTTTGCTACACCCGCGGCGATGCACAAAATCAAACCGCGCGGAGTATAATAAACCCCGCGCGGCGATGCTGATCGTGATCGTCCGTTGTATCACTTACATTTTATATTTGGACAGTTTCTTTTCAAATTTTTTAATTGCTTTGGGCATGCTTTCCTTCATGTTTTTAAATACTGCATCCGAAGCCTCCGCCAATGCATCGGGAATTTTTTCCCTGTTTGAAACGATTTGTCCGGCTGCAATGCCGAAGGTCTGTTCGCTGCTACTCTCCGCAGACACGTCCATCAACACCTTGTAGTCCTTGTTCCACAGCGAAACGGTCACTTTTATCTTTGCGAGCGCCGATCCGTTTCCGCCGATCAATACTTTTGGAGCCAAATAACAGTCCACGGCAATCACCATCACGGCATTCACACTTTCCGCCGAAAAACATTCAAGCGCTTTGGCAACATCGCTTTTGACCACCGTATATAAATACCCGTCGACACCAACTCTGTCGTTTACTGCCTTGGTCGCATTGACAAAAGCATTGTTTTTGACGCTTGCCACATGTTCCTGAAAACTTGTATTTGCCAAAAAATCACTTTCCGGTATCAGCGTGAACGGGAAGTCTTTCGACAACTCGGAATAGATAAAATCCTTTACTTTGCTCACCTCCGTCTGTACATTGAAGCGATCACTCACCATGCCTATCACGTTAATCGATACATCCGTGAACCCTGCCGTGTACAGAGTTCTGTTTGCGGTAACAGACGCTACGACGGCTTTTACCTGAGCATGAACAACGTTTGCGCCCGCTCCCAGTACAAATACTAAAATCCATAAAATATTTTTCATCTTCTTAAAAATTTTAACTGTTAAACTAAAAAAAACTTTTCGCAAATATATGTGAAAAATTTTGAAATTTACACGTTCGTATAAAAAAACGAAAAAAAATTCTTGCACAGGTAAAATATTTTGCGCTATCGTTGCAGCGTCGGTTCAAATAAAAGATGTTGAAAATAATGAAATGCAGGTAAAAATTTCAGAAGCGTCGCAACCATTCCCGTTTCACATCCGGCGGTTAATGAAAACATGCCACAAATTCGGGATGGACAACGATATGAACAGCGCGGTAGAATGAAATATCATTTTTTTCATTGAATTTTCACATTATTTACCGGAATAAATATCTGTATTACAGCATATTTAAGTGCAGGGACAATTAAAATACCATAAATGTGGTATTGACAGCTTGCGAATAATCCCTACCTTTGCCCCATGATTTTTTTATTCATACGATCACTAAAGTAAAACGGACATGAAGAATTTATTCAATCGGTCAGCCCGATGTTGTTGCAAAACCGTCGGCAATTGCATTTTTGCAGTAAAAAAATGCTTTTATCGTACATTATTTCAATGGACATTATAAAAATCCTGTAGTATCTGAAAAATATTAAAAAGTATCAAATTAAAAAGTATCAAATTAAAATAAATAATAATATGCAATCGAAATTTTTAAAATCCATGACGTCAATAAGCCTGTTATTGAATCTGTCTTTTGTGCCTCTTGCGTTTGGCGAAAACGCCGGAAAAACGATTTCCATCAATACCAACGGTTCCAAGTTTGTAGTGCCTGTCTTGCAGAAATGGACGGAAGAATACCGGAAAGAACATCCCGAAATCACGTTTAAAATTGTTGAGCAGGCGGAACACAGCGCCTTGTCCGTCGTTGTTTCGCAACAGGATGCGGCGGAAACGGCAGATCAAAAAATCGCTTTTACCGGACGATATGTCCTGCTGCCGGTCAGTAATCCGAAAAATCCCTTTTTCAAAAAGGAAAAGGGGTTGAACAAGAAGGAAGTGAAAGACATTCTCTTCGAGAGAGACATTTTAGAGGATGACGGCACTGCCTACAAGGACAAATACAGGGTGAACGTATATTCAAGGGTGGGTAAAAACGGGGGAACGCCTGTTATCCTGGCAAATTATTTCAAAACCATTCCCAAAAGGATCAAAGGGAAAAAATTGTTTGGCGACGAAATATATATCCTGAATGCCATCAAAAAGGATTCGATCGGCTTTGCCTACACCAGCCTGCCTTGCCTGTATGATCTGCAGACCCGCGAATTAAATCCCGATCTGTCGCTTGTACCTCTGAATGTCAAGTCCAAACACAGGGAAAAACTGTACTCTTCCAATATCGACCATGTGATTACTCTGCTCGAAACCGAAGAGATTGAGTTGGTTCCGGTAGAATTTTTCGGATTTCTCCTTCAGGAAACCGTTGACGGAGAGACGATCGCTTTTGTGAGATGGATACTCTCCAAGGGGCAGCAATACAACCATGAGTTGGGGTTCCTTAAACTGGACGAGCAGTCGCTGGCAGACCAAACCGGGCAGTTGAAGGACGAAACTCTTTTTTCGGCAAAATAAATTTCTCTAATTATTGATTTGAAGTCAAGCGTTCGGTTGCCGCGACGGTAAACGGACGCTTTTGTCGAAATCGGCTCATTGCTTGAGTACCAATCGTTTTCTTTTGTAATCAACAATGGCTTTGTGCCGAAACAGGAAATCGCTTCCGATCAGTCCGGCAACGCGCTTTTTGGAGAAACGCCCGTAGGTTTCGTTTACATAACTGAGGTCAATAAGCACCACCTGCCAGTCTTTCAGTTTCAGCCCTTCCATTTTGAATTTGCGAATGACGCCGAAACTGCTTTTGATTTCGCCTGCATAGATGCCGGAAGACTGTATTTGGGGTTGTCCGTCTTTCTGGTCGGCTATTTCGGGTATTAACGACAGGTCAAAAACGGTTCGCGAAGCGCCCGTATCTACCAGCAGGTTGCACGCCACACCGTTGACGCTGCCTTTGACGAACAGATGATAACTGTGGACATCACCCATCATGATGATCTCTAAAGGGACAATGATTTTCATTTGCTGTTTTCGGATGGTTGTTTTTTCAGTCGGACGCCCACGCAAGCGCGGCGATGCCGACTTTTGTATCTGCGGAACGTTGAACGGCATGGATGCAGGCTTCGAGTGTGGCTCCGGTGGTCAACACGTCATCTACCAGCAGGACGTATTTTCCCGCCAGCGCGTCGGGATGCGACAGACCGAACCCTTTTTCGACATTTTCCCAGCGTTCGTAGCGCTTTTTTTTAGTTTGCGTACCGGCGCTGCTGCGACGAATCAGTGAAGTGACATTTAGCGGTTTGTGGATTTCGGCGCAAATGCCGCGTGCAATCCATTCGCTTTGGTTGTAGCCTCTTTTGCGGAGTTTGTCGGGATGCAGCGGGACGGGCAACACCATGTCCACATCCGCAAGGGGCGACTTTCGGAGGGCTTTTCCTATTTCTTTTCCCAACAGTTCGCCTATTTCTTTCTGCCCGTGATATTTCATCTGATGCACCAGTGTTTGTATGCGGTTGCCTTTCCTGAAAAAATAATGAGCGACGGCACGTTCCACCCGCACCCGTCCCCAGAAGATTTGTTCCACGGGATTATCGGCGTACCTGTAAAATCCGGTAACGGGAAGATCGTACATGCAGTGAGCGCAAAGATAGTGTTCCCCGCGCAACAGTGTTCTTGAACAGCACACGCAGATATTGGGGTAGATCAACCCGAAAAAACTTTCTATCAGTTCGGATACAGGAGGAAACGCCATACAATTGTCCGGTAATAAAAATGCAAATATCAGAGTTTTATCCGGATTTTCCCAAAAAAATATATGTTTCCGGTATTTATCCGTCAAATAAAATTGTACTTTTGAAGCGTCATTTATAGATCATTTATGGAAGCAAGCAAACAGCAGCACCTGCCGGCAGCGCCCGAGCGGGTTATCATTCCCTTTATCGAAGGGGATGGCGTGGGAAGGGAGATCATGCCGGTTTGCCGGCGTGTGGTGGATCATGCCGTTGCAAAGGCGTACGGCGGCAAGCGTTCTCTGGACTGGACGGAGGCGCTGGCGGGCGAAAAGGCATTCAACGCCACCGGAAACCGGTTGCCGGAGGAAACCATGAACATGTTCCGCGAATATCCGGTCGGGATCAAGGGACCGCTGACCACGCCCGTGGGGGGCGGCGTCCGTTCGCTGAACGTCGCTTTGCGGCAAACGCTGGACCTGTACGTTTGCCTGCGTCCCGTCCGCTGGTTCAGGGGAGTGGACTCGCCGCTCAAAGAGCCGCAAAAGGTGAACATGGTTGTTTTTCGCGAAAATACGGAAGACATCTACGCCGGCATCGAATGGCAGCAGGGAACGCCCGAAGCCCGCAAGTTTCTGCAATTCCTCACCGGAGAAATGGGAGTGACGAAAATACGTTTTCCCGAAACATCTTCCTTCGGAGTGAAGCCCGTTTCCATAGAAGGAACCGAACGGCTGGTACGCGCCGCCATCAAGTATGCGCTGAAAAACCAACTGCCGGGCGTTACGCTGGTACACAAGGGCAACATCATGAAATTCACCGAAGGAGGATTCAAAAACTGGGGATACGCTTTAGCCGAACGCGAATTTGCCCGTGAAACGGCTGAAGGAAAGTTGGTCATCAAGGACGTGATTGCCGACGCTTTCCTGCAAAACACCCTGTTAACGCCGGAAAAATATTCGGTCATCGCTACCCTGAATCTCAACGGCGATTACATCTCCGACCAGCTGGCGGCAATGGTAGGCGGTATCGGCATTGCTCCGGGCGCCAATATCAATTACGAAAGCGGACATGCCGTCTTTGAAGCCACGCACGGGACAGCGCCCGACATTGCCGGGAAAAACACGGCAAATCCTTCCTCGCTCCTGCTGTCCGCAGCGATGATGCTGGAATACATGGGGTGGAATCAGGCGGCGGCGTTGATAACAAACGCCATGGAAAAAGCGTTTATTAAGGGGGAAGCCACCCATGATCTTGCCCGTTTCATGCCGAAGGGAAAATCATTGGGAACCGTTCAATTCGGCGATAAAATAATGAACGAAATGGACTGAAACAAATCCGTTGCACGTAAAAACAATCATCACCGGTTAATTCAATTTAAATATATGAAAAAGGAATATCTTATTTACAAGTTATCGGAGTCGGTAAAGACCACAAGTAAAATTGACAACGACCTGTTCGTCAAGTACAATGTAAAACGGGGACTCCGCAATGAAGACGGCTCCGGCGTGCTGGTAGGGCTTACGCAGATCGGAAACGTGGTGGGCTACGAACGCATGCCGGACGGCGCCCTGAAAGCCATCCCCGGAAAGCTGTTCTACAGGGGGTACGATGTGGAAGACATTGTGCATGATTTGATCCGGGAAAAGCGTTTCGGTTTCGAAGAAGTGGCGTACCTGATGCTGTCGGGGAAACTGCCGGACAAGGAGGAACTGAGCAACTTCACGGAACTGATCAACGACAACATGGCGCTGGAACAGAAAACAAAGATGAACATCATTGATCTGGAAGGGCAGAACATCATGAACATTCTTGCGCGGAGCGTGCTGGAAATGTACAATTTCGACGCCAATCCCGACGACACCTCGCCCGACAACCTCATGCGCCAGTCCATCGACCTCATTTCCAAGTTCCCCACCATCATTGCATACGCATACAATATTTTCAGGCACAGCACACAGGGACTTTCGCTGCACATACGGCATCCGAACGAAAGCCTCTCCATCGCCGAAAATTTCCTGTACATGCTCAAAAGAAGCTACACGCCGCTGGAAGCCCGCACGCTGGATCTGTTGCTGGTATTGCAGGCAGAACACGGAGGCGGAAACAACTCCACCTTCACCGTCAGGGTAACCAGTTCCACCGGAACGGATACCTATTCGTCCATTGCAGCCGGCATCGGTTCGCTGAAAGGTCCCCTGCACGGGGGAGCCAATATTCAGGTGATAGATATGTTTCATTACCTGAAGAAAAATATTGTCGAATGGACAAATGTCGACGAAATTGACACCTGTTTCACCCGCATGTTGAACCGGGAAGCCTATAACCGAACGGGGCTGATCTACGGCATCGGACACGCCGTGTACACCATTTCCGATCCCCGCGCGGTGCTTTTGAGGGAGGTGGCGCGCGATCTGGCAGAGGAAAAGGACAGACGGGAAGAGTTTGCCTTCCTTGAACTGCTGGAAGAAAGGGCTATCAAATGTTTCTATAATTTCAAGGGACACAAAAAGCAGGTATCGTCCAACATTGATTTCTATTCCGGTTTTGTGTACGAAATGATCGGCTTGCCGCAGGAGATATACACCCCGCTGTTTGCCATGGCGCGTATTGTGGGCTGGACGGCGCACCGCATCGAGGAACTGAATTTCAAGAGCAAGCGGATCATCCGCCCCGCATACCGGAACATTCTGGACGAGCAGCAATATGTCCCGATCAGGGAAAGATAAATCAACGGTTGACGGCGAGAGCAGTCAATCCACCATATCCAATCAACAATGAAACGTATCTTTTTCCCGTGCGCTTTCCATGCCGAAAACAGGAAAAAACTGATAAACCTGCTTCCGTCAAAATCGCTGGCGCTGGTCTTTTCAAACGATCGCATGCCCCGCAGCGGAGACCTGTACTTCCCCTTCCGGCAAAATTCGGATTTGTTTTACCTGTCGGGAATTGTGCAGGCAAAGACGATCCTTGCGCTTTGTCCCGCACATCCCCAGCCCGAATACAGGGAAATCCTGTTCATGCTCCAGCCGGACGCCGCGCGCGAAACACGGGAGGGACACCGCCTCACAGGGGAGGAAGCGACAGCCGTTTCCGGCGTAAAAACCGTCATGGACGTCGAGCATTTCAGGTGGATGATGGACGATCTTGCCTGTTCGTCCGATCACATCTATGCGGACATTGAAGAGAACGTAAAGCGCGACAGCGAACTGCGCACATTCGACCTGCGCGCCGCCGGATGGCTCAAAAGCCGTTTCCCGCTGCATCGGTACGGACGGTTGGCGACATTGACCGCGCAACTCCGCTTTGTCAAGCAACCGGAGGAAATACAGATGATACGGAGCGCCTGCGAAATCACCCGGACAGCCTTCGACAGAATACTCGGCAGGACGGCTGCCGGCATGAACGAGTACGAACTGGAAGCCGAACTCACATTTGAAATACTGCGTAACGGGGCAACCGGACACGCTTTTCCTCCCATCGTCGCTTCCGGAAAAAACGCCTGTGTGCTGCACTATAACGACAACAACCGGATGATTTGCGACGGCGAACTCGTGCTGTTTGACTTCGGCGCAGAGCTGGCAGGCTACAATTCCGACTGTTCGCGCACCATCCCCGTTTCGGGACGGTTCAGCGCACGGCAGCGGCAACTCTACGAGGCGGTACTGCGCGTGTTCCGCAACGTGCGCGCCATTATGAAGCCGGGAATGTCCATTGAACAGATCAATCTGCAGACGCGCCGTTTTTGGGAAGAAGAACATGTCCGTTTGGGGTTGTATTCCATGGAAGACCTGCGCCGGCAGGACGCCGACAAACCACTGTTCCGGAAATATTTCATGCACGGAGTAACCCACACGCTGGGGCTGGACGTACACGACGTGGGCGACCGCCGTCAACCCTTGCAGCCCGGAGCCATCCTCACCTGCGAGCCGGGCATTTACATTCCCGAAGAAGGCACAGGCATCCGTCTGGAAAACGATATACTCATCACCCCTTCCGAACCCATCGACCTGATGGAGGACATTCCCGTCGAACCCGACGAAATAGAAGAACGGATGATGACCCGCATCATTGAAAATTGAGGTTAATTCTTTTTTCGAGGCGCTGGTCGCACCAGTCTGCCGGAAAATGCACCCGTCCCTGCGGAATTTTTTTTGCCCGCCACAGGTGATCCCGAACGGTACACGGTCAATTTTCCGACCGTCAAACGGCCGGTTCTCCGATCGCCAAACGGTCGGGGAATTACCCTTTCGTTTCGTTTCCCTTTACCGTGAGCGGCAGCTCGTAGGTGATGGTGCGGGGTACCTTGAGCAGTTGGTTGCCGCCGGTGTAGCGCGTAACTATTTGCAAGGTATAGCTGCCCGGATCCAGCTGGGGAATGGTGCAGATAATCTTTTTGGGAGTGTTTTCCGCGAGACCGAAGATGCTGGCTTTTTTCGTGCCGTCGGCGGCTACGAAGAAGACGCCCAGCCCCGCTTCGCCCGCAGTGGCAATCTTTATTTGCTCGCCTTCGATGACGGCGCTGCCGCAGGGACTGATGACGCCGTCTGTTTTGCCGGTTGCCACGTTGGTGAGCATGCCGATAACGGCGCCGCCGTCGGTTTTCTTTCCCAGCACTTCAACGCCTACTTCTTCCTCGAGGGCTTTACGCCATTCGGCGGTGGGGGTGGCATCGATGGTGATTTGATGCTCGGCGGGGTCGTACTGGGGGACGGCGCCGAACCAGTTGCCCTTTACGCGGGGGGAGAGGTGCACGTTGCCGTCCTGCACGGAAGAACCTTCCAGCAGGAAGCGCCGCCGCCAGCGGTCGCCGCGGTTAAGCACGTCCACCAGAGTCTCCTCCTGCAGGTCGGAGCCTTCTTCCCTGATCGCCTTCGCCACGTCGATGTTGTGCTTGGTGTTGCCGGGAAAGTGTCGTCCCTGCGAGACTTTTACACATTCTTCATACATGCGACAATTTGAACGGCAAAGCCTTCACCGAAGGTAAATGCACCCGATTCGGCATGGCAGGCAACAAACAACTTTTCAATGATTGCAAGCGTATTGGCGGCACAGGCGCTCTATATAGGCTGCACATTCCTTTGTTCCTTCTTTGGGCGCCCATTTTGCAAAATTCTTGTCGTTCAGGGGGGAGTACGGACCGTTTTTTACTTCGTACACCACCGATCCGTCTTCCAACGGGATGATGCCGTGATACACCCGCGGAGCTATTTCCGCGCCGTACAAGCCGCTTCCCGCCTGCAACACCGCATGAGACGTCACCTTGCCTTCTTCGTCAAATTCCAGCACCAGCGCCTTGCCTTTCAGCAAAATGAACGCCTCGCACTTGTCCGGGTTTTCGTGTTTGTGCGGTTGGATATAGGTATCCGTTTGCAGACAGTTCAACATCCTTTGCAGGGGATCGTCCAACTCCCGGTGAAAGTTGTGGTTCATCCTCCTTCGCGGGGAAGCGGCAGCCTTTGCACTCACCGCGTCCAGTAATGCGTCATTGATCACAATCATATCAGTTCAATTATTCGATTTTTGATTATTCGTTCAGTTCTTCACCGTATTCTATTGCCGCCTGTCTGTTTTTCCCGTCCATGCGGATATTGAGCGGTTTCGGAAAGCGGACGTGTTTCAGGTATTTGGTTCGGTGCAATGGCGGCAAGGCGTCCAGCACGTCCCAGCGGATAAACCCTCCGGCGGCGTCGCACGGAATGGAGAAATAGCCGATGTGCATGGATATGACGTTATGGAAAAAGTGAGAACCCAGCGATGGATCGAGCGGCAAATCGGGCAATCCCACTTCCACGATCACCTTTGCCGATGATATTTGGGGCCAGGTGACGGGTATTCCGATGAAACGGTCGCGCGAACCCCATCGACCGGGTCCGATAAGGATGTATTCGCGGTTTTCGCCGATCATCCGTTCGTTCATCTGTTCTATTTCCGCCGCTATTGTCATGGTGTCGGTTTTGTCGAAAAGGGCGGCGTCCGCATACACCACATCCGCAATGTGGGTAATTTGCCCGTTTCCCATTGTTTTGGAGGAGAACAGCAGGGTACGCGCCTTGTCGATGCTCTCCCGGTCGAGTTCAAAATCGGTCTGTATTTCCACGATCGGTTTTACTTGCAGGAGATAGAAGCCGGAAGGTTTGTCGGGTTCCCTGTTCAGTTCGACGGCAAATTCGATTTCCACCGGCATTCCCATTGCTTCCTTTACGATGTCGAGGAGCATTTCCGTCATTTTTGCCAGCGGGATGTATTCGTAACGGAGAATATCGGCAAAGTTGATCACGCGCGGTCCGCGGTGGTCGAGTCCCGGTTCGAGGCGGTCGTCCTGCGTATATACCGACGCTGCGTGCAGGAGCGTTCCATGCCGTTCGGCTACGGAAATGTCCAGTTCTTCAATGGCAGCCATTTCGCCGCCGTGCAGCAGGTCGGGAGCGCTGTTTTCCAGGTTGAGCGCCAGAAAGCGTGTTTGCGAATCCTTGTACTGTTCGCGCGGGGAGAGTGTTTCCAGCGCCGGGTACTTCGGCGAAAAGCGAAACGTTTTGCCTCCGTCCACCACATATTTGCCCAGCCCCACGGCGCAGGAGGCGAATCCGTCTTCCGGCTTCATGTAGGCGACGGGGTAATAATTGTACGACTGCGCCGTGCCGCTGATGTCGGGATAATAGTACTGTTCGTGCCGGTTGCCCACTACTTCCTGAAGCACAACCGCCATTTTTTCGTGATCCGCGCCGTACTGCACCGCCCTGAAATATTCGCGCGCCTCGGGCGCAAAGAGCGAAGCATAGATCAGTCGTATCGCCTCCGTGAGTTGTTGCAGGCGCACAGCGGGATCGGGCGCGTTGTTGGGCAGCAGATAGGTTTCAAAAACGCCGGAAAACGGTTGCGTGGAACTGTCCTCGTACAAACTTGAAGAACGCACTGCCAGCGGCTTGGTGATGTATTTCAGGTATATGCACAGTCGCCGGACAAGCTGTGCCGAGAGCGCGCATTGCAGGAATTTCCGCTTGACGCTCTCATAGTCCGTTTCATCTTGGAGAAATGCGTGCAGCCGGTTGTTTCCCATGAAGGCGTCAAATTCGTCGGTGCCGATGACGGCGGTGCGCGGCGTGCATATTTGCAGGTTGATGCCCGCCACCACATCGGCAAAGTGCAGATTGTATATCAGTGTATTGGCGAAGGTAAGCCCGCGTCCCTTTCCACCGAGATTGCCGCCCGCCAGACTGACGACATACTTCTCTTCGCCGATCGCCTGCTCGTCGAACTCGACGACCTTACCGGCGTTGGCTTCGTTGCGGTAGCGGTTCAGGACGAATTTCATGTACCGGCGGTAATTGTTCAGATCGTCGAAATCGGTGACCTTGATCAGGAAAATCATCTTGGCGATCTTTATCTCTCCGCGCGCCATCAGCCACAGGGAAAAGTGATGATGACGGGCATGATATACCAGACTGTCGTCGGGCATGGTGTCTATCTGTTTCTCAAAATCCTGTATCGACCGCACCGCCACAATTTTTTTGCCGGTCTCGTCGCGATACACAAAATTGCCGAAGCCCATCTGATGATTGATGAAATTGCGTATTTCCTGCAACAGCGACCCGGACTCCTTGGCAATGAACGTGGCTTTTATTTCAAATGCCCTGTGGGCGATGCGGCGGTCGGCAGACTGCACTACGATGGGCAGTTCGGGCAAGGTTTGCCGCACCTCGTCCGCCAGCAGAAAACCCGCGTCATGCAGCGTCATGCTACCTTTGGGAAACTCCACGTCGGTAATCAGGCACATCAGGTTGTCGGCATACCGGCGTACAATCTCCATCGCTTCTTCGTAGTCGGACGCCAGCAATACCTTCGGTCGCAACCGCGCCCTGAGCAGTTTGATCAGGTTGTCCGCATGTACCTCCTCCACCAGTTTGCGCGTTTGTTCCTGCACGCAGTTATAGAGCAGCGGAAGGTATTTGGAATAATATACTTCGGAGTCCTCCACCAGCAGGATCACCTTGATCAGTCCCACCTGCGTGTCGTTATCGACATTCATGCGGTCTTCCAGATATTTCACCATCACGTAAAAGATTTTCGTATCGCCGCTCCATATAAAAATCCGGTCGATGGTGGGACACTTCCGGATGCGTTCCTTGTAGTACGCCAAATCGGCGGTATGGTTGCTCAGCAGGAAAACCGGCAGGGAAGGGTCTTTCTCGCGGATCACCCTGCCGATCTGGAACGGCATTTCCCGGTCGGTGCCGCCCATGATGATCACCATGTCGAAACGGGTAGCCTGAAGTTTCATTTGGGCTTCTTCCGTTGAGGTGACCCCGGTGATGCGCGGCATCGAAAAGATATTGTTCCGGTAGTGTTCGCCCAGGATATGCTCGATGAACTTGCCTTCGTTTTCAATGGAGAAAGTATCATAGAGAGTAGCCACCATCAGGATTTCGTTCACCTTGAAGGGCATCAGTTCGTGCAGGGTATTGATCGTGGTATTCTGATTGGCAAGAAACCGTTGCAGCAGTTGCCGGCTGTCCACCTTCGAGGGCGGCAGTTCTCCGGCGCCGGCGTCTGTTTCCGTCTGTTCGTTGCGCCGCCGCCGCATTGACATCTCGTCCAGTTCTATGTTGTTGAGTCGGTTGGACAGCATCATGGTGATATTGTCAATCAGGTTGCGCTCTTCCTTCAGGAACGGACCCTCGTCGCTGGGGGGAAACTGCCGCGTGTAGAACACTTCCACTGTTCCCTGACGCCCGCCCGCGGTAGTAAAATATTGCGTCTGCCGCCATTCCGTTTCCACGAAGCCGGGGGAGGTAAACTCCAGTTCGCCGTAGCGAATGCGGGCGGCGGTATGTTCATTGTATTGCCATGCCGGAGGAAGCGTCAGGCAAATACGGTGCAGCATCTCCCCCACGGGAAGCGCCGTATTGAGTATCCTGATGGTTTGGTTGATACAGGTAAGCTCCTTGATGCGTTCGCGGTTCTCGAACAGCAGGTGATCTATTTGCGGGCGACTGACTGTTTCCATAACATCAAGTGTGCCGGCTTGCACGAAATCCGATTATTTGTTGACATATCCGTTATTTTTGGATGATCCTGCGGATTATTTCCGCAGGACAATATAAGAACGCATGTTTTTCAAAAAAATTGTATCGCTTCGGGAGAATTGGAAGTTGAAAAGTGATGTTTTGAAAGAACGCAAATTGTTTTGAACCTTTATATACTGCATTCGGTTGAGTTTTGAGTTTTCGTACCCCGCACTGCGCTTCGCTTGTACGGGGTTATCAAAAGGCAACCCCTGTCGGGGTTGTGCACAGCCCTGCATGGACGTAAAA
>JAISRX010000200.1 GCA_031273395.1 Bacteroidales bacterium | reverse complement strand
ATACAATTCAATAAAAAAAGCCCGGCATTCGCGAGAATACCAGGCCCCCTATTGAGCGCCCGCCTATCAGCGGAGAATAAACTGTGGAAGTGAATGTTATGAGAGAGAGAGAGAGAGAGAGAGAGAGAGAGAGAGAGCTTCACGCGCGCGTATATTAAGAAATATTTCCGAACTACGGCATAGCCGCAGCATTGTTTTTTACGATGTTGCGGCTTTTTGTCGTCCTGTTTTGAAAAACAGTCGATATTCACTAAAAAAAACCTTGTTAATCATGAAATTTTTAAGCATTTTTTTATTTGTAATGATGTTTCAGGTGACTGCCCGTTCGCAAGATGTACAGTTCAGTTTTTCCATAGAACGGAAAAGCTTGAAGGAAGCGTTGCGGATCATAGAAAAAAGCAGTCCGTATCATTTTCTGTACAATGACGATTTTGTCGATTTGGAACAAACTGTTTCCGTTCAGGTGGAAAACGGCAGTATCGAGCAAATACTTGATCTGATTTTCAACCGGACGGACATCCGCTACCGTGTGCTGGAAAATAACCTGATTGTGATTACGCCCGTGGGGCTGACACAGCAGAAATCCATCGGCGGTCGTATTACCGGTGCGGACGGCGCGCCGCTGCCGGGGGTAAACGTGGTGGTCAAGGGAACAAGCACGGGAACGGTCAGCGATGCAAACGGCTACTATACCATTCGCACGTCCGACGACCAAGCCGTGCTGACGTTCAGTTTTGTCGGGCATGTATCGAAAGATATTCCCGTTTCCGGCAAACAAACCATCGACCTGGTCATGGAAGAAGACGCCCAGTTGATTGAAGAAGTGGTGGTGGTGGGCTACGGCACGCAGCGCAAAAAAGACCTGACAAGTTCGGTGGTCAGCCTCAAATCCGACGATTTCAACAAGGGCGCCATAGGCGTCAATCCTTTGCAACTTGTGGAAGGGAAAATAGCCGGTTTGACCATCACCCGCAACAACGGGAATGATCCCAATGCCGGTCTGGGCATACAGTTGCGCGGTGTATCGACAGCCGAAGGGGTTACTTCCCCGCTGATTGTCATTGACGGCGTTGCCGGAGGCGATCTCCAAACGCTTTCCCCGCACGACATTGCTTCCATGGATATATTGAAGGACGGGTCGGCAGCAGCCATCTACGGGACGCGCGGAACCAACGGGGTGATCCTGATCACCACCAAACAGGGACAGGCCGGCGTTGCCAGAGTCGATTTTGACGCAATGGTGTTTACCGAAATCATCGCCAAACGGATCGAATCGCTATCTTCCGACCAGTACTGGCAGTACAGTCAGGATCATCAAAAAAAGATAGTGGATTTGGGGTACGACACCGACTGGTTCAATGAACTGGTCAAAATTCCCGTCAGCCATGCGTACAACCTCTCTCTGTCCGGCGGAACGGAAAAATTCACCTACCGCGCTTCGGCAAGCTACAAAAATCAGGACGGCATCGTTGCCGTACCCACCACGCGCGAAACCATCAACGGACGGATCAGCCTGTCGCAACGCCAGTGGGATAACAAACTGCGCTTCGATCTGAACCTTGCATATTCCAACATCAATGCCGAATATACGAGTTATTCCGCATTTGAACAGGCTGTAATACGCAATCCTACATGGCCTGTCAGGAATCAGGACAATACATTCTATTATGCGCCCACTTCGTCCGATCTGGATTTCAATCCGGTGGCGTATCTCTACAATCACATCAACGGCGCCGAATACCAGAAGTTCATGGGCGACTTCCGTATCACCCTCGAAATTATCCCGGGACTGAAGGCAAACGTGATGACCGCCCTCCACAAAAACATGGAACTGACGCATTACTACGAGCCAAGTACTTCGGAGCAGAATGCCATAGCGCAAATCAAGGGACAGGCTCAACGGGCTACCAACAACAATACCGACAGGACGCTGGAAGCCCTCCTCGACTATTCCGGCTTCGCGGGGAAACACCGGTATTCCGTCATGGCAGGCTATTCCTATCAGGATTTCATGGCGGAAGGTTACAGCGCAAGGAACATGAATTTTACTTCGGATGATTACCTGTGGAACAACATGTCCACGGGAAGTTACCTGAAAGAAGGCAAGGCGACCATGTCCAGCAGCAAAAGTTCGCACAAACTGATCGCCTTTTTCGGGCGCGCGCTCTATAATTACGACGACCGTTACCTGCTTACGGCCTCGGTGCGCAAGGAAGGCTCTTCGCGTTTCGGTAAAAACAGCAAATGGGGGATGTTTCCTGCGGTATCTGCCGGATGGCGCGTCGGCAACGAGGCGTTCATGCAGGACATACAGTGGCTCTCCGACCTGAAAATACGCGCAGGATACGGCGTCACCGGCAACCAGATGGGATCGAGTTATATTTCCATCGCGCGGATGAGCAGTCAGGGATACGTGTGGCACGACGGGCAGTACATCCTCTCGTATGGACCGTCGTCCAATCCCAATCCCGATTTGAAATGGGAAGTAAAGCACGAGACCAATTTCGGGTTCGACGCGGCTGCCTTCGACAACCGGATCGGCATGACCTTCGACATTTACCGCCGGAACAACAGCGACCTGCTGTACGAGGTCAAGGCGGCGGTTCCATCGCTGATACACAACAACGTGTGGGCTAACGTGGGCAACATGACCAGCAACGGCGTGGAGGTGGTGCTTTTCGGGGAACCCGTCCGTTCGGAAAACGTCAAATGGCATGTTTCCGCCAACCTGTCCTACAACAAGAGCCGGCTGGTGTCGCTTTCCAACGATCAGTATGTATCGGCAGCCAAGCACCTTGAATTTGGCTATCAGGGCGCGCCCGGAATACTGGGCAACACCATCCGGCTGGAAGAAGGCGGAGAAGTGGGTAACTTTTTCGGGTTTCACTACCTCGGACTGACGCCCGAAGGCAAATGGATTTTTGAAAATCTGGACGACGACCCGACCATCAGCACGGAAAAAGACCAGCGGGTAATCGGCAACGGAGTACCCAAATTTTTTGCCGGTCTGACTTCCAACGTGACCTGCGGACGCTTTGACTTTTCGCTTTCGCTGAAAGGCGCTTTCAAATTCGACATTCTCAACGTGAAGGAGATATATTACGCCAATCCCTATACCTTCCCTTCCAACAACCTGATGCTGTCCGCCCTGACCAAACACAAGGACATTCGCGACAGTCCGCAGTATTCCGACTATTATCTCGAAAAAGGCGATTATGTAAAAATCAGCAATCTCACGGTGGCTTACCGGTTCAACACCGGCGCAATAGAGCCTTACGTCGGCAGCCTGAAACTGTTTGTGAGCGCGGACAACCTGTACACGTTCACCGGATATTCCGGCATTGATCCCGAACTGACTTCCAGCGGCTTTACAACGGGCATCGACCCCAGAAGCTTTTACCCGCGTACACGGATGTTTACCCTTGGACTCAATGCAAGTTTTTAACCCTTTATTCACAATTCATAGTAAAAAGAAATGATGATTACATTAAAAAATACGGCAAAATGGATGGTTGGTCTGGCAATCGCCACGGCATGCACCAACCTCGACGAGGTGGTATATCAGCAGATTACTACCGAAAATTATTACAAGAACGCGGAGGAAGTCATTGCCGCCTATCTGTCGGTGTACCGACCGTTGCAGGATATATGGGAGGAGAATTATTTCAACATTACCGAATTTTCCACCGACGAGGCATTGCGTCCCACTCGCATACAGCACGGTTACGACGGAGGGCAGTGGATCCGCTTTCACCGGCACGAGTGGCTGGTGGAAGAATCGCGGATAGAAGACGTGTGGAATCAATGCTTCAAGGGTATCGGGTTTGCCAATAACTGCCTGAGCGATTTTCAGGACGTGGACTTTGCGGCGATGAATGTCGGTATTCCCTACGCTCAGATAGAGGCGGAACTCCACGCCATGCGCGCCTTCTACTATTACGTGCTGTGTGACCTGTTCGGCGGCGTTCCCGTTGTGGAGAAAGTAGCGGAGCCGCCCGCTCCTGCCCGCAATACGAGAACGGAAACGGCTGCCTTTGTCGAAAAGGAATTGAAAGCCTTTGTTAACCGCCTGCCCGACAAAAACGAACATTCATACGGGAAATTTACAAAGGGCGCGGCATGGACTATCCTTGCCAAACTTTACCTCAATGCGGAAGAATGGACGGGAACGGCGCGCTGGAACGACTGCATCGCCGCCTGCGACTCGGTGATCCTCAACGGGCAGTATCAACTGGACGAACACTGGCAAGACCCGTTTCATTACTTTAACGAAGGTTCGCAGGAAAACATTTTTGTGATCCCCTACGACCAGATTTATGCCACCCAGATGAACTATCCGGGACGGTTCCTGCACTATGCGCACAAGCTGACCTATTTGCTGCCCAACCCTTCCTCCAACGGCGTTTGCACCGAAGTGGGCTTCCTGAGCAAGTTCAAGTACAGGAACGACGGAAGCTATTCCTTTGCCTCCGGCGACAAGCGTTGCGAACAGTGGCTGGTGGGTCCCCAGTACGAATATGACGGGGTAACGCCCCTGCCGTGTGTGATGGAACTGCAAGGGCAGGATCTGGTACTCGACCCTGTCATCAAAAACATGGAAGAAGGCGCGGAAAACAACGGGGCGCGCAACGTGAAGTTCAGGATACAGATCGGCACTCCCGATTACCCGCAGGACAACGACGTGCCGGTGGTGCGCTATGCCGACGTGCTGATGATGAAAGCCGAGTGCCTGCTGCGTACCGGCAGGAAACCGGAAGCCCTGCCACTGATCAATCAGGTGCGCGCGCGCTGTTTCGACGACGGCGATCCCGACAAGGCATATACCGACATCACCATGGACGAGTTCCTCGACGAACGCGCGCGCGAATTTGCCTACGAATGTTGGCGCAGGCAGGACATGATCCGCTTCGGAAAATTCAACGACGCATGGTGGGACAAACGGGCAACCGAGCCATATCTAAAACTTTTCCCCATCCCCGATTCGCGGGTAAAAGCCAATCCGAACATGAAGCAAAACCCCGGATATGAATAATCATCGAAATTTTTTTACATAAATCAATAATAATAACAAATTTAAATTTAAAACAGTATGAAAAATCATGTAAGTAAATGGAGTACGATCGCCCTGACGTTTGCGGCGGTCACGTTTGCCGGATGCGGCGACGAGGATAACAAGGACATTGCCGTTCAAAAGATCACGCTGAACGTAACGTCGTTTGATCTTGATCCGGGGCAAACCAAAACCCTGACGGCAACCATGGAGCCGTCAGACGCCACCAACAAGCGGGTGGTGTGGACGAGCGACAACGCGGCTGCCACGGTGGAAGGCGACGGCATTACCGCTGTTGTCACCGCAGTAGCGACGGGGACAGCCAAGATCAAGGTGGCGTCCTACGCCGCTCCGGAGGTATTTGCCGAAGCGACGGTAACGGTGAATGCGATGGATCACGCATTGGCGGTGGCGGGAACGTATCCCGGAACGGTGAGGATGCCGAACAAGGGGACGGACGAGGTGAAGCCCGGGTATCAGGATGACAACGCCAATCTCGTGCTGACGCGCACGGGAGTTAATGCGCTCACCCTGCATGCGACGGCAACGCTACTGGGAGGAATGATGCAGCTTTCCATTGACTGTTCGGTGACCGTTTCAAAGGATGAAACCACCGGCAAGTATGTCATCGCCGGCACCGGACTGACCAATAATTACGGTTACGGGGAGAAAGAAGTCACCATTCTTGAAGGCAGCGTCATTGACGCCGCAGGGAAGATAGATCTTGAGTTTGCCGTGGACACCATCAACAGCGAGGATGTGTTCTTTAGCGGTCAAAAGACCGCGAACTGATTTCATATCTCCGCAACCCCAAACCGGACCATCCGGCGCCAAACAGGGGAAGGCGCTGATATTTTTTTACCGCGAACCTCACCGACCTGACGAACCGTTACACTGTTGTTCGCGAGGTCGGTGTTCGTGGTTATAACTACGCCCTTTTCAAGGTTCTGCCGTTATTGGTGTGAAAAAGGAAAAAGTGCATCGTTTTAGTCCTGCCTTTCGGGCAGAAGCATATTCGCTGTATTTTCCGCATGTTTTGACGCCCGTATGATACCGTGTCTGAAATAGGGATATCGGATATGTTTGTCTAAAAAGAACAGCATGTATCCGTCCGAAAATTCCGTGTGATAGCCGTTGGATTCAAAAAACGACTGCAATATCCGTGCATCGTTTTCTCTGTGATAAGTGCAGCAACTGAATCGGATATTTTTATCCGTCTTCATTAAATTTTCACAGGATTTTACCACTTCAGGCTCATTGCCTTCAATGTCCATTTTGATAAACAGACTTTCGCAGTTTTCATTTTTCAAAACAGAATCAACGGTCACTGAATATTCGTTACATTGGCTGCCCACATATTTTTCTATCAGGATAACTTTTCCGGAGGCAATCTCTTTCTCAAAAGTCGCCCTCAGAGGTTCGTACCAAATGGGGTCGAATTCAAACAGAATGGCTTTTTTTACCTTATCAATAACATCCAAAGTAAACAACGCTTCGGCACATCCTATATCCAGCAGAATATCGTTGCCCATAACATGAAACCGTTCCGTTTGATATTGATGCGGCGCTTTTTCCGCATAATTCCCGCCCAGTATATTTTCAACTTCAATAAAGTTTTTATATGCTTCCAGACTTTGCGCTTCCGAATAGGTATTTGCAAAATAAAGTCTTCTATTTTTGTGTATTACATACGGAAGTTGTTTTATTGAGTCATATCCTGAAACTGTATTGTTTATCTGCTTAGTCTTTTTATATGGAAATACAGCAATTTTTTGTCGTTCTTTTAAAAAGTCAATTTCTTTCCGATATTTTTCATTTTTATCATATCGAAAAATAATAGCATAAAGCAATATTTTTAAACGTGGTTCAGAAAGTAGTGAAACCCATTTTTTAACATGATTTTTGCTCAACACATATATCAGTCGAGATAGTCTATAGGATGTTTTTATTATTGTGTAACGTATTTTTATCATGTACTACAATATTTGTTTAAAATTTGACCCTCCATTTGCGTAAGCAACTGCAAGGTTTGCACCATCCGCTGATCTTTTTCGACGGTTAAAAAGCGGGAATCCCGTACGAGTCCTGACCCCTTCAAAAACCTTGTGTTTTGCTTCATCCTCTTAAATATCCCGTCTTCAATTGTATCATCCATTTTTTGAAAGATTTCCGTCGCAAAAGTAGTAAACTTTTTCGACAAAACACTATCGTCTCCATTAGCTAAGGCATTGTACAAAAATAAACAATACATTTATTCCCATTCCGTCCCTGTATGGCAGGTGCTCCCCCCTCTCCATTTTGGAGAGGGGCTGGGAGTGAGTCCCCCCCCATCTCCCGTAACAATGGGTTCCCCCCTTGCTGCTCACCCAAAAACGAAATAAACAAATGATACATTTATTTACGGACGATTCCTAAGTCTTTTTTGAGGAGCTATGGTGTTGGATATTTTTGTTATTTCATGTCTTTTCCGGTCGAATATGCCACCTGCGCAATGCGTATATACTGCACTCGGTTATAGTCTTGTGTTTTTTAGCCTGTCGTACCCCGCATTTCATACGGGGTTATCAAAGGGTAACGCCTGCGGCGTTTTACGTCCATGCAGGGCTGTGCACAACCC
>JAISRX010000142.1 GCA_031273395.1 Bacteroidales bacterium | reverse complement strand
CGGGACGGTCATCATGTCCGCGTGGACTGTCGAAACCGGATACGTGATACAGATACAGCACGCATCCAACCTCTTGTCGGTGTACAAGCACAACGCCAGTTTACTGAAAAAATCGGGAGAACAGGTGAGAGCGGGAGACGCCATTGCCATTATCGGCAATTCCGGCGACCTGACTACCGGTCCGCACCTGCATTTTGAAATATGGCAGAACGGTAATCCGGTGAATCCCGAAGATTATATTGTGTTCTGACCCATGAAGAAACGAATAGCCGTTTTGGGTTCTACCGGTTCCGTCGGCACGCAAACCCTTGATGTGATAGCCGCCCATCCCGACATGTTTGAAGTGGAAATACTCACAGCCAACAACAGGGTGGATGAGCTGATCCGGCAAACTCTCCGGTTTCAGCCCAATGCCGTGGTCATCGGCAACGAACGGCATTATCCGCGCCTGAAGGAAGCGTTGGCAGCCTGTCCGGTGAAGGTATTTGCCGGGTATGACGCTGTTGCGCAGGCGGCAGCCATGCCGTCGGTGGACATGGTAGTAACCGCCCTTACGGGATTCAGCGGACTGTTGCCTACCGTTAAAGCCATCGAAGCTGGAAAGCCCGTTGCTCTGGCAAACAAGGAGACGCTGGTGACGGCAGGGGAGATAGTGACGGAACTTTCCAGAAAACACCGCGCGCCTCTGTTGCCCGTCGATTCCGAACACTCGGCAATATTTCAGTGCTTGCAGGGCGAAACGTACCGGTCGGTGGAAAAACTGATCCTTACCGCCTCCGGAGGTCCTTTCCGCAGCAAAACAGCGGAAGAACTCAGCCGTGTTACCAGGGAAGACGCTCTGCAACATCCGTCGTGGAACATGGGCGAGGTGATCACCGTCAATTCGGCAACCCTGATGAACAAAGGCATGGAAGTGATCGAAGCCTACTGGCTGTTTGACATTCCCGTCAGCCGGATCGAAGTGGTCATTCATCCGCAGTCCGTCATCCACTCGATGGTGCAGTTTACCGACGGTTCCATAAAAGCGCAGATGGGCGTGCCGGACATGAAAGCGCCCATTCGCTATGCCCTGTCGTATCCTCACCGTTTGTCGTCCGGTCATCCCCGCCTTGATTTCGCGGAATACCCTTCGCTGACTTTCGAGAAGCCCGCTCACGATCGTTTTCCCCTGCTCGCGCTTGCCTGCCGTGCATTGGAAGAAGGAGGCAACAAGCCTTGTGTGATGAATGCAGCCAACGAAGCGGCAGTATCCGCATTTTTGGAAGGACGGATCGGTTTTACCGACATTTTCCGAAGGGTGGAAACAGCCCTTTCGAGAATATCCTACGTGGCGCACCCAACGCTTGACGACCTGCTGGAAACACACAGGGAAACCATCGGGAGCGCCATGTACCAACCATGATTTACCCGATCAGAGGGGGATAAAAATAAATAATTACTTCGCCAAATTGAGGAAGGTCGCTGTTATCATGTCTCAAAATCAAGGAAACGCTCTTCATCCCCTCCCTTTGCTGTTGAACATGCTGCCCTTTTGTGCGGGGTGCGTTTGACGTCGAACTTACGTTTGACTGCGTCGATTTTCGATTCAAATTGTCGCAGGCGTAAAAGTCCCGCACGGGACTTTGCCGGATGGAGACCTGTGTTCGTTCGGCGTAGCGATATGTTACGCCGAACGAGGCGGTACTTTGCCGTATGGGAGCTTGTTCCGGTTAAAAATGAAAACCACTTATCCCTGCTCTTCTCCCTCAACGCTACCTTCCGTACTTTCCCTGTGGTTTGCCTGTTTCTTTCCCAAATATTCCGGCAAATTCATTCCTGCCAGATTGAATAAATCATTCAGGGGAGGAACGGATTTCATCAGTCCGGAGATAAAACCGGCGGTAGAAGTATTGCCGTCTTTTCCGTGATTGCCGTCCCATACGGTGATTTTGTCGATTTTGATGTTTTTGATTGCTTCTACCTGCGTTTTCACCAAATCCGGCAATTTCTCAATCAAAAGCAGCTGATAGGCGCTTTTGGGATCTCCGCCTGCCGCTTTTACCATCATTTCGTAGCCTTCCGCCTGTTTGGTAAGGATTTCGTACAGCCCTTTGGCTTCCGCTTCCATCTTTGCATAAATGGCGTCCGCCTGCCCTTTGGCATTTTCCCTGATTTTTTCGGCTTCCGCCTGCGCTTCAATGATCCGGCGCTGTTTTTCTATTTCCTCCGGCACGATGATGTTTGCCTGTTGTGTGGAACGTTCCCGAGCGGCGCGGGCTTGTTCGGCAAGCTGTTCGGCTGCATAGGATTCCTGCAGGGCTCTCGCCTGCTGCACTTTTTCTGCGGTAGTGGCAATTTTCAATGCTTCCGCTTCCTTTTCTCGACGGAGCGCATCGGAATTGGCTATTTCTATCTTTGCCCAGTTTTCGCCCTTTACGGCAATGGCGTTCGCTTCGGAAGTCTTGATACGGGTATCTCTCACTGCTTCCGCCTTGCCAATTTCGCCGATCTTGTCCTGTTCCGCCACGCTTACTTTTGCTTCGTTGATGGCTTTTGCCGCGGCTTCCTTGCCTAACGCCTCGATGTAGCCGGACTCGTCCTTAATGTCGGTTACATTGACGTTGATCAGTTTCAAGCCGATCTTTTTCAGTTCCGCTTCAACGTTTTTGGATATGTTGTCAAGAAACTTGTCCCTGTCGGAATTGATTTCCTCAATGGACATCGTTGCGATGACCAGACGCAATTGCCCGAAAAGAATATCCCGCGCAAGCTCCTGTATCTGGTCGGAAGAAAGTCCCAGCAAACGTTCGGCTGCGTTGTTCATGCTGTCGGACTCTGTGGAGATACCCACCGTAAAACGGCAAGGCACATCCACCCGGATGTTCTGGCGGCTCAATGCATTGGTCAGGTTTGCCTCAATGGAAATGGGAATCAGGCTCAGGTAAGCATAATCCTGAATCACAGGCCAGATAAAGGCGCCGCCGCCGTGGATACATTTGGCGGAGGAACCGCCCGTGTTGCCGTAAACAACCAGCACCTTGTCCGACGGACAGCGCTTGTAACGGGAAATCAGCGACATGGTCAGTATAAAACCGACTACAACAGCTATTACAATTAAATAAAAGGGGGTCAAGAATGTCATAAGATTTATATTTTGGTGACTAATACGGTTTGTTGATCTATGATTCCTACCACGCGGGCTTTGGCGCCCGTGGGGATTTTTTCGTCCGGCGTCATTGCGTCGATTTCATGCACGGAGCCTCTCACGCTGATCTGTATCTTGCCTTTGCCGGTCTTTTCCGGCGGGACCGTCAGATATACATCAGCCGTTTGATTCAGGGTATTGCCGATTTTGAACGTGTTGTCCTTCTCCAGTTTCAGGAAAAATTTGATCAGAAAAAAGAACAGCAGTACAAAGGCGGCGCCTGTCAGGAAAGCGCAAATGCCGATCCACAGAGGAGAGGAAAACGTATGGTAAAAACAGACGCCTCCCCAGCCGAACCCCAAAAAGAAATTCACTAAATTGCGGATGGAAAAAAACTGAAACGGACCATCCGCGTGCATGTCTCCGTTAAAATCGGCGTTTAACCCGTCCGAAGCGTCCATTCCCACAAATGTCATGATCATCTGCACTACAAAAATCAACGACGAAACGCCTGCTATTATCCAATAGGCTTTCAATAAGGGATCCGAATCATTCAACCACTCCATGACAATTTTATTTGCTGCAATGATACAACATTTTTACAACGAAACCAAAAAAAAATCAATTTTAGGCTACATCTTTTTTTGAGGTGCTATACTGCACTCGGTTATAGTCTTGTGTTTTTTAGCCTGTCGTACCCCGCATTTCATACGGGGTTATCAAAGGGTAACGCCTGCGGCGTTTTACGTCCATGCAGGGCTGTGCACCACCC
>JAISRX010000141.1 GCA_031273395.1 Bacteroidales bacterium | reverse complement strand
CCCACAACAAACCCGCAAATACAAAAAACGAAACAACTAAAACTATTCTTTTCATCAACTTAAATTTATCGGCTGCAAAGGTACACAAATAATTGAGAATTGAAAATGGATGAGGCTGTTTCAAAAGAGATATTTTTTAACCGCAAAGTTCGCAAAAGATTTTCGCAAAGGAAATAACACCGGCGAAACTTTGCGCTTTGGGCTAAGTAGTTGTTCATAAATATATAATGTATCAGTTGTTTATTTCGTTTTTGGGTGAGCAGCAATGGGCTGAACCCCTTGTTACGGGAGATGGGGATTTTTCCTCACCCCCGGACCCTCTCCAAAATGGAGAGGGGGGAGAGCACCTGCCATATAAGAAGTAGGGACGACCATCGGATATACTATACAAGGTAGAGACGCGGCATGTAGAGACGCGGCGTGCCACGTCTCTACAGCGTTGCATGAAGCCGTCCCTGACGGAACATAAAACAGCATTTGGTGAAGTCAATAGCGTCTCAAAAAAAGAATGAACCGATGAGGCAACTTCAGGCGGGGACAGTTCTTCCGAAAAAAGGCATGCCCCTTTTTATCCGGCTGAAACATGCGTTTACCGGTGGCGATTAAAAAAATAATTGAGCCGCTATTGTACTATTCGGCAAAAAGTACTAACTTGCGCCCCATATTTCACACACCGTACCGATGCTAAAAAACGCATAATGTATCATGGATCAGGACGTCTGTATTATTGAAGCCACCCCAACCACTCCTTACGTATCATGCGATACCGCCGAAAGGAGCATCAAGATACGCGGAAGGGCGATACCGGAAAATTCGACCGAATTTTTCCATCCGGTTCGTTGCTGGATTGACGCATATAAGAAATTGAATCTCCCGCTACGAATTGATTTTCAATTTGAATATTTCAACACGGCGGTATTGAAAAATGTTGTCAAACTGCTCAAATCACTGGAAGAACTTTATTCGGCAGGAACAGAAGTGACGATTAACTGGTATTATGAAACGGACGACGAGGACATGCTGGATGAGGGACAAAATTTGGCGGACATCGTCAAAATCCCCATCCACCTGATACAGGGATAATCTAATCTCGCTACATCCGGCGCTCGCCTTTGTTTTTTTCCTGCTGTGGCGATGTTTTCATGGAAAACGATATTCTGTTGCGGGACAAATCCACTTCCAATACTTTCACTTTCACATGCTGGTTCAGTTTGACCACCTCCGACGGGTGCGACACGTACCGGTTTGCCAGCTGCGAAATATGTACCAAGCCGTCCTGCTTCACGCCGACGTCGACAAAACAGCCGAAATTGGTGATATTGGTGACAATTCCCGGCAGTTCCATCCCTTCCCTCAAGTCTTCTACCCTGCGAACGTCCTGCGCAAACTCAAACACTTTTGCCTGCGTTCGCGGGTCGAGACCCGGTTTGGAGAGTTCCTGCATGATGTCGGTCAGCGTGGGCAAGCCGACAGTATCGCTCACATAGCGGTCAAGCTGTATTTGCCGCCTGAGCTGTTCGTTTTTCAGCAGATCGGCGAGCGAAGCGTTGATATCCTGCGCCATCCGTTCTACAATGTGGTAGCTTTCGGGGTGTACCGCGCTGTTGTCCAAAGGATTTTCCGCGTCGGGAATACGCAGGAACCCCGCACACTGTTCAAATGTCTTTTCGCCCATGCGCGGCACTTTCTTTAACGCTTTCCGCGAAGGAAAGGAGCCGTTTTCCCTGCGATAGTCGATGATATTTTGCGCCAGTTGCGGTCCAAGTCCCGAAACGTACACCAGCAGGTGCTTGCTGGCAGTATTGACGTTCACCCCTACCATGTTTACGCAACTCTCCACCACCGTGTCCAAACTCGTTTTGAGCTTGTTCTGGTCAACATCATGCTGGTATTGCCCCACCCCGATGGATTTCGGGTCGATCTTGACAAGTTCGGCAAGCGGGTCCATCAGCCGGCGACCGATGGATACCGCCCCGCGCACCGTAACGTCATAGTCGGGGAACTCTTCCCGCGCCACTGCCGAAGCCGAGTAGATCGACGCCCCGCTCTCATTGACGATGAACACCTGCATGTTGCGCCCGAAGGCCATGCTCTGTATCAGCCGTTCCGTTTCACGTCCCGCCGTTCCGTTACCTATGGCGATCGCTTCAATCTTGTAGCTGTCCGTCAGCGACATGATTTTACGTTTGGCTGTCGCCACCTCGTTTTGCGGCGGATGAGGGTAAATGGTTTCATTATGCACCAGATTTCCCTGAGCGTCCAGACATACCACCTTGCATCCGGTGCGAAATCCGGGATCAATTGCCAGCACGTTCTTTTGTCCTAACGGCGAAGCCAGCAGAAGTTGCCGCAGGTTATCCGCAAACACCCCGATGGATTCGTCATCGGCTTTTTCCTTTGCCAAGGCTTCAAATTCCGTTTCGATGGACGGGCACAACAGTCGCTTGTAGCTGTCTTTCACGGCTTCCTCCACCTGAAGGGAGGCGGCGGTACGCCCTTTGACAAATATCGCGCGAAGGGCTTCCAGCGCCTTTTCTTCATCCGGCGCGATGGTGATGCGGAGAAACGCCTCGTCCTTTCCCCTGAGCATTGCCAGTATGCGGTGTGAAGGACAGCGGCGCAGCGCTTCGGAATAGTCGAAATAATCGCGGTATTTTTCCCCGTCGGCTTCCTTGTTTTTCACCACTTTGGAACAGATCATCGCATCACGGGCAAACAGCCGGCGGATGGCGTTGCGCGCGCGGGCGTCTTCGCTGACCTGTTCTGCAATGAGGTCGCGCGCGCCCTGCAAAGCGTCTTCAACGGCGGCGACCGATTCGTTCAGGAATTTCAGCGCGAGCGTATCCACGTCATTGTCCGTTTGTTGGAGCAGTTGCACGGCAAGCGGCTCCAATCCGCGTTCACGCGCCACCGACGCACGTGTCTTGCGTTTGGGCTTGTACGGCAGATAAAGGTCTTCCAGTTCCGAGAGGGTTTCCGCTGTTTCTATCCGTTCCTTCAGTTCATCGGTGAGTTTCCCCTGTTCCTCAATGGAATGTAAAACGGTGTCGCGCCGTTTATCCATTTCCAGCAGTTTCTCATACCGGGTCTTCACTGCGGCTACCTGTACCTCGTCCAAACTGCCGGTGGCTTCCTTCCGGTAGCGGCTGATAAAGGGAATAGTGGCTCCATCGGCTAACAGTTCCAGCGTGTTGCGAACCTGACGCTCTTCCAAAGCCAATTCTTTACATATTAATATAATGTGTCGGTCTTTCATTTGCGAATAATTAAGGATGCAAAATAAGCAATATAATGTTAGAAAATATAATTTTTTCAAAACTTTAAATTAAACCTTTTCCTTTTCATCCGGTCTATCCATTATCACTCATATAAATAAATATATTCAATGAAAAAGTTTTTTGTCATTATCACTTTAATGGTAGCCACGCTCGCCATTGGAACAGCTCAGGAACGCCGCAATTTCGGCACCCCTGAAGAGCGTGCGAAAAATCAAACCGAACGGCTGCATCAATTGCTCCAACTGACGGACGAGCAAAAGACCAAAATCAATGCCGTCAATCTTGAGTTAGCCAAGAAGCTGGAAGCCGACCTGCAAAACAACAGAGAGGACAGGGAAGCGATGCGCACAAAGATGCAGGAAGCAGAAACGGCGCGGGAAAAAAAGTATAAGGAAATACTTACGGACGAACAGTTGAAGAAGTATCTGGAAGACCGTGCGGCGCGCGAGAAACAAATGCAGGAACGGCGCGGGCAAAGAGGAAACGGAGAGGGAAACGGGCAGCGCCGGCGCAACAGTACCCCCCAATAAATAAGCATTCACTTGTCGAATGACGGACAGGAACGGATACCGCATCCATTCGTGGAGGGCAGATATGGCGTTTGCCCAGCCCGGAAAGTTCCGCAGGGACGTTTGCAGGATCATGTCGTCCCTGCTTGCCAAGGGCGAAGGTATCCGCCTGTCCGCGTCATTGCAGGTAGCGGCGCGGGCGTCGAAACGCAAAGAGCACAAAGAAACCGCAAAGTTCGACTAATTTTTTTGAGGCGCTATTCGTACCGAACGGTGAATATGCCGGCAGAAAATGTACCTGTCCCTGTGGGATTTTCTTTGTCGATCATAGCGGTTCTTTTTCCGGCATTGGATATGGATGCAACAAAAAGTGTCGTCTTGGGAGCGTATGGATGCTGTACTGTCCGTAAGCTGAAGCATACGGTTACTGCAAGTGTCGTCCCGTGCGGGACTTTGCAGCATGGGGGCTTGTCCTGTCTGCAGATTGCGCTACGCCTACGGTGATGCACATCTCGCCCTGATTTGTGTTTTTTCTCACTTTTATTTATTTGCATATTACTGATTATAATAAATATACAGTTCAGATAAAGAGGTATGTGGGGGGTGGTTTTTTGACAGAATACTGATTTATGCCACCCAACCTGACGGGTTTGGATGCGCCCGCCGCAAATTCGTTTTTATTATTTGAACAGATTACTCACGGCATTGACTGCCTGCGGCATGGCAAATACTACCACATGATCGCCGGGTTGTATCTGTGTTTCGCCGGTGGCAACAAAGCCTTCCGTTCCCCGTACCACTCCCCCGATGATGGCATGTTCCGGAAAACAGGTTTTGTTCAGCGGGTGACGAATGATTTCCGATTTGGGCGACACGATAAACTCCAGCGCTTCCGCATCCGTCAGCGTCAGGTGCTTTATCTTGGAAACCGTTCCCGACAGGGTATAACGGTAAATGTGCGCCGCCGCAATCAGTTTTTTGTTGATAATGGTAGTGACGCCCAACCGCTCGGCGAGGTTGATGTAATCAAGTTTTTCCACCTCTGCCACCGTATGCCTCACGCCCATGCTCTTTGCCAGCAGGCAGGAAAGGATGTTGGCTTCCGAATCGCCGGTGACGGCAACAAAGGCGTCCGTATTTTTCAAGCCTTCATCCACCAGCAGGTCTATCTGTGTGCCGTCGCCGTGAATGATCAGCGCGTTGTTGAACATATCCGACAAGCGGTAGGCTTTCTCCCGGTTGGCTTCAAAAATCTTGATCCTGTAGCGTTTGCCGAGGTCTTTGGCAATCAGCCTGCCGATATGACTGCCTCCGAGGATCATTACCTGATGCATTTCTTCCCACTCGTTGCCGGAATGTTTCAGGATGGCTTTGATGCCGGCATGGTTGGTGACTACATATACCAGATCGTTCACCTCGAAACTGAAATCCCTGCGGGGAATAATGGTTTGTCCCTCTCGCAGGACGGCTACCGCCCTGTATTCCATTTCGTAAATACCGCCTGCTTCCTCAAGCGTTTTTCCGACAATGGGCGCGTTCCGCTCCATCCGGACAGCCAGCATGGAGAGCCGTCCGCCGGAAAAGTCAATAATGTTGGTAACGCCTGCCTGATGCAGTACGTTGGTGACTTCGCGGCTCGCAATTTTCTCGGGATACACCATCGAGTCGATCCCCAACCGCTGGTACATGTTCCGGTTTTCCCTGCTGATCAGTTCATCGTTGCCCACACGGACTACCGTGAGCGCCGCCCCAAGTTTTTTGGCGATAAGGGCTGCCACTATGTTGGTGTCGTCCGAAGGCGTTACGGCAATGAACAGGTCGGCTTTATCCGCTCCGGCTTCCAGCAAAAGGTTTTTGGAGGTGACGTTTCCTTCGAGCGTCAACAAGTCGCAGGATGCGGAAAGATTTTGCAACCGTTCCTCATCCGAATCAATAATGACCATTTCATGATTCTCAAGGCTCAGCATCTTTGCCAGATGCGTGCCTACTTCGCCTGCTCCTGCTACTACAATTCGCATAATGTCAATTACCTGATTTTATAATAATGTGTTCGTTTGGAACCGGCAAAGTTAATGTATTATTTCCGATATGTTTCAATTTTAACGGCTGCTTTGTAAAAAACTTCACCGGAACAGGTCTGCTCCGCCATCGACGTCAACAAACCATCCGGTGAAGGGGGATATTTGCGGAACAGACTTACCGGTTGATGAACACGAAAGACGACCCGCCGGACAGGTTGGTTGCGAACCTGCCGGTTTGTTTTCCGTTCGGATCGTACATATATATGTCCTCTCCCATATTGGTGAGATATACCTCGCCGGTTAAAGGATTGACGGCGACGTTATACCCGGAGGAGATGTCTTTGCCGGTATCGTCCGTAATGAAGTCGCTTACCGCGCCGGTCTTCGTATCAACTTTTTTAACGACGGTGGAAAAATTGCTCCAGTCGGTGTCGACGGAATACACATATTCCTTCCCGACCGCTATTCTTGAAGCGCGGAAGCCGAAAGTGACGATCTCCTCGGGCTTGGCTGCATGAAAGCGATGCAGGTTGGACGCCTCTCCGCCTGCCCATGTAACGTCGGCTGTGGTGAAATAAATATCGCCCGTTTCCGCAGCTTCGATCATCAGCGGGTTTTGCGGGACGGTAATGGTAGAGGTTTCCCTGAACTGCGCGATATTGACCACCGACAGGGCAGTCCCGCTGCCCTGTCCGGAATTGCATACATACAGGTTGTCGCCATACGCGCAAATACCTTCCGGGTATGTTCCGCCGAGCGCCGCCCGCCCGTCGATGGTCAGGGTTGCCGTATCAATGCGCGCTATCGAACCGGAATACATGGTAACATAGACTTTCCCGCCGTGCAGGGCTATGCGGCGCGGCATGTCCGGATTCCCCGCGCCGTCGGTGGCGGGGATGCTTTTGATGAGTTTGCCCGTTTCGGGATGGATCACTTTGAGGCTTCCGCCGGCGCCCATATCCGTACCGCTTACGGCGCAATACATCTTCGCGCCGTACAGTTTCAGGTCGTTGCCCGTATCTCCCAGCGGCGAGCCGTTCTTTTCCGTGAAATACCCGGGCGTAAATACCCCCGTTGCCGCATCATAACAGGCAAGGTCGCTGTTTGCCTGTCCCCAGCTTCCTTCGCTCAGGACATACCACCTTACGGTGACTTCCCGACGGGGAACGCTGTCCTCGTCCTTGTTGCATCCCAGCAGCGTCATGGCTGCAATACTCATTAACAAAACTTTTTTCATGTTCATTTTCAATTTAAAGGTGATTTATTTATTGACTTTATTTATCAGAGATTTATTTTTCGGGAGTAAGTTGTTTTCCGTTTGAAAGAGCGGCGTCCAAAGCGTGATGCATTTCGTTTTTCGTGATGCGGGTACGTCGATGAGCCGCTGGTTGCTGCTGCCTGTAAACAGCAGCGTTTCGTCGCGGAGGTTCTCGTAATAGGGACCGTCCGCCAGTACGTCGATGTAGGGCAGTATCTGCGCCAGGCGGGGCGATTTGAGTATCCGCTCGTAACGGTAGCCTGTGTAGCACCAGACGGATTTGCCGGTTTCGCTGCGGATGCGCCGGGCAAGTGCGGTAAAGGCGTCTGCCTGAAACAGCGGATCGCCTCCGGTAAAGGTCACGTCTGCAAATTCCTGTTCCCTGATCTTTTCCAGCAGGCTGTCAACGGTATGGAGCGTTCCGTTGCGAATGTCCCACGATTGCGGATTGTGGCAACCGGGGCAGTGATGCGGGCATCCCGCGGCATAAATTGCCGTGCGGAATCCCGGTCCGTCAACGGTGGTATCCTTCACAATATCCAGTACGGCGATGCTACTCATGGACAACTCTGTCATTCAGTTCTGCAAGTTTGGCGCTGTTCCACCGCCGGGTGGTTCCCACCAGATAACCGGTGATGCGTTGCAGCCGGTCGATGCGGTTACTTCCGCAACGGGGACATTCGCTCAGTTGCGCGGCAGCGTTTTCGTAGCCGCATTGCATGCAGCGGTTGCGGTTGTGGTTCACCGAAGCGTAGCCGATATTGTATTTGTCCGCCAGATCTACCATTGTCATGATGGCTTCGGGATTATGAGTGGCGTCGCCGTCGATTTCCACATAGAAAATATGTCCTCCGCGCGTCAGTTCGTGGTACGGCGCTTCCACCCGCGCCTTGTGGTGCGCGTTGCATTTGTAATACACCGGCACGTGGTTGGAATTGGTGTAGTATTCCTTGTCGGTAATGCCCGGCAGGACGCCGAATGTCTTTTTGTCGCGGCGGGTGAACTGTCCGGCAAGTCCTTCCGCCGGAGTAGCCAGCACGCTGTAATTGTGCGCGTAGCGTTCGGCAAACTCATTGACCCTGTCCCTCATGCGGGTGACAATGTCCAATCCGAGCTGCTGCGCCCGTTCGTCTTCGCCGTGATGCTTCCCCGTAAGGGCGACCAGCGCCTCCGCCAGCCCGATAAACCCGATCCCCAGCGTCCCCTGCCCGATTACTTTTTCAATGGTATCGTCCGGTTGCAGTTGCTCGCAGCCTTCCCACAACACGGACATCAACAGGGGAAACTGTTTTGCCAGGGCTGTTTTCTGAAACTCAAAACGGTGGTGCAGTTGCAACGCTGCCAGTTCGAGTATTTCGTCCAGTTTTCCGTAAAAACGGGCGATCCGTTCCTGCATGTCCTCTGTTTTCATGCACTCAATAGCCACGCGCACAAGATTCAGGGTGGTAAAGGAGAGGTTCCCCCTGCCGATGGAGGTTTTTTTGCCGAAACGGTTCTCGAAAACCCGCGTGCGACAACCCATCGTCGCCACTTCGTAGTTGAAACGCTGCGGATCGTCTGCCCGCCACAGCTCATGCCGGTTATAGGTGGCGTCGAGGTTCAGGAAATTGGGGAAAAACCGGCGTGCGCTCACTTTGCAGGCAAGCCGGTAGAGGTCGTAGTTGGGGTCTTCCGGAAGGTAGCTTACCCCGCGTTTCTTCTTCCATATCTGTATCGGGAAAATAGCCGTCACCCCGTTTCCTACGCCTTTGTAGGTACTTTGCAGCAGTTCGCGTATCACGCATCGTCCTTCCGGAGAAGTATCCGTACCGTAATTGATGGAACTGAAAACGACCTGATTGCCTCCCCGCGAATGAATGGTATTCATGTTGTGGATAAAAGCCTCCATCGACTGGTGTACCCTGCTGACGGTGCGGTTGACGGCATGTTGCACCACCCGTTGCTCCCCCAGTAAACCGTCCGGTGTGCGCGTCAGGTAATCGTCGATGTGTATCCGGTAAAGATGGGCGTAGTTTTCACCGCCGAACTGTTCGAGTATCTTTAATTCTTCAATAAAGGTGCGCCTGACGAAAGGTGCAAGATAAAAATCGAAAGCCGGAATGGACTGCCCGCCGTGCATCTCGTTTTGCGCCGTTTCCAGCGAGATACAGCCGAGCATGCTGGCGGTTTCTATCCGTTTTGCCGGGCGCGATTCGCCGTGACCGGCATTAAAGCCGTTTTGCAATATCTTGTCCAGCGGATGTTGTACGCAGGTAAGGCTTTTGGTAGGATAATAATCCTTGTCGTGGATATGGAGGTAGTTCAGGCGCACCGCTTCCTTCACTTCGGGCAGCAGCAGGTAGTCGTCCACAAAAGGCTTGGTGGTTTCGCTGGCAAACTTCATCATCATGCCGGCGGGCGTATCCGCGTTCATGTTGGCATTTTCGCGGGTGACGTCGTTCGACTTCGTTTCGATGATTTCCAGAAACATGTCCCGTATTTTCGCTTTTCGGGCAATGCTGCGCTGATCGCGGTACGCAATATACTTTCTGGCGACTTCCTTGCGCGGACTTTCCATCAGCTCCATCTCCACCATGTCCTGAATTTCCTCTACGGTCATCTGCTCTTTTCCCCGACAGGCAATATGGTCGGCGACGCGCCTCACCAAAGTGACGTCTTCGCCCATCTCGGTGTGCAACATGGCTTTGCGCACGGCTGCCATAATCTTCTCTTCATTAAACCCGACGATGCGTCCGTCGCGTTTTACAACTGTCTGAATCATATTGTTACAATTTTATGCGTCTGTTTATTCGACTTCGCCGCCCTTCGCCCGAAAGCTGCGAACTGCATGATCCGGCAGGTCTTCTGACTTGTTTCCGGTTGTCCGCCTTCCCGCTGAATCCTTCAACAGTGGCATAAGAGGGGTACAACCTTTTTTTGCGAAACTTTACAGCTACGGGGATAGTTCCCGATTTGCACGGGGATTCCCTTTTAACCGACAGGAACGGCTGCCCGCTGTCGGATCCGGATGACGCTGCAAAGGTAAAGCATCATTGCGTCATAAAATTTACCGGCGACAGGAAGTTATTAAAAAGTTATGAACATTAAACATCGAACGGTCTCAATATTTGAACTTTACCTGTTTATAGAAACACCCATGACAAAAAGATATACTGCACTCGGTTATAGTCTTGTGTTTTTTAGCCTGTCGTACCCCGCATTTCATACGGGGTTATCAAAGGGTAACGCCTGCGGCGTTTTACGTCCATGCAGGGCTGTGCACCACCC
>JAISRX010000118.1 GCA_031273395.1 Bacteroidales bacterium | reverse complement strand
GTTTCGGCTTGCGCCAGACGGTTGGTCGCCTCTTCGTGCGCTTCTTCGGTGGCGGCTTTTACATCGTACAACTGTTTCACGCGGTTGTAGCTTTGCTGCGCATATTTCAGGTCGCTTTCGGCGCTCGCAAGACTTGCCTTCGCTTGCGTAAGTTTTTCGGACAGCGTCGATTTGTCGATTTCAGCCAGAAGTTGCCCCTTTTTAACCTGCGAATTGTAATCCACAAAAATCTTTTCGATAACGCCCGAAACCTGCGTACCTACCTCCACCTTGTCCACCGGTTGAATATAGCCGGTAGCGGTTACGGTTGTTTCTACCGTCGATTCCGTTATTTGCGCCCTGTTGAACCGGATCTCGCCGTTTCCACTGTTTTTCAGCATGAAAAACAAAACCGTAAGAGCGACGGCAACCGCCGCCGCAATGATGATGACTTTTCCTTTCTTCATATTGTTTTACATTTTAATTTCCACTCCCATATACACATCTATTATCTTGCGTTTCAGGATAAATTCGTATTTGCTTTGGATATAGTCGTTCAGTGCGCTGATGTAATTGTTTTGCTGTTGAAGCAAATCCACCGCAGTGATAGCTCCTGCCCCGAACTGCGCCCGATAGACGTCAAACGTTTTTGAACAGGCATTTTGACGGATTTGGGTCGTCCGGTATTTATTATACGCGGAAACAAGCGTCTGATGTTCCGTAACAAGCGTCTGTTCCATATCCAGTTCCGTCTGTTTTTTGTCCAATTCCGCCTGTTGCAGGGCAATTTGACTTTGCCGGACTTTCGATTTGTTACGGCTGTTATCAAAAATCGGCATGCTCACGGAAACGCCGATTTGCCGGTTAAACCGATTGGAGAGTTGCGAACCGAAGCCGGAAAAATCGCTATGCCCCGTTCCTATGCTTCCGTTCAGGCTGACGGTCGGCAAATAGCCGGCTTTAGACATTTGAAGCCCTACTTTTGAAATATCAATATTGTATTGGCTTATCTTCAAATCGGGCAAAGTCTGCATCCCGCTTTCCAATACATCTTCCACTGTCGGCAAAAGAGCCATTGTTTGCACGGAAGCCGTGTCGGGCGAAATAATTTGCAGGTGTTCGGAAGAGGGCATCGACAGTAAACTTTTCAGCGTCAGCAGGCTGTTGTCGCGCGATATTTTGGTGTCGGTCACGTTGTTTTTGTCATTGGCATACTGCGCTTCGAGCAGCAGATAGTCGCTTTCCAGAATTTTCCCGTACCGGAACTGTTCCTCTCCCTGCTTCATCTGCTCTTCGCTTGCCTTGGCGACCGCCTCCTGATATTTAAGCAGCTCTTCATTGCCCAGCGCCGTCAGGAAAGCCTGAAGAATTTTGACGGTCAAATCGTTTTTGTACTGTAAGGTCTGAAAAGACGACTGTTCTTTCTGCAATTTGCTCTGCTCAATGGCGTAGCCAATGTTTCCGCCCTGATACAGGGTCATATTGGCGTTCAATCCTACACTGCCTGCCAAAGAAGCATCATTGCCGAGATTTTCACTCGCCGACGCATTCAGGCTCGGCAAGCGTTCCTTTTTCGACTGTTGATAAGCATCTTCCTTGGCTTCTTCCGCCAACCGGATGGATTGCAGGCTGTAATTATTCCCGAAAGCGTAATTCAGGCAATCCTCCAAAGTAAACCGGTTGCCGCCGGAAACCGTATCCTGCGCCTTCCCCGCTCCCGCGAGCATCAACAATGCAACGCTTAAAACTATCTTTTTCATCCGCCTTATTTTTTCCGCAAAGGAACATCACGAACAAACAGCGATGAACGGAAAGATGGTTCAAGCGGGAAAATTGAAGATTGAGACGAAAAAAAAGCGGTGGTGAAACGGTGGAACCGCTCGTTAATTTTGAAGTCGCTCCCTTTTGTCCGGGAGACGCTCCCCCTTGTCCCGAAGACGCTCCCTCCCCTGTTGCGGAATCTCCGAAAGCACAGTGGAAAAGATGCATTGTTTATCCCGAATTGTCCGTTAAAGGTGATTTGAAAAACGGTCGCCCTGTTTTCCGACCAGTCCCGAATTATTTTCCCGTCAGCAATCCTATTGTTCGTCCCTTCGTGCCGACAGCGCAGTAAAACATGTAAAAGGTTTCGTTTTTCGGGTTGAAGACGAGCGAAATCTTGTGGGCATACTGTTTGTCAAGTCCCGACGGATGACCGCCGAATTTATAGAGCGGTTCGGGGTCAATCGTCCAGTGCAGCAAATCGCGCGAGAAGGCAATCATGATGCTTGCCCCGCCCTGCCCTACGCCGAAATAGAACATCACCCAGTGGTCGCCGTCCCGGAACACTTTTGCGTCGGAGGCAAACGTAGCGTCCCAGCCTCCCGCGCTGAGTCCGTTGCTGACCACCGGATTGAAAGGATACCGCACCCAGTGGATTAAATCGTTCGACAGGGCAAGCCCCATCTGTTCGATGCCTCCGTTGGCGGCATTGTAGAAATTATAGTAGGCGCCGTCGTGTTCCACCAGCCACGGCTGGTAGATACAGTCTTTTTCCCATTCCCTGCAATCTTTCTGATAAACCGAAAGGACAGGATCGTCGGCGGCTCGCGTCCAGTGCAGCCCGTCGATGCTTGCGGCGACGCCTTCGTAACCCGGTCGCAGTTCGTATCCTCCCTGCCGGGGATAGGCGCCGTAAAGCGTCCAGTACTTGCCGTCTTTCTTTTTGAGCGTGCGGGACGCCCTGACGTCCCAGCTGTCGTACAAATAAGCGCCTACGACGCAACCGCCGTGGTCAAACTTGCCTTCCGCCCCAAAACCCATCGCCACCTGCGGGTTCTTCCAATGGACAAGGTCATTGCTTTCCACAACAAAAGAGTTGTATCCATGACCGTTGAAGCCGATGAAACTCATATACCAGACGTCCGGTTTGTCGGGCAGCCGGTAAACGCACGGCACGTCATAACTGTGAAAATCTTCCGCGCCGGGGATCTTGTAATCCGCAGGAATTACCGCGTCAGGATAATATGTCCATCCCCGGTAGGGGGCGCTCCATCGCGCGAGGGCGCCGGCGTCTATCGGCTCTGCGGATTCTTTTGCCGGCTGTGCGAAGGAGTCAAGCAGGGGAAAGCATGCGATGCAGGCTAAAACAAATCCGGTGAACCGGTACGATGTAATCAATTTTTTCATGGTGTTCTTTATTTATGTCGTTAAAAATAATTTCGGGCAAATTTACGCGATAAAATGATTGATAGTACGCAAACGGATAAAAAAAAGCAACTTTTTTGGGACGCAGTTACCGGAAACGGCGTTTCCGCCGGTAAAAACAGCGAAGTGGCGGAGGAACATCCCGCGGCAGCGGAGGGATTTTAAAAAATACCGGAAAAACGCCGGGCGGATGCAAAATTGAAAGAGAAAGAAAGGAATATTTTGATTTATTGGAAGGGAATAACTATTTTTGCCGAAAATTCGGACAGAAGTCCGAACGCTATCATCCGGTTCGCACGGCAGCGACAACCGCCGTTTCGGGTGACGGATGGAGGAAGATAAACCGCTTGCCGGAAGGAGAGCGGCAAAAACGGATAACAAGGAATAAATTAAATAAAAGAACAGGAAAATGGGTAATCCGAAGGCATTTTTAAGCATTTCCCGCAAGGAAGCCGGCTACCGTCCGGTGCTGGAACGTATCGCAGATTTCGGCGAAGTGGAACAAACCCTGAACAGCGACGACCGCATCCTGCAAGCCTCGCGCTGCATGGAGTGCGGCGTCCCCTACTGCCACTGGGCATGTCCCCTGGGCAACAGGATGCCCGAATGGCAGGACTCGCTCTCGAAGGGCAAGTGGGCGGAAGCCTACCAGCGGCTGGCGGCTACCAACAACTTCCCGGAGTTTACCGGACGCGTCTGTCCCGCACTGTGCGAAAAGAGTTGCGTGCTGTCGCTCAGCGGCGAAGCGGTGACCATCCGCGAAGACGAAGCGGCGGTGGTGGAACGCGCTTTTCTGGAAGGGTACATCAAACCGCACGTCCCGCGCAGGCGAACGGACAAAAAGGTAGCCGTTGTCGGTTCGGGACCGGCGGGACTGGCGGCTGCCGACATGCTCAACCGGAAAGGGCATTCCGTAACGGTGTTCGAGAAGGATGAAACCGTCGGGGGGCTGCTGCGGCTGGGCATTCCCGATTTTAAACTCAACAAGGGAATTATCGACCGGCGGCTGCGGTTGCTCCGCGCCGAAGGGATCGTCTTCAGGACGGGCGTAGAGGTGGGGAAAGACCTCTCGCCGCAGCAGCTGCTCCGGGAGTTCGACGCGGTGTGCCTGGCTGTCGGCGCGGGGCAACCGCGCGACCTGCCGGTGGAAGGCCGCCGGCTGAAAGGAGTACACTTTGCGCTGGAGTTCCTGCGGCAGCAGAACCGGACGGTAGCCGGGGCGTCCGTGCCGGAAAAAGAGCGCATATCGGCAAAGGGCAGGCGGGTGCTGGTCATCGGAGGCGGCGACACAGGCTCGGACTGTGTGGGAACTTCCGCCCGGCAACGCGCCCGGGAAATCACGCAGATAGAAATCATGCCGCAGCCGCCCGAACGCTACAACCCCGACACCCCCTGGCCATCCTACCCCAACGTGCTGAAAACCTCCAGCTCGCACCTCGAAGGATGCACGCGCCGGTGGAATTTGTCCACCAAACGTTTCATCGGCGAAAACGACCGCGTGACGGGGGTGGAAGTGGCGGAGACGGAATGGACGAAAAACCCCGACGGGAGCATGAGCATGAAGGAAACGGGCAAAACGGAGATCATCAAGGCGGATCTGGTACTGCTGTCCATGGGGTTCGTGCATCCCGTGCACGAGGGGTTGCTCGACGCGCTCGGCGTAAAATACGACCGCCGCGGCAACGTGGAAAGCGTCGCGCCCAACAAATCGTCGGTGGACAGGGTGTTTGTGGCGGGCGACGCAACAACGGGCGCATCGCTGGTGGTGCGCGCCATCCGCTCCGGGCGCGAAGCCGCCGAAGCAATAGACAAAGCCGCAGGATAAACCCGCGCCGGCGGAAAACCCCCTCCGCCGCCGCCGCCGCAGGTTTCTTTCCTTAATGCGGACAAACCGTCGCGCGGTTACGAAAATTTTATTTATTTTTGTCCCCACCTAAATAACAGCCATGCATCAATTGACCATTCATACAAAGGGCGCCGCATCGGAGGTGCTCATCGGCGAGTCGTACCGCAACCTGCACCGCTACCTGCCCGCAGACCGGCAGGCGGTGGTGATTACCGACGCCAACGTCCGGCGGCACTACGGGGACATTGCCCGCGGGCTGCCCGTGATAGAAATCGGCGTCGGCGAAAGCCACAAGACCCTCCAAACGCTGGAATACATTTACGAACAGCTGCTGCGCCTGAACATCGACCGCAACGCCTTTGCCGTGGCGGTGGGTGGCGGGCTGGTGTGCGACGCCGCAGGCTTCGCCGCCTCCACCTACATGCGCGGCATCCCCTTCGGATTTGTCTCCACCACGCTGCTCTCTCAGGTGGACGCAAGCACGGGCGGGAAAAACGGCGTCAACTTCGGCGGTTACAAAAACATGATCGGCGTTTTCAGCCAGCCACGCTTCGTGATATGCGACCCAACCATGCTCCAAACGCTTCCGGCAGGGGAATTTGCCTCCGGCTTTGCCGAAACGGTAAAGGCAGCCGTCATACGCAGTCCCGCACTGTTCGACTACCTGGAGCGGCATGCGGAACAGGCGCTTGCACGGCAGCCCGACGTACTCCTGCACGTGATAGCGGAGGCGGTAAAGATCAAGGCGCAGGTGGTGGAGCGCGACGAACGCGAGCAGGGCGAGCGGCGCATCCTCAACTTCGGGCATACCTTCGGGCACGCCGTGGAGGTGCTTGCCGGCGTCAGCCACGGCGAAGCCGTAGCCGTCGGGATGATGATCGCCGCCCGCTGGTCTGCCGGCGAATGTGGACTGCCTTCCGGCGACGTGCAGCGCCTCGAACGCCTGCTCACGCGCCTGCAACTGCCCGTGACGACGGACGCGCTTCCCGGAAAGGTATTCCTGAAAGCCACAGGCGACAAAAAACGCGACGGCGAAGCCATCCATCTCGTGCTGCTCCGCAGGATCGGCGAAACCGAGATACGGCGCACCCCCGTCAATGAAATAAAAGAAAAATTAACCCGATATTTTTATCCCTATCATTAAAGCATGGAAAAAATCAGAATGTTCCTGACGGAAAAGTTTATCACCCCCGACGTACTGTGGGAGGCAGCGCTGGTGGGCGGAAAAATACTCCTCCTGTATTTTGTGCTGATGGCACTGGTGTGGGTGGAGCGCCGCATCTTCAAGCGCACCATACGGAAGCGGCGGGAGGAAGCGCAGGACCAGACCAACCTGATTTTCATCGGCAACATAGTGGTATATACCACCTTCGCCATCGGGTTCCTGCTGATGGCTTACCAGATACCCGGACTGCAGAACGCGGCGAGCGCGGCGCTTGCCGGAGCCGGAATACTGGCTGCCGCAATAGGATTCGGTTCCCAGCAGGCTATCTCCAATATTGTAAGCGGCATATTCATGGTGATATTTAAACCCTTCCGCATAGGGGACTACATCGACCTCGGCGGCGACAAGGCTGGGACGGTAACGGACATTTCCCTGCGGCACACCACCATCCGCAACACGGAGAACAGGATGATCATCGTGCCGAACGCCGTCCTGAACAACCAGATGATCGTCAACTCCTCCATCCTGCACGCCCACACCTGCGCCTTTGTCCACGTGGGCGTGGGATACGGCGCCGACCTCAACCGCGCGATAGCCCTCATCAGGGACGAAGCCGAAAAACATCCGCTGACGATTGACCGCCGCACCCCCGAAGAAAAGGAAAACAGCGCGCCGCAGGTGGTGGTGCGGGTAATCGAATGGGCGGACTCCTCCGTCAACCTCCGGGCGTGGGTGTGGGCAAAAGACCACGGCGACGCATTCGTGCTGAAATGCGATCTGCTCAAATCAATCAAGGAAAGGTTTGACACGGAAGGCGTCGAAATCCCCTTCCCTTACCGGAACGTCATCATCAGGCAGGAGCCGCCGGAAGAACCCCCGCAGGCGGAAACGTAGCACATCCACCATTATCATTACCGCTTCATGGCTTCATCCCTGCAACAGACACTGGAGAAATTCAAGGCGGGCGACCACCGCGCATTTGAACATATTTACAGGAAATATGCCTCCAAGGTATTCCTGTTTGCCCGAAAGTATCTGAAAAGCGCGGAAGACGCGGAGGAAACGGTGCAGGAAGTGTTTGTCCGCCTCTGGGATGCAAGGGAGCTGGTACAGTCCGAAGCCGCTTTCGACAACTATCTTTTCACCATCACGCGCAATCTGATTTTCAACCTCCACCGCCACAAAGTCAACGAAACTTATTTGCGCACCGTTTTGCTGGCAGGCATCGAACAGGACGCCTGCCGGCAGGAAGAAGAAATGATGGCGCAGGACCTCTCGCAGTACATCGACCGCGTGGTGGAACAGCTGCCCGCCAAACAGCGCGAAATATTCAACCTGAGCCGCAAACAGCTGCTCACCCACAGGGAGATCGCCGAAAAGCTCGGCATTTCGGAGAAAACCGTGGAAGCGCATATCCACAGGGTGTTGAAAATACTCCGCCGCCATTCAAAGGACTGACCTTTGCCGCCTCACATACGCCTCCCCTCCCCGTCCGTCCCGCCCTTTTCCCCGCTGCCCCCGCCCCGTGCCTTCCGCCCCGCAAAACCCGCAACCACTTCGCCACCCCCCTGTTTTTCCCCGCCTAACCTTTTGGGAAACCATTTTTTGATGTCTTTTTCCATTTTGCAACTGATGAAATACCATCCCCGAGCATACTTTTTTCTCCCGCAATATGGGAAATAAAATATCAGTATATGTTTTTTTCTTCCGAAACATGGAAAATAAAATATCAGTATATGTTTTTTTTTCTCGCAACTTGCGAAAGGAATTTCAGTATATGCTTTTTTCTCCCGCAACATGGGAAATAAAATATCAGTATATGTTTTTTTCTCCCGCAACTTGCGAAAGGAATTTCAGTATATGTTTTTTTCTCCTGCAACATGGGAAATAAAATTTCAGTATATGTTTTTTTCTTCCGCAACTTGCGAAAGGAATTTCAGTATATGTTTTTTTCTCCCGCAACATGGGAAATAAAATTTCAGTATATGCTTTTTTCTCCCGCAACTTGCGAAAGGAATTTTAGTATATGTTTTTTTCTCCCGCAACTTGCGAAAGGAATTTCAGTATATGTTTTTTTCTCCCGCAACATGGAAAATAAAATATCAGTATATGCTTTTTTCTTCCGCAACATGGAAACCATCCTGCCCGACAGAAAATGAGAACTGAAAAAACGACCCGAACGAATTCATGATCAAAACCGTCAACAATGATGAACGCCGATGAACCAAACGGCATTGAATAAAAAATAATGATTCCTTTTTTTGTTTTCCTATCGAAAATATTCATACATTTGCATATCAAAAATTTAATCTAATGAAGCATTTTATTTGGATGGCAACGGCGGTTTTTGCGCTGTATGCCTGCGTCGAACATCAGGGATACGTAATCAGTGGCGTTGCCGAAGGATGTGACGGACAAACCGTTTACCTGCAACAGTTGCACCACTCGGAACCGGTGATCACAGACAGCACGGTAGTGAAAAAGGGAAAGTTCAACCTGAAAGGAACGGTCGTTTGCCCCGATTTCCATCTGATATATATCGGCAACAACGGTCCGATACAGTTTTTTATCGAAAACTCAAAAATCAACATTGTTGTACACAAGGACAGTATCCATACCTCTGTTGTCAAGGGATCGGAGGAAAACGACCTGTTTGTTTCGCTGAGAGAAAAACTGGAGGAGTTTGAAAAACAGACAAGGCATTTGAACGATGAATACATGTCCCTGCAATTGACCGAAGATCAGGATGAGGAAAAGGAAACGTCGCTTTTGTCGCAGATGAACCGGCTTTCGGTGGAGCGTACCGAGTTTTTGAGAGGCTTTGCGGAAAGCCATCCGAACAGCGTCGTATCGGCTTTTGTGATCGACAACGTGTTGTCCCATTACATGGATATTGAAGAATTGGGGCATATCATTGATGCCTTCGAAGCCGATCATCCCTCGCAGTGGGTGCAATCGACAAAAGAACGGTTGGCGGTGGTCAGGCGGACAAAAACGGGGCAGCCGTTCACCGACATGTCCATGAGGGATCCTGACGGCAATCCCGTCAAACTGTCCGACTACGCCGGACAGGGAAAATACCTGCTGGTTGATTTCTGGGCGTCGTGGTGCCGTCCCTGCCGGATGGCTAATCCGCAAATGGTGGAATTATACCGTAAATATAAGGACAGGGGATTTGAAATAGCCGGGGTGTCGCTGGACAGGAACGGGCAGGAATGGGTCGAAGCCATTTCAACGGACATGCTGGAGTGGAAACACATGTCCGATTTGAAGTTCTGGGAGAGCGACGCCGTAAAACTCTATGCCGTCAACTCCATTCCCTATACGATTTTGCTGGACAGGCAAGGGATCATTATTGAAAAAGGCATCCGCATCGACGTGCTGGACGCATTGCTGAACGGACTGTTGAACGACAGGCAGGCAACGGAGTAGAACATAACAAATGTAATTGGACAGAACATGCTGGTAAAAACTTTCGGAAGCGCCGTTTACGGGATCAAAGCCACTACCATTACCATTGAGGTAAACGTAAGTCAGGGGATCAATTTTCTTTTGGTGGGTTTGCCCGATAACGCCGTGAAGGAAAGCCAGCAGCGCATCGACTCGGCATTGCAGCTGCACGGATACAAAATACCCGGTAAAAAAGTGGTGATCAACATGGCGCCTGCCGACATACGGAAGGAAGGCTCGGCATACGATCTTCCGCTGGCTATCGGGATACTGGCGGCGTCGGAACAGATCAAAAGCGATCAGCTGGAGCGTTGCATCATTATGGGCGAACTGTCGCTCGACGGCGCCATACAGCCGATCAAGGGAGCATTGCCCATTGCTTTGCAGGCGCGCAGCGAAGGGTTTACCTCCTGCATATTCCCCGTTCAAAATGCCCGTGAAGCGGCTGTGGTGGAAGGAATGAACATCTATGGAGCCGGCAGCATCATGGAGGTGATTAACCTGCTGGACGGAAAAGCAACCCTGACGCCCGTCAAAATCAATATTGACGATGAATTTCTGAACAGCAGCGTTTACGACGCCGACTTTTCGGACGTGAAAGGTCAGGAAAACGTGAAGCGGGCGATGGAAATCGCGGCAGCCGGCGGTCACAACATCATCCTGATAGGACCTCCCGGAGCAGGCAAAACCATGCTGTCGAAGCGCCTGCCGAGCATCCTGCCGCCACTGACCGCCGAAGAAGCGCTGGAGACGACCAAAATACACTCGGTAGCCGGGAAAACCAACAGGGACGTTTCGCTGATCACGCGACGACCGTTTCGTTCCCCCCACCACACCATCAGCGACGTGGCGCTGGTGGGCGGAGGCTCTTTCCCGCAACCCGGCGAAATATCGCTGGCGCACAACGGCGTGTTGTTTCTTGACGAACTGCCCGAATTTAAACGCACGGTACTTGAAGTAATGCGTCAACCGCTCGAAGACCGCGTCATCACCATTTCACGCGCCCGGTTCGCGGTGGAATATCCGGCAAGCTTCATGCTGGTTGCCTCCATGAACCCCTGCCCTTGCGGGTTCTACAATCATCCGGAAAAAAAGTGCATGTGTCCGCCCGGACTGGTGCAAAAATACCTCAGCCGCATTTCGGGTCCCCTGCTTGATCGAATCGACATTCATATTGAAGTAGTCCCCGTACCCTTCGACAAGCTGTCCGAACAACGGCGGGGAGAACTCAGCGCCGCGATCCGCGAACGGGTGATCGCCGCGCGCAACATGCAGAAGGTACGGTATGCCGACTATGAAGGGATACACTGCAACGCGCAGATAAGTTCCAAAATGCTGCAAAAATATTGCCGGACGGACGCCGCAGGACAAAACATCATGAAGATTGCCATGCAGAAGCTCGGATTGTCCGCACGCGCTTACGACCGCATCCTGAAAGTGTCGCGCACTATTGCCGATCTGGAAGCTTCGGAAAACATACAGGTGCAGCACCTCTCGGAAGCCATACAGTACCGCAGCCTCGACAAAGACGGATGGGGAACGTAGCTACCCGACAATGGAAAGCAACGCCGAATCTCCCAAAAATCATTACATTTGCACTTTATCTTTTTCCGGTCTATTAAATGAATGTTAGCAGATGGCGGTATGTCTTTCCGGTGATTGCGTGCTTCTCCGCAGCGGTACGGGCGCAGGTGGGGGGGACTTCCGTGTATGGTTTTCTGAATTTGACGCCTTCGCCGCAGGTGGCTGCATTGGGAGGAAAAGTCATTGCCGTTCCCGACGGCAATCCTGCCCTGGCTTTCTACAATCCCGCCCTGACGGACAGCGCCTCCGACCGGCGTCTGTCGCTTGACTATGTGAAATACCCGGCGGGCATCAATTTCGGGTATGCGGCGTATGCGCGGTCATATCCGCATGCAGGAACCTTTGCGGCGGGCATACACTATGTCAATTACGGCAGTTTTACGGAAGCCGACATGACGGGGATCATCACGGGATCGTTCACCGCTGCCGAATATGCCTTCAATTTTACGTATTCGCGCCCCCTTCCGCCGTATGACGGCAGGCTGACGGCGGGGGTGAACGTAAAGCCGCTGCTGTCGGTTTTCGAGCGGTATTCCTCGTATGGGCTGCTGGTGGATCTGGGGGTGACCTACCGGCATCCTGACCGGTTGTTTACCGCTGCGGTGGTGCTGCGAAACATGGGCGGGCAAATCACCGCCTATGCCGGGAACAGGCGTGAAGCCGTCCCTTTCGAGATACAGGCGGGCATGTCGCAGCAGCTGCAACATGCGCCTTTCCGTTTTTCGCTGACGTTGCAGCATCTGGAGCGGCTCCGTCTGGGAACGGACGGCGAGCGAGGCGGCGCTTCGGCGGAGGAGGAAAACGTCGCGAAGAAGGGAATAGGGCTGTATGCCGACGAACTGATGCGGCACGTGGTGCTGGGAGTGGAATGTATGCCTTTTCGCGGCTTGATACTGCGGGGAGGCTACAACTACCACCGCCGTCAGGAGATGAAGGCGCCGTCGCGAACGGGAATGGTCGGTTTTTCGTGGGGAGCAGCCATTCACCTGTCGCGCTTTCGCGTGGAATACGCGCGGTCGATCTGGCATTTAGCCGGAGCTTCCAATCACTTTTCCATTTGTATCGACATGGCTAAGTGACCCGTTTGCGTTTTTTGCGTTCCATCCGGCGGCTCGCATTGAGAAAGACGGCGTAACATGCCGTTCCGCTTGCAACGCCCAGCAACGCGCCGCAAATCACGTCCAGCGGATAGTGCACTCCGAGATATATCCGGCTGTAGCCCACCAGCAGCGCCCAGGCAAACATGATCCACGGGAGCGTTTTTACCTTGCGGAGATACAGGAGCGAAAAAAACGTCGCCAGCGAAAAAACATTTGCCGCATGGGAAGAAACAAAGCCGTACATGCCGCCGCATCCGTGCAGGGTGCGCACATTCTCCAGGGCATGGCAGGGACGCAGCCGGCAAACGACGTCCTTGAAACACATCACCGAAACCCTGTCAGCAATCAGAAAGGAAAGAGCGATGCAGACCAGCGTCAGCCACCATGTTTTGGGCGCTTTCCGCAAGGTGACCAAGCCGAAAACAAGCGCCAGCGCCAGTGCAATGTTCCAGTGCCGGCTCAACATGCCGAAAAGCGCATCGAAAACCGCGTGATGACATCCGTTGATCAGGCGGAAAAACGCGGTATCCCAACCGTTCAGATATTCTATCATCACATGTCCTCCGTTAATTTGTTCCAGATAAGATCCTTCAACTGCAAGAGTCCTTTTCCCGACACGGAACTGATGAACACCGGCGAGAGCTTTGCCAGTGCGGCTTTCATTTCTCCGGTCAGTTCGTCGTCCAGCATGTCGCACTTGCTGACGGCAATCAGCCGCTTTTTGTCGAGCAACTCCGGATTGTACTGTCGCAGTTCGTTGAGCAGGACGCCGTATTCCGCCTCTATGTCCTTGCTGTCCGCCGGTATGAGGAAGAGGAGCATGGAGTTTCGTTCCACATGGCGCAGAAAGCGAACGCCCAATCCCTTGCCCAGATGCGCGTCTTCAATGATGCCGGGGATGTCCGCCAGCACAAACGAACGGTTGTCGCGGCAGGCTACCATTCCAAGGTTGGGCGTGAGGGTGGTAAACGGATAGTCGGCAATTTCGGGCTTTGCCGCCGACATGACCGAGAGCAGCGTTGATTTTCCGGCGTTGGGAAACCCCACCAGACCGACGTCCGCCAGAATTTTCAGTTCCAGCGTTTTCCATCCCTCCTCGCCCTGTTCGCCGGGTTGCGCATAACGCGGCGCCTGATTGACGGACGATTTGAAATGATCGTTGCCCAAACCGCCGCGTCCGCCTTTTGCCAGTATGCGCGTTTCATCGTGGCGGGTGATCTCGAAAAGCATCTCGCCGCTTTCGGCGTCGCGCACCACCGTGCCTAAAGGCACTTCTACCGTCCTGTCCGCGCCGTCGGCGCCGGTTTTCAATGCGCTGCCGCCGTTTTCGCCGTTTCCGGCAAACAGATGGCGACGGTACTTCAAATGTATCAACGTCCACAGGTGGCGGTTTCCCTTCAGGATGATGTGACCGCCGCGTCCTCCGTCGCCGCCGTCCGGACCGCCCCTGACGGTGAAACGGTCGCGGTGGAAATGAGCGGATCCCGCCCCCCCGTTGCCCGACCGGCAAAAAACCTTTACGTAATCAACAAAATTGGACTCTGCCATAACAGTTTGCTTTAGTTTACAGATGAATGATGTAGCGGTACAAACGCTCGGAAATGTCTTCGACGCTTCCCGTCCCGTCCACCGGATGATATTTGCGCTGCGCCCTGTAATATTCGATAACGGGCGTCGTTTTTCGATGATAGACGTTAATGCGGGTTTGTATCACGTCGAAGGAGCGATCGTCCGCACGTCCGGACTCCCTGCCTCTTTTCAGCAGACGGTCGGTCAGTTCTTCCACCGCTACCTCCAGAGCCACCATTGCGGATACGCTCATCCCCTTTTCTTCCATCAGCAGGTCGAGCGCGGCGGCTTGTTCCGGCGTGCGCGGGAACCCGTCGAAAATAAACCCGCCGGCGTTCGCATGTTTTTCCAGTTGCTCGCGGATCAGCCCGATCACCATCCCGTCGGGAACCAGCTCGCCGTTGTCGATGAGCCTTTGGGCAATTTTGCCCGTGGCTGTCCCCGACGAAATTTCCTGTCGCAACAGGTTCCCTGTGGACAGATGAACCAGCCCCCGTTTCTCTGCCAGCAATGCCGCCTGCGTCCCTTTGCCCGCACCCGGCGCTCCGAATAACACAATATTCAACATTTTTAATCGCTTTTTTCTATTCTTATTTCAAATGCTCCTTTTACCTATTCCGCTATCGAATAAATATTTTCAAGATTTCGCCCGTATCCGTTGTAATCCAGCCCCCATCCGATCACAAAGTCGTTGGGTATTTCAAATCCCACGTAATCCACCGGAATACTTTTGCGATACGACTGCGGCTTGAACAGCAGCGTCGCCACTGCAACGCTTGACGGTCGATAGTTCGACTTGATCTGAGCCATCACGTGATCCAGCGTAAATCCCGTGTCGACAATGTCTTCCACCAGAATTACATGCTTCCCGTTCAGGTCTTCCTTCAACCCGATCAGTTCCTTCACCACGCCTCCCGAAACATCCCCCTGGTACGTGGCTACCTTTACAAAGGAAACGCGGCAAAGCGGCTTTATCCTGCGCACCAGTTCGGCGGCGAACATAAAGGATCCGTTCAAAACGGCAATGAAAAGAATTTCCCTGTCGCGATAATCGCTGTTGATGCGGTCGGCAACATGTTCAATGCCGGTTTTTATTTGAGCACAACTGATGATCACCCTGAAATGCTTGTCCAATAAAGAAATGTCTTTCATCTTATTATAACGATTTAGAAATTACGGGAACTTGTATTATTTTTGTCCCGAAATAAATTGATTTTTATGGAGGCAAAGATAAGCATAATTATGGGAAGTACATCCGATTTACCCATAATGGAAAAAGCGGCAATCATTCTGGACGATTTCCGGATACCGTTTGAGATACATGCCCTGTCGGCACACCGCACTCCGGGGCAGGCAGCGGAATTTGCTCGCGGGGCGCACGCGCGCGGCATCCGCGTGATCATAGCGGGGGCGGGCGGAGCGGCGCACCTGCCGGGAGTTATTGCCGCATGGACGCCACTGCCCGTCATAGGCGTACCGATCAAGGCGTCGATCTCCATCGACGGCTGGGACTCCATCCTGTCCATCCTGCAAATGCCGCCCGGCATACCGGTGGCTACCGTTGGACTGGACGGAGCGCAAAACGCCGGAATACTTGCCGCGCAAATCCTTGCAGTTGCCGACAGCGAACTGATGAACCGGATAATTGCCTACAAAACATCGCTGGAGGAAAAAATAGTCCGGGCAAACAGCGAGTTGGCGTCCGTCCGGTTCAAATACAAAACGAACTGAACAACAGGCTGCCGGTAAACATCTTCCGCCCGATGACAACGCATGTTTCTTCCCTGCTGTACGGACTGTCGGTTCTCTGCCTGTGCAGCGCGCCGCTTTGCACGGCAAACGCCGGCGACGCCTAATGGACATTCAGGAACGTGAAATAAATAATGTATACTGCATTCTGTTGAGTTTTGAGTTTTCGTACCCCGCACTGCGCTTCGCTTGTACGGGGTTATCAAAAGGCAACCCCTGTCGGGGTTGTGCACAGCCCTGCAT
>JAISRX010000091.1 GCA_031273395.1 Bacteroidales bacterium | reverse complement strand
ACGGCAGGCGGAAAATGCTCCTCCGCAATGACGCAACCGTCCCAACCGCATCGTTGCGACGGCGACAGCCCAGCCTTCCTGTGTTTGCAAACATTCCCTAAACCCGGATATATACTTAGGAGTTGTCGATAAATAAATGTATCATTTATCGACATAAACGCTTCATCCGGGATTGTAATCTTACCCGTCGTGTACAGGGGATTCCCTCCTCTGGAGGTGGCAGGGGGTGGTTCTCCTGATATACTTATTTAATGACAACGCCTTACCTTGCAGGCTACACGCTGACCCTGTCAGGGATGGGGATCATCATATCCCTGTGTATTTCTGATTGGCATGGGTGTTTTCATTTTCCATTTGCATTTTTTATTTTCCGACCGTTCCTCCGGCTCGCAGACATGCCGTCTTTTTATCAAAGAATGACGATCTGTTACCAATACATTGAATAATGCTGCCATCCGCATAAAATAACCCCCTTTTTATTGCCCGTTGCTGCCGATTTAAAATCAACCGGATTTTTTCTTGCGAGATTTTGAATTTGGTAACGGTGTTTTGATGAAAATTTATTAATTTTGCGGTGTTTTGATTAAAAAATAAATAGATATAATCCGTCATTCATGAATAATTTATATTATCCCGACAATGAGCATGATGCATGCGGCGTGGGGCTACTGGCGCACATTAAGGGCGACAAATCTCACGACATCGTGGAAAAAGGACTGCAAGTACTGGAAAACATGTTGCACCGCGGCGCGGAGAATGCCGACAACAAAACAGGCGACGGCGCAGGCATCACCATACAGGTACCGCACGAATTTATTCTCCTGCAAGGTATTCCGGTGCCTGCCATCGGTAAATACGGAACTGGGCTGATTTTTCTTCCCAGGGAAACCGAACAGGCGGAACTCTGCCTGAGCGTAGTGCGAGATACCCTCGAAAAAGAAGGGCTGAACCTGCTGGCAATACGCAATGTGCCGGTGTGCAGCGATATTCTGGGCGATATGTCGAGAGAAAACGAACCCGTTATCAGGCAAATTTTTGTCACCGGCGGGGAAAATCCAGAAGAACTGGAAATCAAACTCTATATTGCCCGGCGCAAAATGGAGAAAAAGGTGCTGCAATCATCCCTGGCGCACAAACGCAGCTTTTATATCGCAAGCCTGTCCACAAAACGGGTGATCTACAAGGGGATGCTCACCTCCACGCAGTTGCGCAGCTATTTTCCCGACCTTACCAATCCCTATTTCACGAGCGGACTGGCGCTGGTACATTCGCGTTTCAGCACCAACACCTTTCCTTCGTGGGATTTGGCGCAACCCTTCCGTCTGTTGGGACACAACGGCGAAATCAATACCATACGCGGCAACCGCTACTGGATGGAAGCCCGCGAAAGCATCCTGAAGGCGGACAGGCTCGGCAAAATTGACGATATCTTTCCCGTTGTGCAGGCGGGTATGAGCGACAGCGCCTCGCTGGACAATGTGCTGGAGTTTCTGGTGATGTCCGGCAAAAGCCTGCCCCATGCGCTTGCCATGCTCGTTCCGGAAAGCTGGAACGCCAAAAACCCCATCTCCGACGACCTGAAAGCCTTTTACGAATACCACAGTATCCTGATGGAACCGTGGGACGGACCGGCTACGCTTCTTTTCACCGACGGACGCTATGCGGGCGGCATGCTCGACCGCAACGGACTGCGCCCCGCCCGGTACCTCATCACCAACAACGACATGATGGTGGTGGCTTCCGAAGCCGGAGTACTGCCCTTTGATGCGGCGGAAATAAAAGAACGCGGACGCCTGCAACCCGGTAAAATGCTGATGATAGACGTCAAAGAAGGTAAAGTGCATTACGACGCCGAACTGAAGAAGGAACTCGCCAGCGCTTATCCCTACCGCGAATGGCTGTCGAAAAACCGGATCATTCTCTCGGAAATATCATCCGGGCGTACCGTCAAACATACGGTGGAACAGTATCCCGAACTGCTGCGGGCTTTCGGCTACACGCTGGAGGACATTGAAAAGATCATCATCCCGATGGCAAATGACGGCAAGGAACCGATAGGTTCCATGGGCAACGACACCCCGCTGGCGGTGCTGTCGGACAAGCCGCAACGGCTTTTCAACTATTTCAGGCAACTGTTCGCCCAGGTAACCAACCCGCCGATTGACCCCATCCGGGAAGAACTGGTGATGTCGCTCTCGCTCTACATAGGCAGTCAGGAAACCAACCTGCTGAATCCTTCGCCCGACCTGTGCAAAATGGTGAAATTCCCAAGCCCCATTATCAACAACTGCGATCTGGACATTTTGCGGCATCTGGGCTACAAGGGCTTCCGCACGCTGACCCTGCCCATGCTCTTTGAAGCCGACAAACAGGCGAAAGGCATGGAGCAGGCGCTGGCAAACATCTGCCAGCAGGCAGAGAAAGCGGTGGACGACGGATACAATTATATTATATTGAGCGACCGCGGCGTAAATGCCGGGCAGGTGGCTATCCCCTCGCTGCTGGCTATCTCCGCCGTGCATCACTACCTGATAGAACGGCGCAAACGCATGCAGATAGCCATCATTGTGGAAACCGCCGAACCGCGCGAGGTGATGCACTTTGCCCTGCTCTTCGGCTTCGGAGCGAGCGGCGTGAACCCCTACATGGCGTTCGCCGTACTGGACGATCTGGTAAAACGCCGCGAAATACAGCTCGATTACCCAACCGCCGAAAAGAATTACATCAAGTCCATCAACAAGGGGCTTTTCAAGGTGATTTCCAAAATGGGGATTTCCACCCTGCGCAGTTATCGCGGGTCCCAGATTTTTGAAGCGGCAGGCGTCAGCCAGCAGGTACTCGACCGCTATTTCCGGGGAATGACGTCGCGCATCGGCGGAATCGACCTCAAGGATATTGCCGCCGACGCGCTGGCGCATCATTACGAAGGATTTTCGGACAACAGCGAGCGGCAGGGCGGATTGAAAAATGCAGGGATGTATGCCTACCGCAGGGACGGAGAACAGCATGCGTGGAATCCGGAGACCATCTCGAAGCTGCAAATAGCCACCCGCTTGGGTGATTATCGCAAATTTAAGGAATATACTTCGATGGTCGATGACAAGCCGGCGCCCGTTTTCCTGCGTGACTTCTTCACCTTCAAGCGCCATCCCGTCGCCATTGACGAGGTAGAACCGGTGGAAGCCATCACCCGGCGATTTGTTACGGGAGCCATGTCCTTTGGCTCCATCAGCCGCGAAGCGCACGAGGCAATGGCGATCGCGCTGAACACCATCAACGGGCGGAGCAACACCGGAGAAGGCGGCGAAGACCCGAAAAGGTTCAAGGTGGGCGAGGACGGGCTTAACCGCCGAAGCGCCATCAAACAGATTGCGTCGGGACGCTTCGGCGTCACGGCGGAATATCTGGTGAACGCCGACGAACTGCAAATCAAAATCGCGCAGGGAGCAAAACCCGGAGAAGGCGGACAATTGCCCGGATTCAAGGTCGACAGGATCATTGCCGCCACACGCCACTCCCTGCCCGGCATCACGCTGATTTCCCCGCCTCCGCATCACGACATCTATTCCATCGAAGACCTCGCGCAACTGATTTTCGATCTGAAAAATATCAATCCGCAAGCGTACATCAGCGTGAAACTCGTATCGGAAAGCGGAGTAGGCACCATTGCGGCGGGCGTTGCCAAAGCCAAAGCCGACCTGATTGTCATCAGCGGAGCCGAAGGAGGCACCGGAGCAAGTCCGGTCAGTTCCATTCGACATGCGGGGATGCCGGGCGAAATAGGGCTTGCCGAAACGCAGCAAACGCTGGTGATGAACAACCTGCGCGGGGTGGTGCGCCTGCAAACCGACGGACAGCTCAAAACAGGCAAAGACATCATCATTTCGGCGCTGCTGGGCGCGGAGGAGTTCGGATTTGCCACCAGCGCCCTCATCGTGCTGGGATGCGTGATGATGCGCAAATGCCATCTCAACACCTGTCCCGT
>JAISRX010000088.1 GCA_031273395.1 Bacteroidales bacterium | reverse complement strand
ATACCGAACTTGCCGGAAGACCGCAGGAACGCCTCAGGGACGTCAGGAAACGGATAGACGCCGTGTATCGCCTGATGGTGGAACGCATAGACGCTTACAGTGTGCTGCACAAAGACGACCCTGCCTGCATGCAGTTTGTCGGCGAACTCAACAGGGAGATTGCCTATTTCAACGAACACACGCACAGGCACGCCAAAACGGACATTGCCCATGCGGTGGTGGCAAGTATCCCCGACCGGCATTACGAGGGCGAACCGGTGATTGTGCTGCCCGAGGTGATGTACGAAGGCAAAAAACTGGTATTTACCGTCGACTACGAGGTATCGTACAAAAACAACAGCGCTCCCGGCACCGCCACGCTCACGGTGCACGGCAAAGGATCATTCAAGGGACAAAAGGCGGTCAGCTTCAATATAATTGAGAATTAAGAATTAAGAGTTAAGAATTGAAAAAACAATACCGTTACCGTAGGGGCGCACCTGCGTGTGCGCCCTATGACAGCAAAAAATCGTAAATAATAAATAATAAATAACCCGCCCATATTGGGCATAAATAATTAATAATAAATAAATAAGTAAGATGAAAAAAGTAATGACAAGTCTGCTGATGACAGCAGCAATTTCTGCAGCGATGATTTCCTGCAAGAAGGACAAAGACGACGCACCCGCGCCGACGCTGAGTATTTCTCCGTCGCAGAGTGCAGTAGTATTTAATGCCGACGGCACGCCCAGCGGCAATACAACGTTTACCGTCGCTACTAATCAAAGCGCATGGGATGCCGTATCGAGCCAAACATGGTGTACGGTTACAAAAACAGCCGCAGGCTTTACGGTAAGCGCCACGGCAAATGCTTCCGCCACCGCGCCCGCGCCGGCAACCGTTACGGTAACCGCTGCAGGAGCAACGCCAATCGTAATTAACGTTACGCAGGCAGGCAACCCTCTCCCCGTCGCCAAAGCCGCTCTGCAAGCAGCCATTGACGCGGCAACAGCGGCAAAAGATGCGCTGACAACCTTTGTAGAAGGAACTCAGTATGCCGCAGGCAATGTGTTTTTGGGAGAAACCAACACCATTCCGGTAGGATTAAAGGCAGTTGCCGCCGCTGTTCAAACGGACTATGCCGCCGCCATTGCTGCCGCACAAACCGCGTATAATGCCGCCAACGCAACGGTAGCAAGCATTGAAACGGCAATAACCGCCCTCGCCACGGCAACCGCCGCCTTCAACACCGCCCTTGCAGGCGCAACCCCCGGCACGAAGGGGCTTGCCGCCCGCATAAGCGCCGCCAATAGCGGAACAACTGTCTATCTTTACGGCGATGAAACCGCCGCCCCAATCACGCTTACCAAAGCCATCACTCTGGAAGGCGCGGGCGGGGAACGGACAGTTCAGCTTGCAAGCTCCGGCAGTTTGTTCACCATTAACACAGGCGGCAGCCTTACGCTGGACAACAACGCTACCCTCAGGGGAATATCCCCCAATACCTCCAGCAACGGTCTTGTCTATGTATACCAAGGAAGCTTTACCATGAAAAATGGCTCGAAGGTTACGGGTAACGCCTCCACCGCCACTTCCATCAATACGGCAGGCGGGGTTTTTGTATATACTGACGCTGCTGCCCTCTTTACCATGGAAGGGGGGACCATTACCGGAAACTCAAGCCTCAACGGAGGCGTGGGCGGACTTTTCGTTGCCGGAAAAACGGTGATTTCAGGCGGAACCATCAGCGGGAATACCGGAAAAGCAGGAAATGATGTTGTTGTTACCAGCAACTCCGCCGCGCGCCTCACCCTCAGCGGCAGCCCCGCAATAGACCGTATCAGCGTCTTGGCTAACAGCGTTGGCTACTACGGTAGAATTGACGTGGGCGGCGCGTTAACCGGAACGGGCTTCACCCTCGACCTTTGCAGCGCCAGCCCCTATACTATCGCCGCCGCGAAAACCTACTGGGCAAATATCTCCACGCCGCAGATACTCAACAAAGCGAGCGGCTACACCGGCGACCTCCAGACGGCAAAATTCACCCTGGGCAACTGGGTCGAAAACGCCGCTACCTCTGTGGTCGAGCCTGTCGCCACCGCCTACCCCAATGCCGCTATTAACGCGACCGGGGTACTTGTGCTGGTTCCGTAGGGAAAACGCCAACCAGTAACAGACGCCATGCTGTAAGGCATCAGTTCCACGCCAGCTTCCTGTAATTGTTGCGCAGGCAACAACCTTACCGGCGGCTGGCGTTTTTATGCGGGGCTGTGTGCAACCCCGACAGGGGTTGCCTTTTGATAACCCCGTACAAGCGAGCCGCAGGCGAAGCGCAGTGCGGGGTACGAAAACTCAAAACTCAACCGAATGCAGTATAAATAATGTATCATGGTTTTGATGCCGAATGCATCGTATGTTTATAGAAACACGATGTTGTGTTTTCATTCGACCCCTTCTGGGTCGCACAACAGAGGGGTACATTTCTTCTATAAACATGCGACCTCTTCGAGGTCGAATTTCATATCCGTTATAAGTTTTTTATTCGCCATTCCTTAGTGCTGCATATTTCCAGTGTGTAAGAATTTGGAAGAAACGGAACTGTATAACCGCGGCAACGCAGGCAACGGCGTGGCTGTCGGCAGGGATCTCCCAAACAGGATTATAGGGCGTCACCGCGCCCGCAGGGGCAGGCTTTACGCCTGCCCTTAATGAAAACGGCGCAAGGGCGGGTGCAAGACCCGCCCCTACGGTTGCTACCCTTTTCTAAAAGCAGGATGGAAGAAACGTACCCCTCTGTTGTGCGACCCCGAAGGGGTCGAATGTTTATAGCAGCGATGTATCCCTCTATTGTACGACCCCGACGGGGTCGAATGGAAACACACCGTTTATTTTCTATAAACATGCGACTTCACCTCGAAGCCGGCGCATGTTATTTATTTCCTGTAGCCCCTTCTAATTGAGCATCTGGTACAGTTCGTCGAGTTTGGGCATCAGGATGATCTCCGTGCGGCGGTTTTTCTGCCTTGCGGTTGAGGTGTTGGCGGGGTCGACGGGGATAAACTCGCCCCGCCCTGCGGCGGTGAGCCTGTCGGGGGTAATGCTTGTTCTGTCCAGCAGGATGCGCACGATGGAAGTAGCCCTCTTGACGCTCAAATCCCAGTTGTCGTGCATGGAGGGACTGGATACCAGCGGCACGTTATCGGTGTGCCCCTCGATGGTGATGTTGATGTCGGGGTTCTGTTCCAGCACCTTCACTAATTTTTTCAACGCGCTCACCCCGGCGGGATCCACCACGATGCTGCCCGATTTGAAAAGCAGTTTTTCATCCAGCGACACATACACTTTTCCGTCCCTCATGCTGACGGTCAACCCGTTGTTTTCCAATCCTACCAGCGCGGCGGACACTTTGTTCTTGAGCGCTTTCACCGCCGAGTCCTGCCGTGCGATGATCCGTTCCAGTTCCGCCATTCTCCTGTTGCGCCTGTCCAGTTCCAACTCCAGCGCCGCCAGGTTTTTGCGTTTTTCCTCCAACTCTCCGGACAGTCTTTGCAGTTCCTTTTCGCGCGCCTGCAAATCGTTCTGTATGCCGTCTATCTGCATCATCAGCTTGGACGATTCCTGCTGGGCGCCCTTTTTCAATGCCTGCATCGTGATGGTCAGCTCCTGAAGCCGGTTTTCCAGTTGCCGGTTTTCTTTCCGCAGATCGGCAATCGTTTTGACATATTCCGCCGAGTCGGTTTTCATCTGCTGTATGTCGTTTTTCAAATTGCCCATCCTCGACAGGAGTTCGGCGTTGGTCACCATCAACTGCTCGTTAGCCGAGATCAGGCTGTCGTTTTCATCTTCAAACTTGTCCAGCAGCCTTTTTTGTTCGGTAAATTTGGATCTGGACACGCAGGAATTTACCGTTGCCGCGCCGGCAAGCAAAATCGCAAATAACAGAATTGACTGTACTTTTTTCATGTTGGGTTCTTAAAATTTTCGATTTCAAAAGTATAAAAATTAATGCAATCTCCGCGCATTAATTTTCCATTTTTTGTTTTATTTGTCGTTCCACCTCTTTTTTTATCTGTTGGCACCCTATCCCGTCCAATGTTTCTTCGGCGAATGCCTGAAGCAGTATTTTCCGCGCTTCCCGCTCCCCGACGCCTCTCGAACGGAGGTAAAACAGGGCTTCGGCATCTAATTGTCCCACGGTAGCCCCGTGACTGCACTTCACCTCGTCGGCATATATTTCCAGATGCGGGCGGATGTGCATCCTTGCCGCCGGATCCATCAAAATGTTGCTGCTGCGCTGGTATGCCGCCGTCTGCTGCGCTTCCCTGCTCACCGTGATCTTTCCCGAAAACACGCCCGTGGAAGCGCCGGACAGGATGTGCTTGAACAGTTGATGGCTGCGGCAACCGGGCGCGGCGTGTTCCACAAGCGTTTCGTTGGCGATATGCTCCGTTTCGCATGTGAACGACAATCCGCGCGCAATGTGTTCCGCTCCCGCACCCTCAAGGGTCGCGTGCAGGCTGTTGTGTACGGAAGCGCCGTTGAGCAGGATGTAATGGGTGTTCATCCGGCTGTGAGCCATTTGCCGCGCGCGGACATGCGTCCGCACTTCGGATGTCCGGTTGATTTGCTGCATGTACGTCAGGTTCAGCGAGGCTTTTTCTCCCAGCAGCGCTTCCGTTACTATGTGGTACGCCACCGGAACTTCCCCAACGGTGTGGTTGCATATCAGGATTTCCGCCGCGCTGCCCGCCTCTGCCAGAATCAGCTGTCGTACCTGCGCCGCCGGACGTCCGTCCAGCAGGTGCATCAGTTGAAACGGCTTGCCTGACTGCGCGTGCGCCGGGATGAACACAAAAAAACCGTCGCCTTCCGGCAGGGTCGTCCCGGAGAACATTTCCGCCGCCATGCGCCCGTACCGCTCGCCCTGCTGCCGCAACTCGTCGAAACTGCCGGCAATCATGCCCGCCGCGCCGGCATTGTGCCGCACGAGCTTTCCGTTGAGGAACACCGCGCGGCATGTATTTTCCGCCGCCGGAAGACCGCAACGGGCAATCATTTCTTCTACGGTCAGGAGATCAGCCATTCGTATCCCTTTGTTTCCAGTTCAAGCGCCAGTTCCTTGCCGGCTGATTTTACGATGCGCCCGTCCACCATCACATGCACAAAGTCGGGGACAATATACTCCAGCAGGCGCTGGTAGTGCGTGATGACGATAGTGGCGTTGTCCGGTCGCGTCAGCGCGGTTACGCCGTTTGCCACCACCCGCAGCGCGTCGATGTCCAGACCGCTGTCGGTTTCGTCGAGGATAGCCAGCGCCGGCTCCAGCATTGCCATCTGGAAAATTTCGTTGCGTTTCTTTTCGCCCCCCGAAAACCCTTCGTTCACCGACCGGTTGATCAGCGTGGATTCAAGCCCTACCAGCGCTGCCTTTTCGCGCATCCGTTTCAGGAACTCGGAAGCCGGCACGGGAGGTAATCCCCTGTATTTCCTTTGCTCGTTGAGGGCAAGCCGCATGAAGTTTGCCATGCTCACCCCCGGAATTTCCACCGGATACTGGAAACTGAGGAATATGCCTTTTCCCGCGCGTTCTTCGGGCTTCAGCGACAACAAGTCGCTTCCTTCAAAGAATATTTCCCCCTGCGTCACCTCATAGCCCTCCCGTCCCGTCAAAACGGCGGCTAACGTGCTTTTTCCCGCTCCGTTCGGACCCATGACCGCGTGAACCTCTCCCGCCTTTACTTCGAGGTTTAAGCCTTTTAATATCCTGTTGCCGGCAACGGAGGCATACAAATTGCGGATTGATAACATCTGAATTTTTCGCTGTTTATAATTAACGGTACAAAGATAGCCTTTGGAATTGGAAAAAAAAATTAAACGGTTATTTTTTTAACGGCAGCGACATGCCTTGCAGGAACAACCCCAACGGGATGCAAAATCCTGTCGGGATTAGCTGCGCCCGCCGCGCCGACAGGTGCGGTTGTAGAGACGCGGCATGCCGCGTCTCTACGGAGGTGAAGGGCGTTTGTTGTACCGGGCAGTCCCGCACGGGACGACACTTTATTAACCGTAAGCTTCAGCTTACGGACAGACGGCATCCATACTCTCCCAAGTCCCGCAGGGACGACACTTTCTGTTGCGGCAGATCCAAGTCGTCCCTGCGGGACTTGCCCGCGATGGCAGGGGCAAGGCGCGCCTTGCCCCTACGTGCCCTCCGAACGGTGTTGTTTTCCGTAGCTTATGTTGCGCTACACTGAGGGTGATGTTGCGCTACACCTGCGGTGGTGTTGCGCTACACCTGCGGTGGTGTTGCGCTACACCTGCGGTGGTGGTGCGTTACACCTGCGGTGGTGGTGCGTTACACCTGCTGTGGTGGTGCGTTACACCTGCGCCGACAGGTGCGGTTGTAGAGACGCGTCGCGTCGCGTCTCCCGTCACCGCGACCGTAGGGGCAGGTCTTGCGCCTGCCCTCAATGCAAAACGGCACAACGGGTGCAAGGGCGGGTGCAAGACCCGCCCCTGCGTTGACCCTGACATGGTTTTAATCCCTGTCGGGATTGGCTGCGCCCGCCGCGCCGACAGGTGCGGTTGTAGAGACGTGGCGTGCCGCGTCTCTACGGAGGTGAAGGGCGTTTGTTGTACCGTATGGGGGCTTGTGTTGTCCGTAAGCTGAAGCATACGGTTAATAAAGTGTCGTCCCTGCGGGACTTTGCCGCATGGGGAATTGTGCCGGCAAGGCATTCCGTTAGGAATGTAAAGCTCGGTAGAAATAATAAATATCCGCCACCATTCTTCATTCCGCAGGAATGTTACATTCCTACGGAATGAGGGACCGGTTGGGGATACTGTTTTCTACCGAGCTGCCATTCCTGACGGAATGAACCGCATCCGGTGATGCACATATCGTCCCTGCGGGACTTGCCCGCGATGGTAGGGGCAAGGCGCGCCTTGCCCCTACTTTACAGGCGAATATTGCGAACGCCGCGAATTTTGCGGATACTTGATGCGGAATGGATGATATCCAAAACTTCAATACGGGCGTCTGTAATACGGTAAATAATCAGATGTGCATCGAGGATGATGTTGCGGTACATGCGGCTTTTGGTGGCAAGATGGCGACATTCGGGATACATGCTGTGGAAAGTGGAAAGCGTGGACAAGGCTCTCCTTATCTTGTCGTTGTAGCGCTCAGCCTGAAGGTAGCCGAATTTTTCAATGCCATACTCATACACACGGGTAAGGTTTTTATCGAACT
>JAISRX010000048.1 GCA_031273395.1 Bacteroidales bacterium | reverse complement strand
CGTTTTACGTCTATGCAGGGCTGTGCGCAACCCCGACAGGGGTTGCCTTTTGATAACCCCGTACAAGCGAAGCGCAGTGCGGGGTACGAAAACTCAAAACTCAACCGAATGCAGTATATTCAATCAATTATCTGTGATGGCAAGCCGGGAATGTTTGCATTGTTTCCCGATATTCCAATTTGACCTAAATTTCCGGGAAAACTTTTAGGGTGTCCCACTGTCGAAGTCAGGGAGTTGCCGGAACTTTCCCCAAAAGTTGCGGGGAACGGTTTTCGCAGCCCGCACAATGCGGTCATTAGAAATTATCGGGGTCTATAAACACAGTAAGATATTGGACTAATGGACAATTTGAGTTTATTTGTCTCCGGTGACGGAAAGGTCATGTATATCTCAATTTTTGCCCGATACGCAGGATGGAAGTCTTTTTGATTTTGTTCAACCGGCAAATTTGATCCATACTGACGCCTATCTTGCGTGAAATACCGAACAGGGTATCTCCTTTTCTCACGGTATAATAACGGATTTTTTCCAGTTCTTCGGCATAGGCAAAATGCTGTGCGCACAAGTCAACAATTCTGTACTTTGCCGTGTAATTTTCCCAGTCGATCAACTCGCGCGGAGGGACAGGCTGTCCGAGATAGCGTATCTCGTAATGCAGGTGCGGACCTGTGGAACGACCCGTGTTTCCGCCCAGAGCAATGACTTCTCCGGCGCGGACGACCTGGTTGACTTTCACCAGCGTTTTGCTCAGATGTGCATAAACGGTTTCAAGCCCGTTGAAATGCCTGATGACGACATAATGTCCGTATGCGCGTCCCCGTTTGACAATGCGTACCATGCCGTCGAAAGAGGAACAGATAGAGTCGCCCACTTTGAGCCGTGTATCAATGCCATAGTGAAAACGCCACCCTCTGCGGAAACCGAAATCGGAAGTAACCACATTTTTGTTAGGATGACAATATTGCGAAAAGTCGATCATGACGGTATCAGGCATGTGAATTACATTTTGCCGGTAAGGATTGACAAACTGATTGTCCCATATATACCCGTACAGTTTGGATGCAGGGACTTTTAAGGAGTCGATATTTCCTTCATTCGCCAGATGGATCAACGAGTCAATACACATTTCATCTTCTTCCAGCGTAAGTTCCGTTTCCGTAAAAACTACGGGACGCGGTAACTCTATCAACGACTGGCAATATGCAGTTTTGTAAACAAAGACAAAAATAATTCCTGTTACTATCTTGCAAACTTTCTTCATACTTGAATATTTACCGGCAAAAATACACTATTTGCTCATGGTGAGCAAGATTCCGATTATTTTTTTGACGAAAGTTTGCTTTTTCTTGATAAAATGGCTCATTTGGGTGAGTTTTTCATTCCGAAATGGCGGTGGATATGCAGGAAAGGCAACACGAAAAAGGGAGGAACGGTACACAGCATCACCCATATAAAAAACAGCTTGTACCCCAACCATTCCTGTAGCCATCCGGCAACCATGCCGGGCAACATCAGCCCCAAAGCCATCAGGGCGGTGCATATAGCATAATGCGCGGTTTTGTACGGTCCGTCCGACATGTAAATCATAAAAAGCAGATAGGCAGAAAAGCCGAATCCGTATCCGAACTGTTCAACGGCAACCGCCGCATTGATCAGCCAAAGCGCCTGAGTCTGCGTGAAGGACAGATACACGTACACCAGATTGGGAAGGTTCATGGCGATCATCATCGGCGCCAGCCAGAATTTAAGCCCTTTCAGCGATATGGCTATCCCGCCGGTGATGCCTCCCAGCACTAAGGCAATGACGCCCACCGTACCGTAAGTAAACCCTACCATGCCGGTTTCCAGTCCCAATCCGCCCAAATGAGGTTTGTCCAGCATAAACAGGGAGGCAATTTTTACCAATTGCGCTTCGGACAGGCGATACAGCAGAAAGAATGCAATGGCGGGCGCTATGCCTTTTTTCCGGAAAAACGAAACAAATGTGCCGGCAAATTCGTGAAGAACGGCTTTAAAAGTTTGGGCGTCTTTATTTTTAACCGTTTCCACCCGCGGGAGCATGAAATAGTGATAAACGCTCAGCAGGACAAAGAGTACGGCTACCAGCACAAAGGTAATGCACCATGCGGCAGGCACGCTCTCCGTGACTTTTTCCATCCATCCGGCAAACATGACCAGTATGCCCTGTCCGGTGATCATTGCCGTGCGGTAGAAAGTGCTGCGGATGCCGATGAAGTAGGATTGCTGAAAAGGTGTGAGCGCCAGCATGTAAAACCCGTCGATAGAGATGTCGTGGGTGGCGGAACTGAACGCCAGCAGGACAAAAAACGCCATGGTTGCCCGAAAGAAGAAAGGCGCGGGGATGGAAAGCGCTACTCCTGCCATGCCTGCCCCGATGATCAGTTGCATGGCGACCATCCACCAGCGTTTGGTTTTCAGTATGTCCACAATGGGACTCCAAAACGGCTTGATGATCCAGGGAATCCCCAGCAGGCTGGTGTACAGCGCAATATCCGCATTGGCGATGCCCAGACGTTTGTACATCACTACCGCTACCCTCATCACCACTTCGTAGGGGAGCCCCTGTGCAAAGTACAGAGAGGGTATCCAAGCCCACGGATGAATTTTTTTCCCGTTCATAAGGCATTACATTTTAATGAATTGTCAAATCTGCGTTCGTCGCTCATTTCTTCCAGTCCGGGAATATCAATGAGTTTGATTTTTTTGCCTTCGATGCCGATCAGCCCGTGACCGGCAAACACCGACAGGGTACGGATGGCATTCGAGGTGGACATGTTGGACAGTTTGGCAATGTCTTCACGCGACAGGCATATTTTCAGTGTGACGCCGTCATTTTCAAAACCGTAGGTTTCCTTCAGAAAAAGCAACGATTCGGCTAACCGTCCGGGCATTTGTTTTTGGGTAAGGGTGACGGTGCGATAATAGGAAAATCCCAATTCCGCCGCCAACGATTTAATAATCAGTTGACACAGTCTGCTGTTGGCGTCCATGATGCTTAACAGGGTTTCGCGGTCGAGGCTTACCGCCTCCGATTCCTCAATGGCTACAGCCGACGCCGCGTGTATTTCACCCGCAAACAGCGCGCGATAGCCGATGAAACCAATGGGTTTAGCCATCCGAACAATCTGTTCGCGACCACCTGCGCCTTCCTGAAAGACTTTGGCTTTCCCCGCCGCCAGACAAATCAACCGGTTGGGAATATCTCCAACGCGGAAAATATATTCTCCCTTACGGTAAGTGCGCGAAACCAGTCGATTACGAAAAACCTGTTTTTCCCGATGACTGAGAACGTAAAAGATGGAATTGGGGTCATCCAGAAATATCCTGCAAATTTCATCAATCGTTTTCATTACAGAATTGTAACATTCTAAAATTTTGCCCAAAAGTAGATATATATTTCAAATGATGATACAGTCGCAGGCATATTTTTTATCAACAAAATATTTAACTTTGAAGCGGTGAATTAGAACGGTAAACAGTTAAAACAATTTGTAAATGTTTCATTTAGCTTCGATTGTGTGGGATGTGAACCCCGAAATTTTTCATATCGGTTTTTTTTCTGTCCGCTGGTACAGTTTATTGTTCGGGATAGCTTTTTTTTCAGGCTATTGCATTGTCCGGAAGATGTTTCGCAGGGAAGGCATCCCGCTGAAAGAACTCGACCGTTTGATCTGGTACATGGTGATAAGTACGTTTATCGGCGCACGGTTGGGACACTGTCTGTTTTATGAAGCGGATTATTTTTTGTCCCGTCCGCTCGAAATCATTTCGCCATTTGTATGCGATGCACAGGGCGTGTGGCGCTTTACGGGCTATCAGGGGCTGGCAAGTCATGGAGCAGCCATCAGCATACTGGCGGCATTGTTTGTGTTTTCGCGCGCAGAACATCGTCCCTTTCTCTGGCTGCTCGACCGGATGGTGGTGGCGGCAGCTTTGTCGGGGGTGTTCATTCGCATCGGAAACCTGATGAATTCCGAAATATACGGCACGGAAACCTCTCTGCCATGGGGATTTCTGTTTGTCGGGATGCACGAAACCGTTCCGCGACACCCTGCACAGATCTACGAGGCGCTGTCGTATTTTGCTGTTTTCGGGCTGTTGTATTGCCTGTATTTCAAGAAACAGATCGCCGACCGCCCGGGCGCACTTTCAGGAATATTCCTGATTTTGCTCTTTTCCATACGTTTTCTGATTGAGTTCGTGAAAGAAAAACAGGTAGGCTTTGAAAAGGATATGATACTGAATATGGGACAGATACTGAGCATTCCGTTCATCCTGACGGGAATATTTCTTCTGACCGGGCTGAAAAAAAAGAAAAAAATTCCCGAATGTATCCCGTAATAAATTTTTTTATCGCACGTTTAAAAATTATGTATAACTTTGCAGGATGAATAAGATGGCATATAAACTTTTTATCGTTGTAATTTTCTGTGTTACAATGACGGGTTATACCGGAGAACCATCGCCCCGGACAGCGGAACTGTCGGGAGAGTGGAAGTTGGTATGGAGTGACGAATTTGACGAAGCCGGTTTGCCCGATCCCGACAAATGGGATTTCGATACGAAAGGCAATGCCACAGGATGGGGCAACAACGAGGCGCAGTACTACACATATAAAGATACGTCCACCGCCATGGTCAAAGACGGATTGCTGCACATTACCGCCCGTAAAAAAGACATGGAAGGAAAGCATTATATTTCCGCGCGGCTGTTTACCAAACAAAGCTGGTTATACGGACGGTTTGAGATCAGAGCCAAATTGCCTTCGGGGAGAGGGTCGTGGCCCGCCCTCTGGATGCTCCCCACGGAACAGGCTTACGGCAGATGGCCCGGCAGCGGGGAAATCGACATCATGGAAAATGTGGGCTATGACCCTGCTGTGGTACACGGTACCGTACATACAAAAAAGCTAAACCATGTGCTGAAAACCCAGAAAGGCGGCAGTATCAACGTACCTGACGCCGGCAGCGCCTTTCACACCTACACGCTTGAATGGGAAGCGACGCAATGCCGGTTTTATGTGGATGACGTCCGTTATTTCAGTTTTGACAGGGAAAATGACGATCATGGACTATGGCCCTTCGACAAACATTTCCGCTTGCTGGTGAATGTGGCTGTCGGCGGCAACTGGGGCGGAGCGCACGGTATTGATGACGACAGTTTTCCGCTCAGGTTTGAAATTGATTATGTTAGAGTTTATCAAAAAAAACAGGATTAACGATAAAAAAAGATATATAATGAACAAGATTAAACGAATTGGCGTATTAACGTCGGGAGGCGACGCTCCGGGAATGAACGCGGCTATCCGCGCCGTAACGCGGGCAGGTATCAACAACAGTCTGGAGGTTTTCGGCATACGAAGGGGGTATGAAGGAATGATTGACGGGGATATTTTTCAGATGAATTCGGAAACGGTAAGCGGCGTCATCCAGAAAGGAGGAACATTCCTGCTAACGGCGCGCAGCAAACGTTTTCGCGAACCGGAAGGTCGACGGGAGGCTTACGAACAGCTCAAGCGTATCGGGCTGGACGCGGTGGTGGTCATCGGCGGCGACGGTTCTTTTACCGGCGCCAATATCATGTCCATGGAGTACGACATCTCGTTCATCGGGATACCCGGCACTATTGACAACGATTTGTACGGTACCGACTACACCATAGGCTACGACACCGCACTGAACACGGTGGTGGAAGCGGTCGATAAAATCAGGGATACCGCAAGTTCGCACAACCGCATCTTTTTTGTTGAAGTGATGGGACGCGAAGCCGGATTCGTGGCAATCAACAGCGGTATTGCCTCCGGCGCCGAAATCATCATGATACCGGAAGAAAAAAACCAGATTGAGAAGGCGCGCAGATTTCTTGCCGAACGTGCGCGCAAAAACAAGTCAAGCATCATTCTGGTAGCCGAAGGACTGGAAGAGGGAAGCGCCATGGAAATCGCTTCCATGCTCACCCCCGAATTTCCGCAGTTTGACATACGGGTTTCCATTCTCGGACACATCCAGCGCGGGGGATCGCCCAGCGCCAAAGACAGGATCATTGCCAGCCGAATGGGGGCGGCAGCGGTGGAAGCCCTGCTCGACAACCAGAAAAGCATTATGGTGGGCGTGGTCAACGACGTGATCGTACAAGTGCCGCTGAACAAGACCATCAAACTGCACAAAGCCATCGATGAAAACCTGATCAGCCTTGCCGAAGGTATTTGTACTTTCGGACCTCCGAAAAATTGAAAGGAAAGAGCGTATTTCCCGCATGGGATTTTCCGGGAAATATTGTTGGGAAATATTGGTAGTGATTATTGTGCAATCAAACAAGCAGAAATGACGGTGCGGAAACAATAGTATCCGTAAGTTCAATTAATGAATGCCATTTTATGGGATCAAAGCAGTATCATCACAGCCGTATTCTCACGGTTATAACGCTTTTTCCGCCGGCTACCGGACTTGACGCTTCGATCGTACATTCGGAAACAATTCACATTGTTTTCCGCTACAAAATTAGCCTTTTTTCTTCTCCCTGCAAACAGCGCTGAAAAAAATCGCATCAACGGGATGAAGATCGAAGACGTAAGACCGAAGAATTAGCCGGTCGGTTGCTTAATTTGTCCTGCACAAATCTTCTTTTATTTGCTTGATAACAGCCAACAATGGCGGAACATCATTGCGGAGAATATCAAAAACTTTTTCGGCGTCAATATCGAAATAATGATGCGCTATTTTGTCACGCATTCTCATAATATCCTGCCATGGAACGGATGGGTATTTTGACAGTAATTCTTTGCCGGTATGTCGGTTGATATTTTTCACTGCTTCACCTGTTACAAAAAGGTTCATGCATACACCGTTCAACGTGAAAATGCCTTCGGGAGTAGATATGAAATCATTTGCCGACCGAATATGTGCCGTCTGTCCGATAATCAGGGCTAACGAATCTTCTATGTTACAGAGTAAATCAACAATTAAATTCTTGTCATACATAAATAATATCCTTCATGATGCGTTCCATAAAACGCGGTCTTATGTTGTTGTGCTTGCGAATAAGGTCTATGCGGACGCCAAGAAATTCCTCTATTTCCCGTTCAAGTCCGAATGATTTCAATCCTAAGGAGGGACCCTCGTAATATATGTCCACGTCGCTCTCTTCGGTGTGCTCTCCGCGCGCCACCGAACCGAATATGCCCATGCGCTCAATGCCGTATTCCTTTGCGTGGGCAGCCTTGTATTGCCGCAACAGGCTGAGGTATTCTTCCGTCGTTTTCATCGTGCCTTTTTTATTTTTACAAAATTAGCGTTTTTTCTTTTCCCTGCAAACAGCAGCGGAAGAAATTCGCATCGCATGCAGCTTAAAAAAGGCAACCTTTTGGGTTGCCCGTACTTTACGAAACTTTTCCTTTTTGGTTGCCCGTACTCGACGAACTTTTTTCTTCCTTTTTATCTTGATACCAAAAGTAAAGTCTTCCTACTACTGCTATTACAATAACAAAACCGAATGTTATAATCGTTTCCATATTTACTGTTTTTTAATTAAATATAACCCTATAGATAACATCAGAAACACACAGGCAAATCCTGCGACACAGATAACTGTTTTGTTTTCTATCGCTGAAATGTTGAAAATACTACTGCTGTAAAGATGTACTTTGCCACATCCATCAGCCACTTACCAAATTCATGTTTCATACTCAAAATATTTTTTATTTATATTCCTCATGGGATATAACTTATAAAAAAGCAAAGATACAATTTTTTTTTGAAGATGCGGAATTAAAAATCAAAATGCCACGTCAGTCCGCTTTGCGGCGTGGTAGTAAAGGTGTACGTTGTGCAGGACAGCAGTCCCGCTAAAAAAATATTCCTGTTCATTTTCTTTGATTTTACTGATGTAATTAAATATTTCCGCCGATGCGCTTAATGATCGTTGGCAAACCATTCCAAGCCTGTTTGCGGCGTGGTGGTGTGGTGATACGTATATTCCTTGCCCGACTGGGTTTTCACCCTGTACACCATGTTCCAGCCCTTTTTGTAGGAAATGGCGTAGGTATTCTGCCCGGTATTTCCTTTATCGTCGTATGGAGGAGCCGCTCCGGTGATGATTGCGTCCCTGTCCGCATAGTGATATTCGACGTCCGTGCCGTCATTTTCATACCAAAAGGAAAAGACCGTCCTCTCGCCGTTCTTGTAACCGTGGAGATACACCTCTGCCGTTTTCACCGCCGGGTTGCTTACCGACACGCCTTCCGGAAAGTCGCGCGAATAGAGGTATTCCGCCTTTACGGAGGCAGGCAGGGCAATCCTGAAACCGCCGTTTTCATACTTTCCGCCGGCTACGACCACGGGAGTGCTGTATTTGGGATCCGTGTCCCACACATACGTCACCACCTTCACCGAATCCACGCTGTTGTTGTAGCTGTTCCCGTCCCTCACGGTCGCCCTGATTTCGGTGATCGCGCTGCTCTCCGGCTCTTCCGTCTTTTCCTTCTCCTTTTTGCACGAGGAAATCCCCGCTGCCACTGCGCAGGACAGCAGTCCCGCTAAAAAAATATTCCTGTTCATTTTCTTTGATTTTACTGATGTAATTAAAAATTGATGCTCCGCACCGGCTGCGGCGCATGATGAAGGGAAGGAATTTGGCGTTCCGTCCCCTGCGGTTGTCCGGATGTTTTCCATGTTCGGCGCCCTGTCCGGGATCCGCTCATCCCTGTTACGGAATTTTTGAAAGAACAGCGACAAAGTTATAATATTTTTTTATATCAAAAAAAAATATTATGAAAAAAATTTTCCACCGAAGGCGACAGGGTCAATGCATTAACGTCATGATGGCTGTTTGACGGGGACGCCGCACCCGCTGCTGCAAGTCCTGTGTACCTCCTCAGCAGCCTGCCACATACACCGTTTTGCCCTCCGCCTCCTCCTGTTTGAAGTAGATTTTATCGTCCCAGGCAACGTCCGGACGGCGGTCGAAAATCAACAGCCAGCCTTCGGTGCAGCCCAGCGTATCCATGTAACCGGCGATTTGGGAACAGCTTTTGTCTTCGGTTTTGGAGCCGTAGCGGAGTTTCAGTTCCACGGGATATTTTTGTCCTTCAAACACCACGCACAAATCCAGCCGCTTGCGTCCGGCGGCAAATTCGCGGATGATGTTTCCTCCCCCGTTGATCACCCGCTGCAAAAAAGCCTGCAAAATCAGGTGGGGAGCGGCTTCTCTGTAGTCGTAACGTTCTACCCACACGTCGCTGTTTTCCCGCCAGAAAGTCTGGAAATCCCGTATCAGGAGGTTCATGTCGATACGTCCGGCTTTCAGGTAGCGCGACATTTGGTAGGAATACCTGCTTTCGGCAAGGTCTTTTTGCGAGTTGGCGCTCAGCGCCCGGATGATCACCTCGGCATATATCGGATTGGAAGGCATGATGGTTCCGCCGGCTTCCCGTATCAGACCGAGGTCTATGGTGTAACGGTAGTCGTCCGACAGTATGTCGATTTCCGACAGTTCCCCGATGATCACCGGCTCCATTACGCGCCGTACCCGTTCTTCCTTCAGGCGTTCCAGCAGACTGTCGATGTGTGTGTCGCGGCGCAGGATGATGGTCTGGATGGCAGTGGTGACCATTTCGACGGTCACCGGCTTTGTGTAATCGGATTGAAGTATTTTCTCTGTGACTTCACGGGCAATGGCATTCACCAACCAGGGCTGTCCCTGCGTTTGCCGCCATAC
>JAISRX010000068.1 GCA_031273395.1 Bacteroidales bacterium | reverse complement strand
CTAAAATTTGTACTTTTGCTCATGGTTATTCTCTGTTTTGTTCAGATTACAAAGATAACCATTGGGTGGGTATTTTATACCTGCCCTTTCTTTTGGAGGTTTACCGGACAGTAGTGATTTTTTTTTAACAGCAAAAATAAATATTTTTTCTGTTCATTTTTTTTGATGCACTGTTGAATTTGGCAAATGCTGTCGGATGTTCCGTCAGGGATTGCACGGAAACACAAAACGGCGGCGGCGCCTGCGGCGCCACAGCTGTAGAGACGCGGCGCGCCGCGTCTCTACATTCGCTCCTGCCATATCGGTATCCACGGGTTGAGCTGCGCTGCATCTGTGGTGATACACATCCCATCCCTGCGAGACTGAACGGCACAACAAGCGCCGCCTTCGGCGCCGCAGAGACGCCCGCCGTTTGGGCGTCTCTGCAATAAGTGCGTACCATCGCGGCAAACGCAGCAAACCCTGACAGGTTTTGAACTCTGTCAGGGTTAGGATGATGGTTTCGCATTGAACGCGGATACGTCTTTTCTACTGCCGTTTCAGATTTATATCCCCAACAGCTTCTGATATTCGCTTAAAGCGTCGATGACATTTTGTCCGGCAAAGATAAAATGTTCGATACCGGCGGCTTTCAATTCATCGACAATCGGTTTTGGATAGCCTGCCAGCACGAGGATGCCCTTTCCTTTGGCGGCGGCAACGGCTTGCGGCGCCAGTGCGGGATATTCGTCGTCGCTGCTGCACAGCACAATGATGTCGGCTTTAGCCTTAACGGCGGCTTCCATGCCTTCGTCCACAGTGGCAAAGCCGTTGTTGTCCGTCACCTCAAAACCTGCCGTGGAGAAAAAATTCAGTGCAAATCCTGCCCGCGCCTTTCGCATTGCCGGGTTGCCTGTGGTGAGCAGGAACACTTTCGGGCGGCGTCCGCTGCGTTCGGTACGCAGGCGCAACGCTTCAAAATCTTCGCCCAGCCGGAGCGGCTCAATGACGGCAACGATCTTTTCCGGCGCGCATGGATGACCGGCGCTTTCTTCCACCTGATTTTTCACAAACTCGCCCGTATTGGCATACTGGTTTGTACCCAGCAAAGTTTCCCTGCGCGACGCCACGGCTGCACGACGTTTGTCGGCGCTTTCCTTCACCTGCGCCTGAATGAAACCCGTTTTCATGGCGGAAAGGTATCCCCCCCTGTCCTCTATGTCGAGAAACAGCTTCCATGCGTTGTCGGCGATGGATGCGGTCAGATTTTCGATGTAATAGGAACCTGCCGACGGATCGACTGTCTTGTTCATGTACGATTCTTCCCGCAGGATGATTTGCTGGTTGCGGGCGATGCGCTCCGAAAAGGCGTCGGATTTGCGGTAAGCGACGTCAAAGGGCAGCACCGAGAGCGAATCGACGCCGGCAATAGCGGCGGACATGGCTTCGGTGGTGGTGCGCAACAGGTTCACGTAAGCATCGTATATGGTCATGTTCCAGCCGGCTGTTTCCCCGTGAATGTATGCGTATGCCGCATCGGTGGCGCCGGGAAGGTAAGCCCTGACGAGGTTTGCCCACAACAGGCGGGCGGCGCGTATCTTGGCTATTTCGGGAAAATAGTTTGACCCGACGGCAAATTTGAAATGAATATTGCCGGCAATGTCTTCGGCTTTTTCGCCCGCATCGGTCAGCAGCGAGAGATACTCGCAGCCGATGCTCAGCGCGCAGGCAAGTTCCTGAACGATAGTGGCGCCTGCATTCTGAAACTGTGCGCCATCCACGCCGATCACCCTGACGCCGGTACCTTCGGCTAATTTCAACAGCTTCCGCAGGTCGGCGACGGGAACTTCGCTTTGTCCGTAGAAACTTCCGCGAAAAGCCAGCCTGCCCAGCGGATCGTAAAAAACAGCCCCCCGTTTTCCGTTGTTGTTCAGAAAATTTTCAAGCACTGCCGCCGAATTGACGCCGGCGTCGAAATGAACAGGGTGGTTTTCACTGTTGATGCCTTTCGTCAGGGCGGCTACGTCCACGTTCTTCTGTTTGCCTTTGCCGTGTATGTCGAACCCGATGGAATCCGCTCCCCTGTCGATAGCTTCCAACGCTTTGGCATTGGCGGCAACCGCATCTTTCACATGTATGTCCTGACGCACTAACCAGCGGTTGGCGTCCTGATGTTTTCCCCTTACATAAGGAAACGATCCGGGCGAAACGTTGAGGTATGGCAGTTCCTCAAGATGTTCGCTGCGATAGTATGGTCGCACGGCAAACCCTTCATTGGTGCGCCATACCAGTTTCTTTTCATAGTCGGCGCCTTTCAGGTCGATGTTGATCTGTTCCTCCCACTGTCCGGTGGAAACCGGCGGAAATTCCGAAAACAATTTTTTATCTGACATGATGATTTAGTTTGATAATGATCTTCCAAAAAAAATACAAAAGTAAATAATGACGGTCAATTATTAAAGCATAATAGTAAAATATTGAAAAAGTTTTTTGAAAAAGTTTGTATATTTGGCGGCATAAAAATGAACCGGATCATGGTAGAAATGTTGCAGGGAATACGTTTTGCGGAAGCTCCTTCCGGAATTATCCTCTGGTGGATCATATTGACGGGCGTCCATTTCGACGGACATGCCCAGTGCCGCATTGACGACAAAGCGTTTGAAACCGGAGAAATCATCAGATACGATGCGTACTACAACTGGGGGATGATATGGTTGCACGCTGGGGAAGTGGAGTTCAGCGTTACGGCAAAAAACTACGGGGGACACAGCGTATATCACCTTTATGCGTTTGGAACCACCTATAAATCCTACGACTGGATTTTCAAAGTGAGAGAAAAATACCAGTCGTACGTCGACCGGGAAACCCTGGCGCCGTTTTGGTACGAGCGCGATGTAACGGAAGGAAGCTACACGGCTTTTGAAGAATACACGTTTGATTATGCGCACAGCCTGATCCATACCTGTGTCAGGAAAAGGCAAAACCCGGGTGTAACGGGGACGCTGCCGCTCACAAGCTGCCTGTTTGATGTGATGTCCGCCGTTTATTATTTCCGTAGTGTGGATGTTAGTCGCTGCCGTGTAGGGGAAGAAATTCCCATCCGCACCATTCTTGACAGCGAGGTCTATCACCTGCATGTCAGGTATCTCGGAAAGGAAGAGGTCACAACGCGGGACAGGAAAACATACAAATGTATCAAGTTTGCCGTAAAGCTGGTGGAAGGCACGCTTTTCAAGGGCAACGAAGACGCCGTTATCTGGGTGACGGACGACGGGAATAAAGTGCCGGTGATTGTGGAAGCGCAGATACTCGTTGGCTCGGTAAAGGCAATCCTGACCGGAACGCAGGGACTTAAACATTCTGAGTGAGGCGTTGTCCTGTCAGGAGTTGTTCTATCATTTTCCGCGAGAAATCATCGAACCATTCTTCCGGATGCCATTGCACTGCCATCACCGGTTTTGTCTTGTGCCGGAACGCTTCCACCAGTTGGTCGTCCTGAAACGGATCGGGCGGAGCCAAAGCCAGCGCTTCCAGTTGCGGCGACAGCTTCCGAAGCAATACGCCCTGATGGTGGTGGGAATTTACCTCAAAGGGTTGCGCGCCATATCCGGCGGCAACTGGGAGAGGCGCTACCTCATGTGCGGCGGTGCTTCGCGCGCTGCTTTGCGGATGACGCCATAGATGCTGCTCCAGCAACGAGCCGAAATACACCGCCAGCATCTGGAAACCGAGGCAAATGCCGAATATGGGAATACCTGCCTCGATATATCGGGGAAGTTGCCGGTCGTAAAAAAACTGCCTGAACACATCCTGATTGCCCGTTTTGAAAGTAGGCGCCGCTCCGAATGACTGCGGCGCCATATCCGGTCCGCCGGGAAGCAACAGCATGTCCATGCGGACAATTTCCTCACACGGGAAAATGATATGCGGCTTTCCGAAACGGGAAATCAGTTCCAGATAATTGCTGCCCGCCCCAAACACCGAGCCATCCTCGGAACGGTAACCGACAATGCCTATGATTTTTTCCTTATTCACGAATTACATAATAATATGATGACGGCGCAAAATTATCCGATTAACCCGTATTTACCAAATTTGAATCCTGCTACGGTAAAATAGATGCAGCCTTTTTATGCTGTGGCGTACCGGTCCGCTGTGCGGAAGCCATCCTGTGGAATTGTTGGAAACACTCATGACCATCAGGAACACACAAGGATATGATGATCCCCATCCCGTCGGTATCTTATTTGTAAACTTGATGTAATCCCAAAATGTCCATTAGCCGGTATCCCCCCCCTGTTGAACTTCGATGGCATGGAATGAGTGAAGACAGGTACGACCTCGAAAAGGTCGTATGTTTATAGAACGCATGTTGATGGAAAATTCGATCCCATCGGGGTCGCACGGCACGTATAGCGTCCCCGATTCTATACACATGCGACCCGTTGGGTCGGTCGGCGATGCCTAATGGACATTTTGGAATAACCATTCGACCGGTGGAACATCGAACATCCCGTACAGGCAAAAGCGCAGGGGATTTTTTTGTACGCCATACCGAGGGCTATATTCTGCCGGTGGGGGAAGGAGGTTAGCGGTGCATGATCCGTCGTGTGCGTCCGGCGTCCGTTTCCGATTCGATGATGTAAACGCCCGGCACGGCGATGTGTTTTTCCTCAACGGTTAATTCACAGGCATTGCAGCCCGTTACATACTGCTCTTGAGCATATACCGTGCGTCCGGTGACGGTGCGGACGCATATCTTCGCTGTGCCGTGCCGCGCGGGCGACAGCAGCAGCGTTACTCCTCCGCCGGATGTGCCGGGAAGCAGCGTCATCCGGTAGGCGGCGCCCGGTGTGCCGGGATCGCACCCGCCGGGCAGCAGTTTGCCGAAGTCGGGAATACCGTACCCGTAGAGTGAATCCGGCGTGGCATGGCGGTTTGCCGATTGTTTTGCCATCCGTATGATCTCCATGTTGCTTTTTTCCGGGAACGCCTGCCACAGGCAAGCCATGAATCCGGCAAGCAGCGGCGCGGCGTAGGAAGTTCCGTTACCGGCGTCGATGCTCCCCGTGTAGCTTTGATAGCCGGTACCTTCGCCCATAGCCATCAGATCGGGTTTGATGCGCCCGTCCGCCGTAGCGCCTCTTGAACTGAAGGCAGCCCGGTCGCCCTTCATGTTTACCGCGCCCACCGCGACGATACTGTCGGCGTCGGCAGGCACCGACACGTATTTCCACGCCTTGTTGCCGTCGTTCCCGGCGCTGATGCAGACGATCATTCCCCGTGCCGCCGCCATGGCAGCCGCACGGGAGGCGCAGGCGGTGCGCCCGTCCAGTTCCGCAGGCACGTGGTTTTGCAGGGAATCGTCGAAAGTGGAATATCCCAGCGAACTGGTGATCAGATCAACGCCGATACTGTCGGCATACTCCACGGCGGCAATCCAGTTGTCTTCCTCCACGATGTATTCCGATCCGGGTTCTTCCGAGCGCAGGAGGATGTAGCGGGCGTCGGGCGCCGAACCGACCATCCGTCCGGGCAGGTTTGAGGCGATGATGGACAGCACGTTGGCGCCATGCTTGTCGCTGCCGTAGCGACTGTCGTGCACGTCGCCGAAATTTTTCACCGTCATGCCGTTTTCGCGTATCCCCGCAAAACCGGAAAGGCATCCGGCACGGTAAAATCCTCCGTCGATCACGGCAATCAGCATCCCCTTGCCCCGGTAGCCGTGTTCGTGCAGCAGATGCCCGTTGAGCATGCCCGTCTGGTTTGCCGACTGCCCGTAATAATCAGGTGATGCGCCGTAGAGCGACGCCGCCGACCTGTCCTCCCTGCGGAAGAGGGAGGACAGATCGAGCGGCAGCTTGCCGGCGACTTTGGGAAGTTTGCGGGGAATGAAAACGGTTTTGCGGATGAACCCGACGTCTTTCAACATGGCGGCGTCCGGGCAGCGGATCACTGCCGAGTTGAGCCAGCGCGACACGTTCAGCACTTCGATGTTCATCCGCCGCAGACTGTCGAGATAGCAGTCGCTTACCGGCAGGTCGTCATGCGTTACGGCGATGCGCTGCCGGGCGCGGCGTAGCAGGGAGCGTTCCGAGAGGAACTCGCCCGGACGGTCTATACTGTACCTGCCGTGTTCCTTGTCGATAAACTCCACCCTGTAGCGGTCGGGAGCGACCCGTATCTGTGCCGTCACATCCGCCATCAACAGGAGATGAGCCGCAAGGACTGTGAAAAGCGCTGTTTTGCCGGCTGTCATGCTGTAACTGTGTGTGATCCTTTACGGTTTGGGCAGCAGGGGCGGTTTACTCTGCGATTTTGCCTTTTTCTGTATTTCAATCCGGCGGACAAAGAGCATCGGGGATACGCAGGATACCTGCACCGATCCCGATTCCGCACCGCACACGCCTGTAAAATACCCGAAGTCGCCGCCTGCCTGTTCTATCTGCGAAAACATTGCCAGCGGCGTTCCCACCAGGTCCACGCCGCGCACCGGCTCGTCGGGACGGTTGTCCGCATACACGCGATACACCAGCGTGGGCGTCACGTTGAAAGCATTGGGCGTGTAGCGTCCCGTTTGCGTGAAGCCTCCGGTGACTTCCGCAAAATAATACCCAAATTCCTTTCCCTGCTGCCGGAGTTCTTCCCTGAAAGCCTGCCGCAGTTCCTTTTCGGTTTTAGGCTGCGCGGTTTCGATGATCAGGTTCGACTGACGGGCAACGGGATTCATGCCGGGCGCCGCGCGTCCATGCCCGTTCGACGACGGAAGTCCTTCAACAGGCACCCGCGACATCAGGAAGTTCTTCAGCATACCTTTTTCCACCAGCATCACCTTTTCGCTCTTTACCCCTTCGTCGTCATACGGGTAGTATCCGTTGAGCGGTCGCCCCCTGAACTGTCGGGCGGTCGGATCCATGTACACCGTCAAAAAGTCGGGAAGCACCGCCTCGCCGATTTTCTTCTTGAAGGTTTGTCCGTCGGTTGCCTGCCTCATGCGCTGTCCTTCCATCCTGTGTCCGAAGATTTCGTGAAAAAACACCCCCGCCGCTTCAGCCGACAGCAGCGCCGGTCCGGAAAAGGCGTCCACAACGGGCGCGTCCTTCAGCGTTTCCAGCCCGGATATGATCCGCTCCGCCTCCCCGATCACCTCCCGGTCTGCGGGAAGGTCGCCTGCGGATGCGGCAAACCACGACCGCTGCAAGGGAAGCTCCATCCCATCATCGGCTTTGACAACGGCGCCGACGGTCAATTGCAGATATACAAGGTTATGGGCAATCGCCGCGCCTTCGGACGACACGTAATACTTCCGCACCACCTGTACGCTGATGTTTGCCCATCCGTCCGTAATATCCTTCGACCGCGTAAAAACGCCGGAATACCGCTTGAGTTTCCCTTCCCATTCCCGGCGGTTGAACTTGAGCCTGCCGGCGGGCAGTTCCGGTTCAAAGTACCGCACGGATTCCTGCCGGCTGTAATCGTCCGAATCGTCTTCTTCCTTCACTTTCACCGCCATGTTGGATTTGACCTGTCCGAAGCGTTCCACGGCGTTCTTGTGCGCCTGATCGGTCATCCACCAGATAGCCTGCCGGATGGCGTCCTCCGAATTTTCCAGCGGAAGGTACGACGGTTCGGTGCGGTTGTTGGCACCCGTTTCGCGAAGCTGGTGATAGCTGTCCAGCCGGTAAGAACCGATACGCACCATCGGCGTAAATACGCGATGATGCGCCGAAGTGGAACGAATCAGGCTGCCTAAGGAAGCCTGCACCGTCTCCGAACGGGTTTCATCGACGCGGAAACTGATGAAATACGGGCGATCCACGGAATCCGCCTGCACCGCAAATCCCCGCATCTCACGGTTCAGTTCGTCCTTGAGAATGTCCATCAGACGATCCTGCGCGGAAAGCGATACGGAAAACAACATTCCCAAACAGGTCAAAATGATGCAATATGCTCTTTTTCTTGAATAAATCATTGCCGAATAATGTTTTACCTTATAAAACTGCCTGCAAATGTACGTAATAAATATGAAAACAAATCATGATGCAGGCTTAATCTTTTTTTGACGCCGAAGACGTCGCATGTTTATGGAAAAATGATGCGGCGGTTCCATTCGACCTCTTCAGGTGGGGTGTCAAAAAGATGATATTTCGATAAAAACAGTTGCGTTCCAAAATTTCCCGCAGGGACGACACTTTATTCACCGCAGGCTTTAGCTTACGGACAGGATAGCATCCATACGCCGAACGGAGGATACAAACCCTTTGTCGCCGTAGAGACGCGACATGCCGCGTCTCCCGTCACCGCGACCGTAGGGGCAGGTCTTGCGCCTGCCCTCAATGAAAACGACACAAGGGCGGGCGTGTGGGCGCGGCAGGGTTCCGATGCAATGATCAACTGTCAATTATCCGGTAGAGGCGGTTCAGCAGCGGATATATCAGCGCTGCCGACACAAATCCGCCCATCACGTCTATCACATAGTGCGCCTTGATGTAAACCGTTGAGCATACCAGCACGACAAACAGCGGCAGCGCCCACGGCAACAGCCGGCGGAAATGGCGGTAGATGAACATGATCACGATAAAGGTGACGCCCACATGCGAACTCGGAAAGGCGCCGGTTGGTTTTTCGGCGGTTGCCTGCAGGAAACGCATGACGTCGCAAAACAGATAACCGTCGGGTACTTCATTCAAGGGCGGCGCAAAATAAAACTGAGGTCCCGTCACGGGAAAGACAATGAAAACAAAATAATAACAAAAAAACGAGCCGACAAAGAGGAACGCTGCCCTGTCCGCTGTTTCTTTCCGGCGAAGGTAACACAGGAGGGCTGTTCCGAAAAAAATAAAAAAATACGAGAAATAGCCGAAATACATCAATTCGCTCACCCACGGGTGCGGCGCCTGCCGGCTAAATTCAAGGCTTGGCTGGCATCCGAACAGGGCTTGATCGGCGGCGACAAAGTAACTGTCGAGGTTGGAGAAAATCAATTCGTTGTAGTAATAAGTTTCCGGATACCAGTAGCTCAGCATGGCAAAGGGGAAAATGTAGCGGATGGCTGCTGTTGCCGGACGCCATGCGGAGAACAGTTTCCGGGCTTCGCACCATGCCGTCAGGAGGATGAAAGCCGCCGCCGCCGCGCGCACGCCGAGATGCATGTACGGGCAGGAGAGCCTGCCGGCGAAGCAGCAGGAGTAAACCGCCGTGATGCAGATGTAGCACAGCGTGATTTTTTCAACGGGCGATAAACGGATGGGACTCCTGTTCATCGGAGTTTTAATAATTCTACGTCGTACATGACAATGGCTCTGCGCGGGATGCAGGAACCGTCCCCCATAAGCCCGTACGCAAGATGCGGCGGCAGGATCAAGCGCGCCTTATCGCCTACGCGCATCAGCAGTATGCCCTCTTCCAAACCGGATTCCACGTCTCCCTGCCCTATGCGGAATGTTTTTGTCCCCGACTGTTCCGAGGAGTAACAGACGGTACGGGCGCTGTCTGCCAGCGAGAGTGTGCAGGCTATTTCCGCCATCCTGCCCGGAGCGGCTTTATCGCCGTTGCCGCGGTGATAGACGTCATACCACAAGCCCGACCGGGTTGTTTTCATTTCCCATCCGTGCCGTGCCGCAAAGCTTTTTATCGTTCGCCCGTCTTCTTCTATCAGTTGCCGGTTGGCACGGATCAGCAGTTCGGTATGCGGACGTCCGGCGGCATGCCCGTCCCCTTCCGGAAGCTGCACATTGTACTGCCGGCATCCGGAGTGGCATCCGCAAAGCGTCATCCATAACATCCATATATAACCATTCACACGCATATCGGTACAGGTACAAAATCTGACGCTCACTGTTCGCCGTTCAGTTCTTCGCCGTAAAGCGGCAATAACTCACGGAACGCCTGAAGAGTTTTTTCCAGCGGCCATCTTGTTTCGCCGCCGGAGGCATTCAGGTGTCCTCCTCCCTTGAAATGCTTTTGCGCAAACCTGTTGGTCGGGAAACTTCCCTTGGATCGGA
>JAISRX010000058.1 GCA_031273395.1 Bacteroidales bacterium | reverse complement strand
TTGTTTTTCATGTAGTAGTTCTTTAAATTTTTAAATTTTATTACCAAAATGAAAACGAAGGTGAATACCAGTAGCTTTTCAACGAAGGGTAATAAGAATTTCGGTCTCGTCAGAAATTCTTTTTTTGTGCGCAAGTACAGAACCACGTTGTAAAAGGAGAGTCGTTACTACAAGGTAGTTGGACGACTGTTTTTTATAACGAAGACCGTTAATCAAGATATTAATGCTCATGAAGATTTTGAGCATTTCCAAGCTTTTTAAGGTTAGTTTAATTGATAATTGTTTGGTTTGTTAGATTGAGTTGGCGTTTCGCCGACTCTTTCTATTTTTTTGTTTATTTTTTTACTTCTGCTGCAATTTGAAGTTTCCTCATTTTTTTTCGATCTTATCATAAATTTTCACTGCAATGAGTGATGAATTTTTGCTTGCCGGCAAAAAATATAAAAAAACATATCTTTTTCCAAGAAAAAAACTTAATTTTGTCTTCTAAAATGAAATCAACAGTTGTTTCATTATCAAATCATCAAATAAAATTCTCATGAAGATCTATAATTATAAACAGAAGATAGAGCCGATACTGAAAGAAGGCGTCAATTCCTATGAAGCGGTCAGGCGCTACGAAAAAATTCCTACGGAAATATATGCCGGCGCCGATGATGCGGTTTTGGAGATTGCCCGCGACATTGTTGAAATGATCCAGAAGAAAGCGTTGCGGGGAGAACCGTATGTGCTCGGACTGGCAACAGGTTCCACTACCTCAGCCCTGTACGGGGAACTGGTACGGTTGCACAAGGAAGAAAATATAAGTTTCCGCAATGTGCATACCTTTAATATTGACGAATTTTATCCCATCCGTCCCGATGCCCTGCAAAGCCATTACCGTTACATGAAGGAACATTTGTTCGACCATATTGACATCCCGAAAGACAACATCAATTTTCCCGACGGATCTACGCCGCCGGAGCTTGTTGCCGGATTTTGCGCCGGTTACGACCGCAAAATAGCCAGTTTGGGCGGCATCGACCTGCAAATATTGGGGATAGGTCGCACGGGACATGTAGGTTTCAATGAACCCGGTTCAATGGTTAATTCGCCCACACGTCTTATCTCGCTTGATACGATTACCCGTGTGGACGCCGCCGCCGATTTTTTCGGAGAAGAATTTGTCCCGCGCAGAGCCATCACCATGGGACTTGGCGGTATTCTGTCCGCGAAAAGGATCGTATTGTTGGCATGGGGAGAAGGCAAGGCGCGCATCATCAGGCATGCGGTGGAAGGACCGGTAACCGACAGCCTGCCGACCTCTTACCTGCAAAACCATCCCAACGCCAAGGTAGTGCTTGATTTATCCGCAGCATCGGAGCTTACGCGGGTAAAAACTCCGTGGCTGGTGGGAGTATGCAACTGGAATGACCGTTTGATCCGCAAGGCGGTAGTATGGCTGTGCCAGAAGACGGAAAAACCCATTCTGAAACTCACCGACCGCGACTACAACGATAACGGGATGAGCGACCTGAATGCCGAATTTGGTCCGGCAAGCATGATCAACATTAAAGTATTCAACGACTTGCAGCATACCATTTCGGGCTGGCCCGGAGGAAAACCGAATGCCGATGACAGTACGCGCCCCGAACGCGCCCTGCCGTATCCGAAAAAAGTGGTCATATTCAGTCCCCATCCCGATGATGACGTTATTTCCATGGGCGGCACGTTTGCACGGCTGGTACAGCAAAAACACGACGTGCATGTGGCTTATCAGACCTCCGGAAACATTGCGGTGTTCGACGATGACGTCGTGCGCTTTCTTGATTTCGGCAACCAGTTCAGCAAAATATTCGAACTGGGCGGCATTGATACCCAAAATCTGTATGAAAAATTAGCCAAAAAATTAGCGGGTAAGAAACCGGGCGATCCCGACGTTTCGGAAGTCAGGAAACTCAAAAGCGCGATACGCCGCAGCGAAGCGATGGCTGCCGCGCGTTATCTGGGAGTGCCTGCGGATCATGTGCACTACCTCGACCTGCCGTTTTACGAAACGGGAACGGTGAAGAAAAGCGAATTGAGCGAAGGCGACATCAAGATCATCATTCAATTGTTGCAGGAAATCAAACCGCACCAGATTTATGCGGCAGGCGACCTTTCCGATCCCCACGGAACGCATCGCGTGTGCATTAACGCCATCCTCGGCGCGTTGCACGAACTGAAAAGCGAAGCATGGATGAAGGATTGCCGCGTGTGGCTGTACAGAGGGGCATGGCAGGAATGGGATCTGGATCAGGTAGATATGGCAGTTCCGCTAAGTCCCGAAGAAGTGCTGATCAAGCGCAAGACTATTTATAAACATTCTTCGCAAAACAACGGTCCCGTGTTTCCGGGCGCCGATTCCCGCGAGTTTTGGCAAAGAGCCGAAGACCGGAACCACGCTACAGCCATATTGTATGATAAACTTGGAATGGCTGAATATCAGGCAATAGAAGTGTTCGTGCGGTTTGACATTGAAAATACATGACACGGGGCGGAACAGAGGAAAAATAACCGCCCGATACAACAAAAGATATAATTTATCGTTATACGGTGTATAAGGTATTAAATTATTTTGTGGTAAAACATTTGTGTTATGCAAGAAGACCAAATCAATAATGTCATAGTTGTCACGTGGGATTTTACACATATTTCCGAATATGCATTGACCTACGCCCTCAAAATAGCCACCATCATGCATTATGAGGTTAAATTGTTTCATATTGTGGAACAGGGTACCCCTCCGGAAATATTGGAAAAAAAGCGAAAACGCATGTCCGATGTGTGTACCGACGCTTTTAAGAAAAGCGGTATTGTATGCAAGGTGGTAGTGAAGGAAGGCAGCCTGTATTCAGCCGTTTCCAATTACGCCAATCAATCGAATACGCAGTTGGTGGTGATGGGGACGCATGGCATTAAGGGGATGCAGAAATTGTTCGGCAGCAAAGCGTTAAAAGTTATCTCCGGATCCAACACGCCGTTTATTGTGGTACAATCCAAGCCGGATAAAAGTTCCAGAATATCCAACGTGGTATTTCCCATTGATTTTAAATCGGAAAACAAGGAAAAACTGCAATGGGCGATTTATGTCGGGCGTAATTTTTATTCAAAGATACATTTGTTCAAGTATCCTGTGTCTGACAGCGACTTGCAACGGAAAGTAAATGTAAACCTGAACTTTGCCATCCGGTTTCTCAAGCAGAACGGCATTGAATACGAAATCCATACTTCAAAAAAGTCCAGCAATTTTGCCGGAGAAACCATTCGTTTCGCCGAACATATCAATGCCGACCTGATCATTGTAACCACCACCAAGCACATTACCCTGCTGGATTACATGTTCGGGGCGGATGAGCAGGAAATCATCGCCAACAGCGCCAAAATTCCGGTAATGTGTATGAACCCGATGATAAGATACAGCAGCGGGGCGTCCCACTATTTATACGGATAAATGACGCACCGCGCAGGTTATTTGACGGCGGGTAATATTCTTGCAATACATTCTATCAGATTATCAATAAAATACCCGTCTTTGACGATATATTCGATGACGCCTGCTTCTTTGGCTGCCGTGATGGCGTTTTCCTCATTGTTGCCCGACAGGATAATCACCGGAACAGTCGGTTTGATACGCCTCACCTCCCGTACAACATCCAATCCGCTCATTTCGGAATGGGTGTTCTCCAGAAAGAAATCAACTACCACTAAATCAGGATTCAAGTCCAAGTGTTTTACACATTCTTCTCCGTTGTTAAACGCCTTGGTGGTATAGCCATCCCTGCATTTGAACGTGTACTCCAACAAGTTGATGAACATTGGTTCATCGTCAACAAAAAATATCAATTTATCCTCCATAAACGGGCTTTTGTCATTACAGCGGCTCTAATTTTCAAAAATCAAAGGTAGGGGTAATTATTGAAATTCGCAATAAAAAAAATATTTTTTGCATTTTTCAAAAAAAAATGTTGATAACCGTCTCATTTTATTCACATCTATCCTCCTGATTAATATGATTTTGAAAATATTTTTTGCCGGATGACTTTATTTTTTTTAACAATTAAAAAAAATAACCTCCAAAAAATCGTCAAATATTTACTTTTATAACTATTTTTGCACTTTCATATTGTAACATATACCCATGAGTCTATTAAGAATAAAGGTAGGGCTGGGGCTTTTCCCTACAGCCCGGAAGTTTGAAAATCAACGTGATGCTCTTTTTACAGAATATCATGAATATTTAGAATATGCCCAATCGGAAGAACTGAGCCGGTTCGAATACCTGAAACAGTATCTCAACTCTCCGGAGTTTGAGGAAAAAGAAAATGATCCGGAGGGCGATCCCGAAGAAATTGCACTTCTAAAAAAAGAATTTGCCACACTGCACAAATCCAAAAGGTTAAAACACTATTTCAAGTTAAAAGCCAACGAGACGAAGTTTGCTCCTCTCAAGGTGTGGAAACAGGTATTTGAAGAGGATTTCGAGGGCAACGGTTTGGATACGGAGAAATGGTTAACCCGCTATTACTGGGGAGATAAGATTTTAAATTCCGGTTATTCGCTGGCAGGCGACCAACAGTGCATCACCGACGGCAAAAACATATCCGTTTCGGATTCCGTTCTCTCCATCGAAACCCGAAAAGAGCAAGCCAAAGGGATCAGATGGAATCCTGCGGCAGGATTTATCCCGTGCGATTTTCCATACACATCGGGAGTGATCAACACAAGCAAATCCTTTCGCTTTTGCTACGGCAAACTGGAAGCCAAGGTTAAAGTTCCCAAAGGTCCTGCTTACCATGCTTTTTGGCTGGGTGGCGAAAAAATATTGCCCCAGATCAATATTTTCAAATACGTTAGAGGTAAATTTTATTTGGAGAATTTTTGGGGGAAAAGCGATGATCCCGAAAGCGTCAATAAGGACAGTACCGCCGTTTCGGGCGTTTTTGCGGGAAAAAGCTGTATTTTCTCGCTGGAATGGTCGCAGTCGTATCTGGTTTGGGCAATTAACGGAGTAGTGGTGAAGACCGTACAGCGAGGCGTTCCCAACGAGCCATTGTATATTGCTTTCGGTTCCGGGGTGGACGGCAAAGTACGCTCATTGCCCAGGGATGTACAGTTTGAAATCGAATGGGTAAGGCTTTATTCCAAAACAGTCGAATAACAGGTTATCACCGGGATTATACTGCGTAGCTGAATGAAAAACCTATCTCCGGAGACATTACTATTATACACAGGCCTGATGTCTTTTTTGGTAACTTATTTTCTGGTGCCGTCTATTGTTACGGTTGCCAGGGAAAGGAAACTTTTTGACGAACCGAGCCAAAGAAAAAGTCATGTACGGCAAACCCCAACCATAGGGGGGATTTCCATATTTGCAGGATTTACCATAGCTGCCGGATCATTTATCGACTATGACAAGGTGCCGTCGCTGCAATATATTCTGGTGGCGTGCATCATTATATTTTTCATCGGGATGAGGGACGACCTGCTGTCCATTATGCCCTACAAGAAACTTCTGGGACAGGTGGTAGCAGCGTTAGTACTGATCATTCCCGGCGGAATATATTTTACCGGTTTGCACGGCTTTCTGGGAATATTCGAAATTTCATCCACCAGCAGGATATTGCTGACCGTCTTTGTGATCATCGTTATCATTAACAGTTTCAATCTGATTGACGGGGTGGACGGTCTGGCTGCTTCCATCGGCATACTCACTTCCATATTCTTCGGTCTTTGGTTTTTCCTTTCCGGAAATACCGAATACAGTTTGTTGTCCGTATCTGTCATCGGCACCTTGCTTGCCTTTTTGCGTTACAATGTTTTCGGCAAAAAAAACAAAATTTTCATGGGAGATACGGGTTCGTTGCTGGTAGGGCTTTTAATGAGTGTTCAAGTGATTTTGTTCAACGAAAAAAACATCGGTTTTACATCCGCTTTCCCTATCAATTCGGCGCCTGCCGTTTCCTTCGTGGTACTGATAGTTCCCCTGTACGACACCATTCGTGTGTTTATCATCCGAATGTTGCGCGGACGGTCGCCCTTTTCCGCCGATAAAAACCATATACATCATCTCCTGTTGAAGTTGGGCTACTCGCACGTTCAAATCACCATGATCATTGTCCTTGCCAACGTGGTTTTTATCATGCTGGCTCTGTTGCTGCAAGACATCGGTATTTTCCAACTGACGGCAATCATGCTGACCGTTGCCACCGTGCTTTCTTTCTTTCTGGAATATCGTGTCCGCAAAGTTCATCATTGCGGAAACCACAAGCCACGTAATTTGAAGATGAAAAGTTGACCGCTCCTGTCGGCAATTTCTTGCGGACGCTTCCTTTCGCGGTCATTTGTATTGATCCCGCATGAATTTTACCTGTTGTACGTCTTTCATGCCGGGACTTGTTTCGAATCGGCTGTTGATGTCGATAGCGTGTAGTCGGGGAAAGTGCAGGGTTTTCAATCGTCCGGCGTCTTCCGTGGCGATGCCGCCGCTCAGGAAGAAGGGCGTTGTACCGGTATATGTTTCCAGCGCCTTCCAGTCAAATTGCTCGCCCGAACCGCCATACAACGGCGTTTTGGTATCAAAAAGCAGAAAATCTACCTTGCCGTCATACAGGGCGGTTGCCGTTGCTACCTCTTCTGCCGACCGTACTCCCACCGCTTTGATAACAGGGCATATCTCTCTGACCGCGAGACACCGGTCGGGCGGATCGTTGCCGTGCAGCTGTATCAGGTCTAAACGGTATTTTTGCGCCGTTTCTTTTATGACAGCGCATGATGCATGAACAAACACGCCTACTTTGCGGGTATGCTCCGAAAGAACCGACAGCGCATCAGGATGCAGCCCGCCGGCATAACGCGGGGAAGTTTCATGGAAAACAAAACCCATGTAATCGGGTTGAAGTGCGGCTATTGCAGCGATATTTGCCGCGTCCCGCATCCCGCATACCTTTAGTTTGGTACGTGCCTTGTTTGTTTGCCGGTTTTCCATCAATGGTATCTATATGGATCGGATAAACTGTTTTAAGGCGTCGGCAGGATCGGGTTGTTTCATGAAATTTTCGCCCATCAGGAAACCGATGAACCCCGCTTGTCGCAACGATTTTACGGTTTCGGGAGATGAAATGCCGCTCTCCGAAATCCGGGCAAACTCTGGCGGTATTTGCGCGGCTAACCGGAAAGAAGTGCGCACGTCGGTAACAAAATTGTCCAGATTCCGGTTGTTCACTCCCACCACATCCACCGTTTCGTGCAGACAGGACAGTTCGGAAGCGTCATGAATTTCCAGCAATACTTCCAGTCCCACCTGATGCGCAAAAGCTGACAGTTCCCTGCACTGATCGCGACTCAGCGCCGAAGCGATCAGCAACACCGCATCCGCCCCATACAGTTTTGCCTCACATATCTGGTAAGGATCGACCATAAAATCTTTCCGAAGAATGGGGAGGCTGACAAGCCGGCGTGCCGCAATCAGGTCATCGGGCGAGCCGGCGAAATAATTCCTGTCCGTCAGTACCGATATGGCTGTTGCTCCCGAAGAAACATACTGCGGTACTATGTTTTCCACCTTTGCATCTTCTTTGATAAAACCCTTGGAGGGCGACTTCCGTTTAAATTCCGCGATGATGCCCGTGTCCGAATGAAGCAAAGCCGATTTGAAGGAAACCGCAATTCTTCCGGAGGCTTCCGCTTCCCGCAACAGGACGGCATAAGGCTTCTTCGATTTTGCCTGCATGATTTCCTGTCGCTTCGTCTCAATGATTTTTTCCAAAATACCACTCATATCCCTTTTCGTTTATTGACCGCAAAGATAAGAATAAGAACGAAGATTGCTGAATGAAGAGTGAAGAATTTCCGGTAATTTGCGGACAAAGGTCATAAAGAAAAACACTACTGACCGACTAAAAAATACCCATAAAAAGGCGACCCGTTGTCAGGTCGCCCGAAAGTTGTAATTTTGTAATTGCAAATTAAAATCTTACAACATAGGCAAAGATAGCACAAAAAATTTAGTCGGTCAGCCGATGTTCAAACAAATGTTGTTTTATTTTGCTTTGATCGCGTATTTTTCGCCACTTTTGTCGGTCAGCCGCCGAAAAAAGCGCCGGAAGGAAGGGGTAAGTTTTGAGGAATTTTACGCCTTTGATTCGAGTACGATAACACTTTTTTCGGAGATCATGAAAGGCGTTGGTCGCAATCGGAAGGACGATGGCAAAAAGAAAGGGGCTTAAAAGTACACATGCTGACCGATATACACGCCGACACGCCACAGTTTGTCAAAATCAGTGAGGCAAAAATACACGATAAGAACTTTTTGGCGTACCTCAATCCGGCCACAGGCAGTATGCTTGTGTTCGACAAGGCGTACAGCCATTATCTTCAATTTGCCAAATGGACGGCTGCGGGCGTGAATTTTGTATGCCGTCTGAAAAACAATGTCAAATACGAAGTTCAAGGAGACCCGCTGTTTGAGAAAAAGTTGCAAAAAGACGGGTTTGGCGTTTACAAAGTGGAACACATACACCTTAAATACAGGGAAACGGTTGAAATAGAAGATAACGGAAAAAAGAAAAAGCGGAAGAAAAAAGCAGTAAAAACGCTTTGCTTATTCCGGTAGATGTACCAAAGTTTCATTCCACCGATGCCGGGATCCTTTTTCCGTATGCTATGGATGTACTGTAACACGTACTCCTCCCGGGCGACTTTCAGAAGGACATCGTAAGCATCCGCCCGTAGCTGTTCGTGTTTAAGCTGAGCCTGCAAACGGAAAATCTCCGCCTGAAGGGATTGAACGTCATTCCTCTGATGGTCAGATGTTGACGGCTGTTTTTGTAGATTGGACTTGTGCATTTGAACGGATTTATTACTTTTTTCCGATGCAAAGACAGCAATCCATCTTGATACCGTAGCATGTCCTGTGGGTAAAATGCGGGCGATGCGATCTGCTCCATACCCTTTCTCATAATGTAACCTAATCACTTCTTCAAAATACTGTTTTTGCTTTTTTGTGTGTAAATACATCATTAACTCTTTTGTGAGTCAACTTTTTTAGCGAAAGACATCCCGAAATTGCCGTAATCATGGAGGCTGTATCCGTCAATGAATTATCTGCAATTCGTGCCAGAAGCTTCTCGGAAGGTGAATATTGGATACATTCACCGCCTTTTTAAAAAGCGGCGCAACATTTTTGGGTGAAAAATCCGCAATATCGTATCCTATTTCCGTGACAAGGAAAATCCTGTCGGGATGTTCTGCGGCGAAAGCGATAAACTCATTCACGTAAGGCTGCATGGACGCGGGGTTTTGCATGACGGGCAGGGCATACGATTGTCCGTAAAATCCTGCGCCTTTTCCCCAGAGGGCTCCGAAGCGGTCATACGCCATGCGCGCCGTGCCTCCCCCATGATGACCATCGGGGGTACTGCCAAAAACAAATATTTCGCCGGGGGATAATTCTTCGATAAAACCACGGACTGTTCTCCGTTCTATTTCCGTTTGCAACAAATTGTCGCCGTTTTTTTTCTGTTCCATAACTGCACTAAGAAGGCATGGACTTATCTTACCTGTATCTGAGGTATCACCACAACACCCACCACAACAATAAGAAAGCCCATGCCCGTAACATGAACACTTACCTAATTATCTTTGTTGTGGTTTAAAAAATGGTGATTTCCAGATACAACAAGTAATAAAGCAACCGCTTTATCCGATATGTCTTTAACCTTTTATTTATTCATTCACTATAAAATTTAGTTTGACTGCAAAAATATACAATTTCACTTACATTATACAGGGAAGATAAAAGTTTTTTGACTGTACCGGATTTTTGTTACGGACACAGGCTTAAAATTTCGTTTGACTAAAACCGACTGCAAAAGAAATAAAAGTATTCATACAATGTACCGTTGAGTGCAAATTATCCTGATATTCCGCATGACAATTCGCAACATATTCGGGTATGCTACAGCTGCCGGACGCCTTATTTACCGGCTGTTACGCGGCGTCATGCGCTGCTGTCGGCATTGTTGCAAAAATAGTTTCATTTTCTGCAAAGATAGCATCAATATAAACGTTTTATATCAGTAAATTTGCACCTTCATTATCAATCAAAAAAATATCAGTATTTATGGGTACACGTAGAGATTTTTTAAAGAGCGCGACATCCGCCGGGGCGGGACTGATAGCAGTTCCCACCATTGTTCCCTTTTCGGTATTCGGGAGCCATGCGCCGTCTAACCGGATCAACATCGGGGCTATCGGCGTCGGTCGCATTTCACGGGATCATGACATGCCGGGCGTTTGGAAATACGATGACGTGCGGATCATTGCCGCCGCCGATGTGGATGCGCACCGGTTGACCGAAGCCAAAACGCATGTGGAAAATTATTATTCCAAGAAAACGGGAAAGCCTTACGGCAGTTTTACCACCTATGACAATTACATGGATTTGCTGGCAAACAGGGAAATCGACGCGGTGCTGATCAGTACCCCCGATCATTGGCACGCCAAACAAGCCATTGACGCCGTTCGTGCCGGCAAGGACGTTTATTTGCAGAAACCCACCTCGCTGACGATTGCGGAAGGGCGCAAAATGAGCGACGCCGTCAATGCGAGCGGTCGCATCCTGCAAATAGGCAGTCAGCAACGTTCGATGGAGCAGTTTCGCATTGCCTGCGAACTGGTCAGGAACGGACGCATCGGGCAACTGAAAAGCATCGACGTGCGGCTGCCGGGCGATCCTCCCGGCGGGAAAACGGAAGAAATGCCCGTTCCGAAAGGGTTTAACTACGATGCATGGTTAGGGCAAACGCCTTACATATATTATACGGTCGACCGCGTGCACCCGCAACAGGGCTACGGACGTCCCGGATGGCTGAGGTGCGAACAGTTCGGGGCGGGAATGATTACCGGATGGGGCGCTCATCATTTCGATATTGCCCACTGGGCGATGGACAAGGAATATTCCGGTCCGACGGAAATATCGGCAAAGGCGGAATTTCCGGCGCCCGGCTCCGGCTTGTGGGACGTACACGGACGTTACGAAACGAGGATGGTGTACGATAACGGAGTGGTGGTGACCGGTACTACCGAAAGCGCCGAAAAACCCAACGGAGTACTGTTCGTGGGAAGTGACGGATGGATTTTTGTCAGTCGCGGTTCATACGCGGCATCCGCCAATGAGCCGATCAGTACCAAATCGAAGGCGTTGCAGGCGTCGGATCCAAAAATCCTGTCGCCGCTCACCGAAAACGATCCGGTGCGCCTGTATCAAACTTCCGATCATCACGGCAACTGGCTGGAGAGCGTGCGCACCCGCCGGCTGAACATTACGCCGGCAGAAGTGGCGCACCGTTCCTGCACGGCATGTTTGCTGCAACACATCGCCATGAAACTGAACAGGACGCTGTACTGGGATCCCGTTTCGGAACGGTTTAAAAACGACGATGAAGCCAACGCCATGATTGCCCGTCCCCACCGACCGCCTTATAATTTTTAAACAGTAAGCATCATGAAAAATATCTTTTTTGCACTCGCCGCACTGTTGCCGCTCATGTCCGCATACGGTCGGGAAACCGTTGTTTCCGCCGTCAGGACGGGCGAACGGATAGACATCACTGTCGGCAATACCCTTTTTACGAGTTACCGGTTTCATTCCGATGAAAAATACCCGTTCTTTTTCCCCGTCAACGGACCTGTTTCCGGTTCGGGAGTCACTTCCATGCGGAATGCGGAATGGCCTCATCATACGTCGCTGTTTTTTGGCTGCGACAAGGTGAACGGAGGCAATTACTGGCAGGAAGGGCTTGAACGGGGACGCATCGTTTCCGTAGGCGCGCGCATCGTGGAAGCGAAGGGGAGCAGGGTGGTCATCGAAGACGAATGTATCTGGAAACGTCCCGATGCGGAAGCGCCCATCATAGACCGGCGCAAAATCACTGTTTCATCGCCGTCCGAAAATTTGTTCCAGCTGGATTTTGACGTGGAAATGGAAATGCTCGTCGACGTGACGATACTCAAAACCAACCACTCGCTTTTCAGCGCCCGCATTGAACCTGACCTGTCGGTGAAGCAGGGCGGCGTCATGGTCAACGCCGAAGGCAAACAGGGAGAAAAGGAAACATTCGGGACAAGCTCGCCGTGGATTGACTGCTACGGGACGCGGAAAACAGGCGTAGAAGGGATTGCCCTTCTACAGCATCCCTCCAACGAATGGTTTCCTTCGCCGTGGTTTACCCGCGATTACGGGTTTATCTCTCCCACCCCGATGTACTGGCCTAAAGACGAACGGGCAACCGTGCTGAAAAAAGGCGACAGGGTCAAACTGCGTTACCGCGTGCTGGTACACGGAGGGGATACCCGGCAGGCAGGCATCGGGAAGCTGTATGAACAGTATAAAAACGAGTAGAGACGGAGAAGGAAACAAAAATTCAAAAATCAAAAAACATGAATATTGATTTAACCGGAAAAGTAGCTGTGGTAACCGGAGGAGGAGGCGTTCTGGGCGGAAGCATTGCGCGAAGCCTTGTGGAAAACGGCGTCAGGGTGGCTGTTTTGGACATTCGCAGGGAAGAACTGGAACGGCGCGTTGCGGAACTGTCGTCCTGCGGGGAAGTGATGGGGTGGCGGTGCAACGTGCTGGAGAAGGACAGTCTGGAAGAAACGCGTGAAAACATACTTGCCGTGTGGGGCGGGATTGATTTCCTGATCAATGCGGCGGGAGGCAACCTGCCCGGAGCAACGCTTGCGGAGGATCAAACGGTCTTCGACATGGACATTGCCGATTTCAACAGGGTAATTGACCTGAACCTGAACGGAACGGTCTATCCCTGCCTGATATTCGGCAAAGCGATGGCGGAAAGGGGATGCGGAAGCATCATCAACATCACCTCGATGGCTTGCTTTTCCGCCATTACTCGCGTACCCGGCTATTCCACGGCAAAAAACGGCGTGAGCATCTTCACACAGTGGCTGGCGATGGAAATGGCGATGAAATTCAGCGAAAAGATACGTGTCAATGCTCTGGCGCCGGGTTTTTTTATCGGCGACCAAAACCGCGCCGTACTGATCCATCCGGACGGATCATACACGGAACGCAGCAAAAAGGTACTGGCGCGCACACCCATGAAACGTTTCGGCGACATCAGGGAACTGAACGGAATGGTGCATTTCCTCTGTTCGGATCACGCAAGTTTCATCACCGGAGCCATTATCCCGATCGACGGGGGGTTCAGCTCGTTCAGCGGCGTATGAACGGGCGGCAGACAGGGGAAGCGGGCGATGAACCATGCGGTCGTTCATCAAATCCGTCATTTCCGGTTCCCGATTTTTCAATTTTAATCATTGTAGCATGTCTTTGGAAAAAACATGGCGCTGGTTCGGGCAAAACGATGCGGTAGGGCTGGCGGATTTGCGGCAGATGGGCGTTGAAGGAGTGGTGACTTCCCTGCACCACGTCCCCGCGGGGGAGGTATGGCAGGTGGAAGAAATACGGCGTGTGCAGTCCGAAATAAAAAAACACGGGATGTACTGGAGCGTGGTGGAAAGTCTTCCCGTGAGTGAAGGAATAAAGCTCCATTCGGGGGATTACGAACGTTTGACGGATCATTACCGGCAATCGCTCCGCCATCTTGCCGCGTGCGGGGTGGACACGGTGTGCTATAACTTCATGCCGGTGCTGGACTGGGCGCGAACCCACCTGCAATACAAAAACGAGCGGGGCGGGGAAACCATGCTCTTCGACTATCCCACTTTCGCCGCCTTCGACATATACATTCTCGGTCGCCGGGGCGCTGAAGACAGCTATCCGGAAACCGTTCGCCGGAAGGCGGAACAGCTTGCCCGCTCCATGACCGAATCGGAAAGGGAGGAGTTGGCGCACAACATCATCGTGGTCACGCAAGCCTTTATCCACGGGACGGTGAACGATGGAAAATCCTACAAAAAACAGTTCCTTGCCCGACTGGACGCCTACCGGGAGGTGGGGAGCGAACAGTTGAGCAACCACCTGTCGATTTTTCTCAGGGATATTCTCCCTGTGGCGGAGGAAGCGGGCGTCCGCCTGTGCATCCATCCCGACGATCCGCCCTTTCCCCTGCTGGGGTTACCGCGCATTGCCGGTACGCAGGACGATTTCCTGCGGATATTCCGTCAAAACAGCTCTCCGGCAAACGGCATGACCTTCTGCACAGGCTCCCTTTCCGCTCGACGGGACAATGACCTGCCCGCAATGGCGCGGCAACTGGCGGACAGAATCCATTTCATTCACCTGCGGAACACGGACTACTTGACGGCGGACAGTTTCTACGAGTCGGGACACCTTGCGGGAAGCGTGGACATGTATGCGGTGGTGAAGGCGTTGCTGGAAGAGCAGATGCGCAGGGAAAAAGCGGGACTGCCGGTCGCGCGCATGCCTTTCCGTCCCGACCACGGCATACGGATACTCGACGACTTTTCGCGCAAGGCAAATCCCGGTTATCCGCTGATCGGACGCCTGAAAGGGCTTGCCGAAATAGACGGTCTGCAAACGGCAATTGAAAGGGAATTGAGAAGCCATTGAAACCGGAAGGCGTAAATTGAAACCCGCCCTTTCCCTTTGTGTGGCTGCAACTCTTGCCGGAGTTGCCTTTTTGATCATCCCGTAGAGGTGCACTGCGCCTCTACGGGATGATCAAAAGGACAAAATGTATGACTGTCGTGATTTTGCGAGGATCAAATCTGTGTCGCTGTCGGGGATTCCGAACTTCTCGCCGCTAAAATTTTTGTGATGTCATTCTTTTATTGATATAATCACAGGCAATTTGAATGCGTCGTCGATATTCCGGTTCTGCTTTATAATACCGGCACACAATGCTTGGAACACGTGACGTAATAGTTTTATCCGGATTTTTACTCAGCGTTGTATGTGGCTTGATGAAGTTATATATAAAGATAATTTAAGTTTCCCACCCTTCAAACCCCAGTAAATCAAGGATAAAAAAACAGAAAAAAGTAGTGATAATTCGATATAATTTGCTAATTTTGTGATAGTTAGAAACAAAATTACAAATT
>JAISRX010000040.1 GCA_031273395.1 Bacteroidales bacterium | reverse complement strand
TTCAAACAAACTGAAAAGTTCAACGGCATTTTAGTCCCATTTTTTAAATTCGAAAACACCCGCTTGGGATTTGAAGCCATGAACCGGGAACTAAAAAGAATAGCAGAGATGGATTGAGGGAATCATAAAGCCGGAAACCTTGAAAGAAAAGGTGCGGGATATTCTGAAAAATATCTCCGTCTGAGGTCTTACCGACAAGGTCATTTATACCTTGGGTAGCGGGGTTTCTGTCGATGCCCGCAGTTTCATTTCTGCGTCTAAAACTACCGTCCGGTTGGGCGCTTCGGGCTTATTTATTTTTTCGAGAATCAGCTCGGCTGCGGTTTGTCCCATTTTTTCGAGTGGCTGCTCAACGGTTGTCAGTTGCGGATAGACAATCGTCGAAAGCACTGTCCCTGAAAAGCCTGCTACGGCAACGTCTTCGGGGATTTTGACGGACTGTTCGCGCAGGTAGTTCATCGCCCCGATAGCCAAGGTGTCAGTAAAGGCAAACAGGGCGTCAAAGGGGACTTGGCTTTTCAGCAGCTTTTCGGCGGCCTGCCTGCCGTCTTCTATGGTCATTCCGGTTTTGATGACCAAGGCTTCGTCGTAAGGGATTTGGGCTTTTTCCAGGCAATGGCGATACGCCTTAAAGCGCTCACGGGCGTTGAGAATATAGTCAGGCGCCTGCAGGTATGCAATCCGCTTTCGCCCGCTACGGATCAGGTGTTCAACCAGAAAAAAGGATTTGGTGTAGTCGTTAATCACTACTTTCGACACCTCCGGGTCGTCGGGCACACGGTCGTAAAATACTATGGGGATGCCCTCAGCCTGCAAGCGCGCGCACTCTTTCGCGTTGGCCGAATGGTGGCAAAGGCAGATAATAATACCATCCACCATAAAGCGTTCCATCGTCAGCAGGTTCTCGCGTTCTACTTGCGGATTTTCGGAGGATTGGGCGATAATAACTTTCAGTCCTTTGGGATTCAGCACCTTCTGTATGGCTTCAATAACAAAGGCAGCAAAGGGCGTAAACATTTCAGGCACAATGACGCCTACGGTATTTGTCCGCCCGTATTTCAGGTTGGTAGCTACCGGGTTAGGCTTGTAGCCGAGTCTTTTTGCGGCTTCCAACACCTTTTCCTTGGTCTCCCTGCGGATATTCTTATCGTCCGCAAGCGCGCGTGACACGGTCGAAACCGAAAGGGCCAGGTGCCTGGCAATGTCTTTTATCGTTACGTGTTTCATATGGCATATTCAGGTATCATTACTCGTCTATTTCAATTTGTTCGTTTACTATTATTTTCCATTTTTTATTTGTTTTGCAACCTGCAACAGGCTTTCTGTTTTTTAACGGTGTGGTACGAAACGAATATCCATACCTTTTGACTTGTAAAAGTAAATCTTCCGCTTGCAAGTGATATTCAAGTTCAGCGTCAAGCAAATAACCCAAACGCTGAATGACAGGCACCGGCACATATTCAAAAAAATGTGCCGGTATTTTTTTGAAATCCAAACTTTCCGCCAAATCATTCAAAACAGTTGCAGCGCGGTTTAGCCCGCCAATTTCTTTTTCAAACTGTATCAAGTCAGTTGCTGTCAGTTCAGGTGAAGAAATATTCAGGTATCCTGTCGGCGTTTTTCGTTTTTCGATAAATTGTTCGGGAATAGTCGCTTTGTTGTTAAAATTGAGTTTTATTCCCCGTTTTTGCGTGCTTCTGAGGGATGGCGGAGTAGTAACTATCGACGTTTCCTGTGGTTGCTGATGGGCAGCGCCGTAAAACATGGCAGCGCTAAGGAGCGATACATAGTAATCATGCCGCAAAAATCTCATTAACTGGTCAACGTAAAAAACATCGGGGATAATTCCTTTTGACTGATATTCAATGGGAACAATCACATAAAAGCCTTTCCATACAGAACAAATTTTGCCCTTACCAGCCAATCGTGTCAGCGAATTTTTCAACACTACCCGGCTTTGCATAGGAAAACGTTCTGCTGCCTCTGTCAGGGAGAAACTGATTTTCCCCTCTTTTTGAAGCTCTTCCACCCAATCTTTGACTGTATCTTTCATTTTGCATCTTACATTGAAACTGCAAAGATAAACATTTATTGATTACTTTCGCGATTTTAATGTAATTGCGAGTGAATGTAAAAAGAGAAGTCTGCAAACGTTTGCAGATTTTGGGAACGTTTGCGGGAACGTTTGCAGGTAAATCTCTTCAAAAAGCGCATCGGTTTATTTTTCGGTCGACTACTTTTACACCATAAATTAATAAAACCATGAAGACACAACTTATTTCATTTCAGTACAAGCGCTCGCAAGTTTCGGCGGGTATCGTTCACATAGGCGTGGGCAATTTTCATCGTGCGCACCAAGCGTTTTATACGGATAAACTACTGGCAGATAGCGCTCAGCACGCATGGGGCATCTGCGGCCTCATGCTTCTGCCCGGCGACGAACGCCTGTATCGCGCCCTCAAAAGGCAGGATCATATCTACACCCTTACCGTTTGCGGACGCGACGGCAAAGACGAAGTACACCGCATCGGCTCACTCGTGGAGCTTATTTGGGGAATAGAAAACCCACAGGCTGTTTTCGACAAAATAGCCGACCCTGCCGTAAAGATTATCACACTGACCATTACCGAAGGCGGGTACAATATGGACAAGCAGACCGGCGAATTTATCCTCGACAATGAACAGGTCATTCACGACCTCGCGAACCCGCATCACCCCCAAACGGTCTTCGGTTTCGTTGCCGAAGGACTGCGCAAACGCAAGGAGGCCGGAGCAGGCGCTATTACCATTCTCTCGTGCGACAACCTGCAGCACAACGGCGATACTGCCAAGCGCGTATTTACCTCCTTTATCAAGGCACAGGATGCCGGACTGGCCGAGTGGGTTTCGCAAAACGTCACTTTTCCCAACAGTATGGTCGACCGCATTACTCCCGCCACTACACCCTCCGATATCGAACGTTTGAACCTCAAAAACAGCACGGAAGATGCGGCTCCCGTTTACTGCGAAGACTTTATACAGTGGGTGATAGAAGATAATTTCATTGCCGGGCGCCCCGCATGGGAACAGGCCGGCGTAGAGTTTACCGACGACGTAAGGGCTTACGAAAACATGAAGCTCAGCCTGCTCAACGCCTCGCATACCATGCTTGCCTATCCTGCTTTTCTGAGTGGCTACCGCAAGGTGGACGACGCCATGCACGACCCTCGTTTCGCCCGCTACCTGCTGACATTCATGGACAAAGACATCACACCCTACGTCCCTGCACCCGGAGCGACCGATTTAACACGCTACAAGCAAACGCTTATCGAACGCTTCGGCAACCGTTCGGTGAGCGACCAGTTGAGCCGCCTGTGCGCCGACGGCGTATCCAAAATCCCCGT
>JAISRX010000259.1 GCA_031273395.1 Bacteroidales bacterium | reverse complement strand
ATGAAACGCAATATTGGCTTGAACTGCTGAAAGACAGTAAATATATTGACGAAAGCGTTTTTGATTCAATCAATAATGATTGCATAGAACTTTTGAAATTATTGATAAGCAGTATTAATACGTGCAGGCAACGAATAAGGAACAGTGAATAGTGAATAGTGAACAGTGAACAGTGAATAGTTAATAGTGAACAGTTAATAGTTAATGATATGAAAAAAATAAAGAACCAGACACCAACCGATAGTAATGGCAAATTTTCGGATAGTGAAAGTCGGCCGCGTAAGCCATTATTCACTGTTCACCGTTCACTATTCACTATTAGTTGGCGTAACATTTGGCGAAACAAACGCCGTGCCGTAATTACCCTTTCGTCGGTATTTTTTGCCGTGTTTTTCTGCACTTTCATGAAGTCGATACTCGAAGGCGTGTGGAGCAAAATGATTGAAAACACGCTCATGTCGCAGGCGGGGCATGTGGAGATTCATCAGAAAAGGTATTGGGACGACAAAGTCATTGATAACTTCATGACGATGGATGCCGCGACTGTTGCCGCATTGGAAAAAACGGAACACGTCGTCAATGTGTCTCCGCGCGTGGAAACCTTTGCCATGGCGTCGTCGGAACATGTCAGCAAAGGCATTGCCGTGACGGGTATCGACCCTGCAAAGGAATCCGCAAAGTCGAATCTGTCCGGACTTGTCACGGAGGGTGACTATCTGACCGGCAATGACGACGGCATCCTCATCGGCGAAGGTTTGGCAAAATATTTGAAAGTCGATGTCGGCGATACGCTGGCGCTCATCGGTCAGGGTTACCACGGAGCCAGCGCCGCGGGGCTGTTTCCCGTAAGGGGCGTATTTCGTCACTTCGATACGAAAGTGGACATCGGCATGGCTTACATCACCCTGCCTGCCGCACAGCAATTCATCAACCTGCCCGACGGATACAGCGGTATTTTAATCTCTATCGACGACAACAGGGCGTTGAATGCGACAATCCAGCAATGTAAAAACATCGTCAATCCCGTTTCCGCATCCAACGGAAGCGAACTGACGGCCGACGACACGACCGATTATGACGTCCTGCCGTGGACATTCACCATGGAACGCCTGCTCAAAACCGCCGAATCGGACAAGGCATTCGACCATATAATGATTTTCATCCTGTATCTGATCGTCGGATTCGGGATTTTGGGAACAGTCGTCATGATTGCCAACGAGCGCAAGCGTGAATTTGGCGTCATGCTCTCGCTGGGCATGAGGCGCGGACGGCTGGCATGGAGCGTGTCGATGGAAATTGTGATGATGACGCTCATCGGCGCATTGCTGGCGCTATTGGTAACCGCTCCCGTGATATGGCTCCTGGAAGCCCATCCGATACGACTCGCGGGAGATATGGCGAAAAGATACTCCGACCTGGGCATGGAGCCTGTTCTGCCGCCTGTTTCCGAGCCGTCGATCTACGCCACGCAAATCATCATCGTGATTGCAATGACGCTTCTGACGCTCATCTATCCCGTAAGGAAGATTTTGAAGTTGAAAATTTTGAATGTGATAAAATAAATGTAAATAAAATGATAACATCTCTTGCATGGAAGAACATCTGGCGCAACAGGACACGCAGCAGCGTGATTCTCGGCGCGATTGCCCTGGGCCTGTTTTGCGGCGTCTATATCAACTCGTTTATGACCGGATGGATGTACACCACCGTTGATGACGACATCAACAATCATCTGTCGCATATACAAATACACGACACGGCGTTCAGTGCGAACAACGACATTTCGGCGTATTTCCCGCGCGAAAAGGTGGAAGCGGCCGTCGGCGAATCCGGCTTGGTTACAGCGGCAAGTTACCGGCTCAGTCTCACGGCAATGCTTGCTTCGGCAAACAACGCCGTCGGCATAACGGCAAAAGCCGTCTTTCCCGAAGACGAAAAAGCCGTTTCGACAATCTGGCAGAACATTGCCGACACGATGGGCGCTTACCTGCCCGACGATGCGCGGACGGCAATCGTCATCAGCAAAAAAACCGCCGATAAACTCAAAGTTAAACTCAAGTCGAAGATTGTACTTACGTTTCAGGATACAAACGGCGACATGCAAAGCCTTGCCCTTCGCGTGAGCGGCATTTACAAGACCGCGAACGGAATGAAGGACGAAGCCACCGTTTATGTCCGCTACAGCGATGTGTTTCCCGTTACCGGACTGCCTGAAAACGTCTTCCACGAAGCGGCATTGCGAACGGCCGATCTGGAAACCTGCCGGCAGGCTGACGCCCGGCTGAAAACGCTTCTGCCCGATATGGACGTCAAAGACTGGGGCGAAAACGAGCCTGCACTGGAGATGAGTCTGGCAATGACGGAATTTTTCGGCGTCATCATTCTGGCGATTTTCCTGTTTGCGCTGTCGTTCGGCATTATCAACACCATGCTGATGGCGGTGCTGGAACGCACGCGCGAACTCGGCATGCTGGGTGCAATCGGCATGAGCAAACGACGTATTTTCAACATGATCATGCTCGAAACGGCGCTTCTCACCTTCGTCGGCAGCCTTGTCGGAATCATCATCGGCACGGCGCTGATTGTGCCTTCGCTCAGCAGCGGCATCGACCTCACGCCTTTCATGGGCGATCAGTTCGAAGACTATGGTTTCGGCTCAATCATTTATCCTGTGCTGAACGTCAAAATGTTCGTGCAAATCATCGCACTGGTAATCATCGCAGGTATTCTGTCGGCTATTTATCCGGCACGAAAGGCGCTAAAACTGAAACCGCTGGAGGCGATGAGGAATTAATCCTGACAATCTTAATAAAATCAAGGTTCAAGACAATTCAAGACAATTAAAAACATTTAAAAAACAGTTATATGAACACTATCATTAAAACAACAGAATTAGTTAAAATCTTCAGGGAAACGGCACAGGAGGTTTGCGCGGTGAATAATGTGTCGTTGAGCATTAACGAAGGCGAATTTACCGCCATTGTCGGACCTTCGGGGTCGGGTAAAACCACGTTGCTGAACCTGATCGGCGGCTTGGACAAGGCTACTTCGGGCAGCATCGTGATTGACGGGCAGGACATTTCGTCACTGTCGGAAAAGCGGATCACCGAATTTCGCCTGCACAATATCGGATTTATATTCCAGGCATACAACCTGATTCCGGTTCTGACGGCAAAAGAAAACGTATCTTTTGTGATGGATTTGCAGGGCAGGAAAAAATCGGAAATAGACCGTCGCGCAACGGAATTGCTTACATCCGTCGGACTGGGCGACCGTATGAACAGCCGTCCCGCCAAACTTTCGGGCGGACAGCAGCAGCGCGTAGCCGTTGCCCGCGCCCTCGCGTCGAAACCCAAATTTATCCTCGCCGACGAGCCGACCGCCAATCTCGACAGCAAATCGGCCGCAAACCTGCTCGACATGATGGAACGCCTGAACAAACAGGAGAACGTTACTTTCATCTTCTCAACCCACGACCCGCGCATCATGGCGAAGGCAAGGCGGATCGTCACGCTTGAAGACGGGAAAACAGTGAACGACGAAGCGAGATAAATCATGAAAGTTTTGAAATTCTGTTTACTGTTTATATGCCTCGTCCCGGGCAGTCTGCGTGCGCAACAGAAGTTCGAAGCAGGCGGTTATATCAGCGATATGCCTTCGCTGATGTGGTTTGATATGCCGCCGCTGTTGGAATCGGAGGGATATTGGCAAAATCTTGTCCATAACCGTCTGAATCTGGGATGGCAAATGACGGATAAATGGCGGATTGACGCCGGCATGAGAAACCGTTTCATCACAGGCAGCGAATATTTGATTCAACCCGGCGAAATATCGTTCGACAAGGGTCTGGCAGACGTATCATGGAATTATTTCGAGACCGGAAAGGCTGTGCTGAACACGGCTTTCGACCGCTTTTACATTACGTTTGAAAGAAACAGATGGAAACTCCGGCTCGGACGGCAACGCATAAACTGGGGACAAACGTTCGTCTGGAATCCCAATGATATTTTCAACGCCTACTCGTTTTTCGATTTCGACTATGCGGAACGTCCCGGCTGCGACGCTTTCCACGCCACGTACTACCACAGCGAAACGGCGTCGTCGGAACTGGCGGCTTCGGTCAATCGCGACGGCAGGGTAACGGCGGCGCTGATGCATCACTGGAACCGGGGAAACATTGATTTCCAGACAATCGGCGGCGTCGTTGAGGAATCGGATGCCGTGTTCGGCGGCGCATGGACAGGCGATGTGAGCGGACTGAATTTTCGCGGAGAGTTTTCCGTATTTCGACCGCTGAAGAATTTCGCGGATACGGCAACCACCATTGCCATATCCGCCGGTCTGGATTATATTTTCTCCAACTCGCTGATGTTGCAGGCAGAGGTGTTGTACAACAATGTCGGCCGGTCGGGAAACTTCATGAATCTGATGAATGCGGCGGATTTGTCGGCAAAAAGGCTGTCGATCTGTGACCGGAGCGTTTTTGCTCAAGCCTCCTACCCTGTTACTCCACGCTTGAACGGGTCGTTGTCGGGCATGTATTTTGTTGAAGTTAAGGCATGCTATGCAGGGTTGTCTCTTGACCTTTCGCTTGCCGACAATCTGGATTTGTCGGTTATTACACAATATTTCACGACCGTGAAGAATGATGAATCAAGTATGATGAAGGCGCTGTTGGGGTTTTTGAGGTTGAAGTATTCGTTTTAAGGCGGGGGAAGGCAATGGAAGGCGACGGGAAGAAATCGACGGGAGGCGATGTTTGGTTATTCACTGTTCATTATTCACTGTTCACTATTCACTGTTCACTGTTCACTATTCATTGTAAATCTTATTCCGATTCTGATTTGTCGTCCGAAATCGGGATAGAGGGGGGAGACGGTTGCATAGCGGACGTCGAACAGATTGGTGGCATGGGCGTACAGTTCCGTATGCCGTTTATGGATATGGTAGATGACTTGCATGTCGGCAAGTCCGTAATTTCCCATGTTGACGGCGGTTTTCAGGAAACGGTCGGAACGGTAGGAGGAAACATATTTTGCCGTCAGATGGATTTCCAGTTCTTTTTTCGCAAACGAAAGGCAGGCGTTGGCAATCAGCGGAGGCTGTCTGTCGTAGTGCGTTCTGCCGGAAGGTTCGGAGCGATAGACGTATTTGCAGGAAATGTTGCCGAAGGCGCTGAACATATCCATCCATGTGCGGCTGCGGCAGGAGAGTTCGATGCCGACGGTGCGCAGGTCGATGTTTTTCATGTAGTAGCGCAGGACGTTGTTACCGTCATAATAAGGCGTGCGGGTATATTCGGATGTATTTTTCTGATTGAGCAGGAAAAGCGTCCATGTCAGATGTCCGGCGGCAGGGATATGCTGTTGCAGACCGAGTTCGATGCCTGTCCGGTTTTCGCCTTTCAGAGAAGCGAGGAGTGTTTTGCCCGTATTTTCGTCGATGAGCAGGTTTCCGTTTGCATCGGTCTGCTGTTGGAGGGCGGTACGGTCAACGGGCAAAGCGCCGCTGTTGATTACGCAGTTGAGGATGCAGGCGGCGTTGAACTGATGCGAAATACCTGTGCTGACGTTGAAGAGCGCCGGTTGCCAGCGGTCGGTTACGGCGTTTATATCGTCGCCGAATCCCTGATAGGGAACGTAGTATTCGTAGTATTCGCGGATCAGTTTCAGTCCGAGATGCACGTCTGTCCGTCCGAACGTATGCTGGTCGAGGAGGGTTGCCGAAAGGATTTTCTTTTTTGATTTGCCGTGTGCATAATTGGCGGAAGAAGCGAACATGACGCCGGCGCGTGCAACGTTGTGTTCGACGGGTGAAAATGCCTGGAAAAGGGCTACCGTATATATTGAATCCGGTTCGTCGAGCATACGGTTGCGCACGATGGAGTCGGACAGTTGAACGACTTTGCCGGCGGATGTGTAATGATAGCGGTCGGGATACAAATCCATCCGGTTGAGAATGAAACTGAACTGCAACTCGGTTGAGGCATGTTTCGATTCGCGGTATTGCAGGCGGGCGGTGGAAATACTGTAGCGCATGGGGTCGTATTCCCAGAGGTCGGCGAGCTGGCTTTGCGGCGCTGCCAGGGTGTCGAACGCGGCCTGCGTAACAAAGCGTGTACCGTAGATGTAGGAACTTTCCAGATGGATTTCCAGTTTATCCCTGTGTTGCCAGTCGATTTTCCCGTAAAAATTCCACAGATTTTCATTACTGTGCCGTCCTGCGGGTCCGTCGGTACGGTCGTTGAAAAGGGAAAAGGCGTAGTGCAGGTTTTTTATTTTTCCGCCATGCAGCAGACCTGCGTGGAGGGTGTTGAATGTTCCGTATTCCGCTTCGACGCGGGTCACGGGCTTGTCGAACGTTTTTGTCTTGACGTTGATTACGCCGTTCAGTCCGCTGAATCCGAGCAGCAGGGAATTGCCCGAACGGACAATTTCGACCGATTCTATCATGCTTTCGGGCAGGAGTGAAGGGGCTTCGACCCATTCGGCCATCGGACCGGCGCCGTTGGTAGAGAGCGAAACGCCGTTGATGGCATAGTCGGACGCCACATTTTGTCCGCGCAGGAGATAGTAATGTTTCTTCCGCCGTCCCTGCGTGGAAGCCATTCCGTTGACCGAATATTTCAGGACGTCGAACAGGTGATGTGCCGCCGTTTTACGGTTGTCGCCGGATGTGATACGGGTGATGGACGATTCCCATGCTAAGGGTTCTACCGTTATTTCTTTCAGCGGCGAAGTGCGGCGGCGTCCCGGGACGGTTACTTCCGGCAGGGTGTCCGACCTCTCACCCGGATCCTCTTCGCGACTCCACCTTACAGCCGGCTTCTCTTCGCGGCTTCTCACATCCGGCTCCTCTTCGTAGCTTCTCACCCCCGGCTCCTCTTCGCAACTTCTCACCTCCGGCTCCTCTCCAAAAATCCACCTCACCCCCGGCCCCTCTCCAAAAGGAGAGGGGAGAAATACGGGTCTCGACTGATGAGTGTTGAGCACTGCCAGGCTTGGCGGTGGGTACTGCCACGCTTGGCAATGGGTACTGTCAGGCTTGGCGGTGGGTGCTGCCAGACTTGGCGGTAGGTGCTGCCACGCTTGGCGGTGGGCGCTGTCAGGCTTGGCGGCGGGTATTCCTCCCCTCTCCAAAATGGAGAGGGGCCGGGGGTGAGGACGGAGAGGGGTCGGGGGTGAGGATGGAGAGGAGCCGGGGATGAGGTGTATTTGCGCAGAGGGGCATGAGATGAGGCTTTTTATATCCTCATCCGTTATTTCCACATGGTAAAACAGACGGAAGCACTGCTTGAGGGCGTCGTTCAGGTCGAACGTGACGGTTCCGGGATAAATCTGATGCGCCAGCCACAGGATGCCCGGCACACAATTGGCGCCCGGCGGACGGTCTATCCATCCGAAAGGCAGCGAAGGTACCTGATATACCTTTCCGTTCCTGACGGCATTTATCCGTTTCCATGCCGGATCGGTCAGGATATGTTCCCGCGTGGTTTTCTCCTTTGCAGCCTCCTGCGGCAAACCCATTCCGGCAGGGAAACCCGACCATACAATGATTGCTTCGGGATTCCACATCAATACCTGTTCGATGCTCACGGCAGCCATTCCGTGAATACTGCCCGTTTTAACCTGTGCCACATTGCGGGCGTTCAACCAGTCGATGACCTGACTGTGGAGCGAGCCTGCGGCTTCGGTATTCAATCCGCGGTTCCCTTCGGCATAATATACGGAAGGACGCTGTTCGTCCGCGAGCTTTTTCATCTGTTCATGCAGCGGAATCAGATAGCGGTCTATAAAGTCAATAATCCGGTCGGCTGCCTCTTTGCGATTCAACGCCTGTCCGAGAAACCGGTAAGCGTTGCGGTATTCCGTAACTTCAAACTTGACCAGCAATACCGGGATTTGCAGTTTCTTCTGCATACGGTCGGCCGTTTCGCGGGAATCTTCATCCGTTAAAGACAGCAGTATCACGTCGGGATGCAGTCTCAATATCTCTTCTTCATTATCTTCCGCCAGGGGTTTATCCCTGTAATAGGCTTCCGAAATGTATTTTTTGCCCGCTTCGGGAACACGGAATGTCGCATTGCAGACCATTTCGGGGTCAAGAGCAAATGCCGTCAGCGAAAGAAAACGGTCGGTAAAAACCCTTCTTACGTCATGCGGTATGTCGATGCGGCGTCCCGCCATGTCCGTCACCTCGCGACGCTGTGCAGACACACTCACGACGCAAAGCAACAGACCGCTCAATAGAATATTTCCTTTCATATTATTATCAGTTTTACCACACCCATAAATCATGTATCCGTACAGCGCGGTTGATGCCGTCATTCACCGGATTTTCCCTGCCGGTCAGGGCGGGAATAAATTTCAGCTGCACGTTTTCTTCATTCATTTCTACCGTGAAAACTTCGCCGGCTTCCGGATCGGAAGGGATAAAATCGCCCACTTTCGTAAAAGCCGTCTCTCCTCCGGCTTTTTTCCAGAGCGAAATGCCGGCTACATCTTCAATGCGCCCGCCGAGCGAAACGGAAAACCGCACCTTCGATACGGACGGCAATACCGAAAGTTGCATCATTGCATCCGAATCATGCTGCCCGCATTCGTAAAAGATAAGCTGCTGAAGCGCAACATAACCCGGACTGATCTCCGAATCGGCAGTCGAAATGCCGGCTTTGACGCCACATGCCGGATTTACGGCAAAGTCGCGCAACGTATAAGCCACCGTGAATCCGCCATATTCTCCGATACGCGGTTTGCTGGGGGTGTACATGATGGTGGACGTAATCATCGGGGCGTTTTCGCAGTCCTGCGCCACAGCGTTCTCATAACCTTCCCTCACCCACGACCGGAAATCTTCGTGAAACAAAAGACCGCCTTCCGCCGGATAGTTTCCGTCGCCGGACGGTATGTATTCGTCTTCATCGGGCATCCCCTTGAACCGATAGTTGGAATCCTGCTCGCAGGAGAAGAAGACGACGACGAACAACAAAAGAATCCATCCGGGTAAATGATACCGCCTCACCCCCTGCCCCTCTCCAAAAGGAGAAGGGGGAAAGACCGATGACAGTTGGGGTTGAGGTGATATTCCTCCCCTCTCCTTGCGGAGAGGGGCCGGGGGTGAGGTGGGGGGTGAGGTGAGGGGTGAGGTGGAGGGTGAGGTCTGCATAAACCGGTTATCGGAACGGACATTGCCACAGTTTGCATGAGCAGCGCTGTCAAGCCATCCCGATTTCGTATCTTCCGGACTGTCATACCTTGGGAAATAAGGCTTGATGTCAATCAGCGGCGTACCGTTGAGCATGTCGGCGCCGTCGAAAGTGACGGTATCACCCTCAATCGCAAGGATGCGCACGGTGGACATGCCGATGTGATTGGGGCGTTTGGGGGCGCGGGTGGCAAATATGCCGTGCGGTTTTGTATCCATAAACGGAACGGGCATCAGCGTGTAGCCCTCCGTCTTGTGGAAATGATACAAAAATGTAGCATGCGAGAAACCCTCCAAATCGGTCAATCCTTCCACATACTCCTCTTTCAGTACGGCTTTACCCGTAATTCCCGCCGCACCTGCCGGTTGTACCGGCATTCCTTCGATTTGTGCGTGCGGTGTGTAAATCGTGCCTATCGGCTCAATAATAATTGGGTTCATAATGATTCTTTATTTCACAAAGACCTTGACTGCCGAATCATTTACTCTCACGATATAAATGCCCGATGCCGGTATATAAATTGTTTCCCTGTCCGATTTTGCCGGAATGGATGATACGATTTGTCCGTTGATTCGATAAACCGTGATGATGCTTCCGGGCGTTACATCCTGAACAAGGATAGAACGGTTGCCGGTTATGACATTCCAGGCGGGTTCGCTTTGCGGCGGCGTCCGGTTAGCATCCGCATTTGAGTATAACGACTGTATCGCTGCCGCTACTTCGGCTGCCGTCGCCTGATCATTATACAAAACTGCCGTTGCAGCCGTAATGATGTGCTGTTCCACATGAACCGTCTCAATCAGTTGAGCCAGCTCGAACTTCCTGTCTGCCGCCGCGCGATACGGATAGTGATAAACAATCCATGACAGTTCTTCTCCATCCGACGGTGTATTGGCTGTGAGTTTGATGTTGGGATTATTTTCGTCTCCGGGAACATCCATCAGTTCCAGTGTGTAGCCAACCGTTTGCAGCAGGTCGATATTGGCGGCGGCAGTCAGTGTGGTGAAATGGGTCAGAGCCGTCATGGTGTTGAAACTGTGGCTGTGAATGGTGAAATATTCCCTCGCCAGAAAGCCGTTCGCATTGTCACTCTTATTGCTCTGCGCCTGCAAAAAGTTCATTCCGCGAACAAGCGGGATAGACGACATCCTGTAGGTTACGCTCGCCTGCGTGGAAGCAGCGCCGGTGACGGAACTCACTTTTTCCAGCGCCAGACCGGTAGGCTGAATGCTGCTTATCGGAACGAGTCTTACCGCATTCCCTTCCGAATCTTTTATTCCCGGAATCAAACCCGATTCGTCGGTTGCCTTAATGGCAATCGTACAGTTTGTCTGGGCAGTTTGCTGGAAAGATGCCAATGTTATGTCCAAAATTGTGGGGTCTTGCCCGTTTACCCCGAATACGACATTGCGACCTGCATCTTCGGGCGTTGCATAACTTGTAATCAGGATAGTAAACTGACTTAACAACTCCTCATGCGTGGCATTAATGGAAATGGCGCCATCGAATTTGATTTGCACATGCATCACCTGTGCATCCAAACTGAGTTCCGACGGAACGGTTGTCGCTACAATACCGCTGTTCGAATCCCAGAGTTTATAACCGACAGACTGGGTGGCGTTCACAGAAAAAGAATTTACGGTCGCCAACATACTCATAAATCCTGATAACATAATCTTTTTCATTTTTCTCTTCCTTTCTTTTAGTTAGACACGATAAATAAAACAACTATCATGCCAAAGCATATATACCGTTAATAATCAATCACCCAACAAAACCTCTTATATTCCGCTTCATGAGATATTCCTACATAAACGTAAGGGTCTTAATTCGTAATTGATAATTCGTAATTGATAATTGCCCCTCACCAGACCTTTTTGCCGGTCATTTTCAGTACAGGAAAAAACAGCGGTGCACCAATGAATGAAGTGATGACGCCGAGAGGGATTTCGAGTGTAGAGACCGACCGCGAAATATCATCCGTCGGCAGCAGAACACATTCGCCATCCTTAACTTCTATTTTTTTAACCCATCACCGGCATGCATGTCTTAACGCTGTGGTTTTCCCCTTCTTTTACGGAACAGATGCGAACATCCACGTCATATATCTCTTTCAGCACATTTTCGGTAATGATTTGATTACAGTCGCCCGTTTTCCATATCTTCCCGTTGTGCGCCACCATCACGCCGGCACGACACAGGAAAGCATGATCGGGCGAATGGGTAGCCATGAGTACGCCCATCGAATCATATTTCAATTCATTGACTTGCGAGATGATTTTGATCTGATTGCCGAAATCAAGTCCGGAAGTCGGTTCGTCCATCACAAGAAACGAAGGCTGCTGCGCCAGGGCGCGTGCTACGATAACCATTTGCTGTTCGCCGCCACTCAATTGCGTAAAGATACGATTGCGCAGATGGATGATTTGCAGTTTTTCCAGACACTCTTCCGCGATGCGGCGGTCGATACGGCGCGGCGAAGAAAAACGCGGCAAATGCGCCGTGCGTCCGAACAGCACCACGTCAAATACGGTGAACGGAAACGGCAAAGAACGCGCCTGTGGTACGTATGCGATGATGCGGGCATAATCGCGCCGTTTCCAGCGGCTGACGTCTTTTCCGTCGAGCCGTACTTCGCCTTCAGCAACGGCAGAACGCCCAGCAGGGATTTGAACAGCGTCGTTTTGCCGGAGCCGTTTTTACCAAGCAGGCAGGTAGTTTCGCCGGTATTCAGTTCCAGATTGACGTCGTTCAATACCGTCTTGTCCGGATAACCCAGCGTTGCATGATGAAATTCCAGTGTCATATCGTAATTAAACCTTATTTAAAAGAGCACAAATCTATTTCATTTTCCAATGAGGATAAACATTCCTCGTGTTTCTGTGTCACATGCAGGAACTGCCTGATA
>JAISRX010000242.1 GCA_031273395.1 Bacteroidales bacterium | reverse complement strand
TTTTCTGACCATATTAATATCTGCGCCGATAATTTCGCAGAGGTTAGCCATATCGTTCATAAAACTGATGCGGGTGGCGAGCATGGCATTGGCGGCGTATTTGGTCATTTCGGCGGAAGGCACGTCCATGAAAATGACGGGAAAATTGTTCAGCAGGAACGGGTGATACAGCCGGCGCAGGATGGTTTCCGCCTTTTCCGATTCCACCCCTATCACCACTCTTTCGGGGTACATGAAATCGCGTATGGCAGCGCCTTCTTTCAGAAATTCGGGATTGGAGGCTACGTCAAATTCCATATTCATGCCTCTTTGCTGCAGTTCGCTCAGGATAGCCTGCCGCACTTTCGGCGCCGTACCCACCGGCACGGTGCTTTTGGTCACCACCAGCATGTAGCGGTTCATGTGCCGTCCGATGGTGCGGGCTACTTCCAGCACGTATTTCAAATCGGCGCTGCCGTCCTCGCCCGGAGGCGTCCCCACGGCGATAAAAATCACTTCCATTTCGTTCAGGCAGGCAGGAAGGTCGGTGTGAAAATGCAAACGCCCCGTCTGCACGTTTTTCAGTACGATCTCCTCCAGCCCCGGTTCGTAAATCGGGATCATCCCCCTGTTCAACCGATCAATTTTTTCCCTGTTTACGTCAATACATGTCACCTCCAGACCGACTTCGGCAAAACATGCACCCGTTACCAGTCCCACATAACCTGTTCCTACAATGGCTATTTTCATATCTTTTATCCTGTTTTTTATCGTGATGGATTATACCGCGCAAAAGTAACAATAAACGGGAAAATATTTTGCATGCCCTCATTCTTTTTTTGATAGATATTTTATATTATCTTTGTGCACGAGAATTAAAAGCATATTTTGAGATGAGTATCAATCCGTCAACAACATTATTGGTGGTTTCCGTTTTACTGTTTTTGAGCGTACTGGCAAGTAAAACCGCCAGCAGGACAGGCTTGCCCGTCCTTACCCTGTTTTTGCTGATCGGGATGCTTGCCGGTTCGGAAGGCGTCGGCAACATATCCTTCGACAATCCCGAAACGGCGCGTTTTCTCGGTATTATTGCGCTTTGTTTCATTCTCTTTTCGGGGGGGCTCGACACCAAGATGCAGCAGATCAAGCCGGTGATGTGGAAAGGAGTTACCCTGTCGACGTTCGGCGTACTGATTACGGCGGTAACGCTGGGTATTTTCGTACACTGGATTACCGATTTCAGCCTGATGGAATCCATGTTGCTGGGGTCTATCGTGTCATCAACGGATGCGGCGGCGGTATTTGCCATTTTCCGAAGCAAAAACACCGGACTGAAGCGTCATCTTCGTCCCACGCTCGAACTGGAAAGCGGAAGCAACGATCCGATGGCGTATTTCCTCACCATTACCTTCATCACCGTTCTGCAACAGCCCGAAACGTCCGCATGGAACATGATTTTCATATTCTTTAAGGGATTGGGACTTGGTTTGCTGCTGGGGTTCCTGATCGGAAAAATCATGGTGCGCATCATCAACAAAGTCGGACTGTTTTCCGAAGGCTTGTATCCCGTTTTGACCATAGCGCTGATGCTCACCAGCTTCTCGCTTACCGAAAGTATCGGCGGCAACGGTTTTCTGGCTGTTTACCTGTCGGGGCTGATCCTTGGAAACAGCAACTTCATCCACAAGCGGAGTTTGCTGAAGTTTTACGACGGTTTTGCATGGCTGATGCAGATACTGATGTTCCTTTCGCTGGGGTTGCTGGTTTTTCCGTCGCAAATGACCTCCATCGTCGGTATCGGGCTGTTGATCTCCGTTTTCCTGATGCTGGTGGCGCGTCCTTTGGCTGTATTCCTGTGCATGTTGCCTTTCAGGATGTATTACAAGGATATGGCGCTGGTATCGTGGGGCGGGTTTAAGGGCGCAGTACCCATTATTTTTGCCATCTACCCGATGGTGGAACAAATTCCCCATGCCAATACCATCTTCCACATTGTGTTTTTCATCACCCTTACCTCTTTGCTCATGCAGGGAACCACTCTGTTCAATGTGGCGAAGATACTGAAACTGACCATTCCCGAAAAAATCGTTAAAAAGACCATTCTGGAATTTGACAGGGACACCATCAAGTCGGTGCTGGAAGAAATTACGGTAGCGCCCGACTTTAAATGCGTGAACCATACCATTGTGGCGATGAAACTTCCCAAAACGGCTTTGATTGTGATGATTGAGCGCGACGACAAGTATTTCACCCCAAACGGTTCTACCGTTATTGAAACGGGCGACCGCCTGACCATTCTTGCCGATTCCAGGGAAAATCTGAATATCACCTTCAATGCATTAAAAATATAAACGAAAAAAACAAAAAAAAAGAATATGCTTGTAAAGAACAATTCGTACCTTCGCAAAAAATATTTTTAATGAATTTGACGGCAAAACAGAGTACAAAAAATCAATTGGGACAGTATTTCACACCGGAAGCGGTAGCCGATTTTATGATCGGTTTGGCTGATATTTCCGATCAATCGGAAATACTGGAGCCTTCGTGCGGAGAGGGGATTTTTCTTGAGCTGTTGCAAAAAAAGGGATTTACACGCCTCACTGCCTGTGAAATCGACAACATGCTGGCCTCATCGTTTCCCTTTGTAAGGTACGAAAGTTTTGTGTCCGCAAAAATTGCCGGTACATTCGATCTGGTGATCGGGAACCCGCCCTACATCCGGTGGAAGAACCTGAAAAACGATTTAAAGCGGGAACTTGCAGAAAATCCGCTCTGGAACAGATACTGCAATTCGCTGTGCGACTATCTGCATATCTTCATCATCAAATCAATAGAACTGTTGAATGACAGCGGGCAACTGATATTTATCTGTCCCGAATACTGGATGAATACGACTCACTCGCTCTCCCTGCGCAATTACATGATTGCCAACGGCTGCTTTGAGGAAATTTATCATTTTAGCGAAACGCCGCTCTTCAACAGGGTCACCGTTTCGATCATTATTTTCAAATATGTCAAAGGCAAGCGGAAAGCGGATAAAATCGGCGTTTCAAAGTTCCGCGCCGGTCAAAAACCGACAGCCGGAATACTTGACGGACTGAAAAAACGAACGCCCCTCGACGGTGCGGAATATCTGGAAGTGGCGCAGTTTAAAACCGGCGAACGATGGATATTGCAAACCGACGCCGTGCGGGAAAAATTAAAGCTGATAGAAATCATTTGCAAAAAAAATACGCAAAACAGACCGTTCGATGCGGTGAGCGACGAAAAGCGGGAATGGCATACGATCGGCGATTTCTGCGATATAGGCAACGGACTGGTCAGCGGTTTGGACAGGGCTTTTCAACTGAACGGAGACAGTTTGAACGACGAGGAAAAAACGGCAACGATGGATGTGGTCAAGGCAAAAGATTTGAATCCATTCCGCACCGGCAATATCACCAAATACATTTATATTCGGGAATGTTTGCAGGAAGACGCCCTGAAAGAAAAATATCCTCACTTTTTCCATCATTTCCGGCAGTACAAAACCGAACTGAACCGCCGATACCGGTACAACAGGAAGATAAATTACTGGGAATGGGTGTTCCCGCGGAATTTCAAACTGTTCAGCCGTGACGAAAAACGAATTTTGGTGCCTTGCAAGGAAAGGATTTCCAACAAAAACCATTTCCGCTTTTCATTAGCCTGCAAGGGAATATTCCCCACGCAGGATGTAACGGGGATACTCAAAAAGGCAAACACACGGGAAAGCATAGAGTATATTCTGGCATATTTGAACAGTCCCTGCATCTTCGACTGGCTGAAATGCAACGGTATTGTAAAGGGCAATATTGTAGAATTTTCCGAAAAACCCGTAGCAAGCATTCCCTTTAAACCCGTTAACTGGGACAACCCTGAAGAAGTTGCCCTGCACGATATGATAACCGCTTTGACCGCGCGGTACATTGATACGGGAGAACCTTCAATTGCGGGAAGGATCCATCAATTGTTGAACACGTTAATCGGGATTTCAAAATGAACGTCCATTACGCCGATCCCGTCGAAAGAAAGGGGACGTCCGTTCCGGAACCGCTCTCCGGCGTTCTGTCCGGTGATCCGAAACATTTTGTATCCCAGCCTCCCCGAAGGAGCAAACACATGATAACGAAATTTTAAAACCACTTGAAAAATATTTATAATGAGTAGAAGAAGAAATAAATCAAAAAAACAGTTTCAAGGCGATCGGGACTTGCAGGCGCGGGCAATAGCCGTGTTTCAGCGTTATCCCGACCAGTCGATGAATTTCCGGCAGGTTGCCAAACTGATGGGCGTCAATGATGAAGCTACGCGCGACATCATCCCCTCGCTGCTGGAAGAACTTTTGCAGGAAAAGCAGTTACGGGAAACCGAACGCGGGAAATACCGGCTGAGTTACGAAACCGGTTGCGTTACCGGAAAGGTAGCGCTGACCGCGCACGGCTATGCGTACATCATATCGCCCGAAACGGAGGAAGATGTGTTTGTGTCGCAGAAAAATCTCCGCGAAGCGCTTCACGGAGATACGGTGAAGGTGCATCTGTTTGCCCGGCGGAAAAACGTCAAGCTGGAAGGGCAGGTAGTAGAAGTGGTGGAACGCTTGCGCTCTACCTTCGTGGGAACGATCGGCATCACGGAGAATTTTGCCTTCATGATTCCCGACAGCCGGCTGATGCCCTACGACCTGTTTATCCCTGCGGGAAAGACATGCGGCGCCAAAGACGGGCAAAAAGTGATTGCACGGATTGTGGAATGGCCCCACCGCGCGAAAAATCCCGTCGGCGAAGTACTGCAGGTGCTGGGCGATCCGGGGCAAAACGAAACGGAAATGCACGCCATCCTTGCCGAATTTGAACTGCCCTACCGCTTTGAACCGAAAGTAGAAGAGGCGGCAGCGGCAATACCGACGGAAATAACGAGCGAAGACCTTAAATACCGGCGCGATTTCAGAGGCGTTCCCACTTTTACCATCGACCCGGAAGACGCCAAAGATTATGACGACGCGCTCTCCATCCGCCGGCTGGACAACGGCAATTGGGAAACCGGCGTTCATATCGCCGACGTAACCCACTACATACCGGTTGGCTCGGTACTCGACAGGGAAGCCATTAACCGCGCCACCTCCGTCTATCTGGTGGACCGCGTGGTGCCGATGCTGCCCGAAAAATTATCCACCAACCTGTGTTCGCTGCGCCCCAATGAGGACAAACTCTGTTTTTCGGCTGTCTTTGAAATGGACGACGAGGCGCATGTACTCAAACAATGGTTCGGGCGTACCGTTATCCGTTCCACCAACCGCCTCTCGTATGAGGAAGCGCAAATCATCATAGACACCGGAAACGGCAGGATGAGCGCCGAAATAAGCACACTCCACCGGTTGGCGCAGCTCATGCGGAACGACCGCTTCAAAAAAGGCGCTATTGCCTTCGACCGTCCCGAACCGAAATTCAAACTGGACAAAGACGGCAAACCGTTGGGCGTATATTTCTCGGAAAACACCACATCGCACCAGCTGATCGAAGAATTTATGCTGCTGGCAAACCGTCGCGTAGCCGAATTTTGTTCGGGCGTCATTCACTCTGAAAGCCCTCCGCGCAACGGCAACGGAAAAACGGCAATATATCGCATCCACGACAAACCCAACATGGAAAAACTCGAAAATTTTGCCCGTTTCGTCACCCGTTTCGGCTATTCGATCAAAACGACTTCGGAACACGCCATAGCCACCTCGCTGAACAAACTCTTGGAAAAGGTGAAAGGGAAAAAGGAAGCAAACATGATCGAAACGCTGGCGCTGCGGTCAATGGCAAAAGCGGATTACTCCACCGAAAATATCGGTCATTACGGGCTGGGATTCAAGCATTACACGCATTTCACATCGCCCATCCGCCGTTACCCGGACATGATGATACACCGGCTGCTGCAATACTATCTGGACGGCAGCGGGGAGAAACCCAACAAGGAACAGCTGGACGCCCTCTGCAAGCAATCGTCAAACATGGAACGAAAGGCGGTGGACGCCGAACGCACTTCCATCAAATACAAGCAGGTGGAATTTATGAGCGACAAGGTGGGAGAGTGTTTTGACGGAACCATATCCGGCGTTACGGAATGGGGCATCTACGTGGAATTGAGCGGCAACAAATGCGAAGGCATGATCCATATTCGCGAACTGAACGACGACGCCTATATCTTTGATGAGGAAAATTATTGTCTCAAAGGAAGGCGAAGGGGGAGAACCTTCCAACTGGGAGATGCTATTCGCATTGAAGTATGGCGCGCAAACCTGCTGAAAAAACAGTTGGATTTCCGCTTGGCGGAGTAGCATCCCGCCCGGACGGCAGGCAACGGGACTTGTGCCTTTCGTTCGGCGTAGCCTCTCACTGCGCCGAACGGTATTGCTTCCGTGAACGCCGATACCGCATTCATCTGCAAACCCTGCGATGGTAGAGACGCGGCGCGCCGCGTCTCTACATCACCGCGACCTGCCCCTGCGGTGATACATGATGCCGTCCCTGAGGGCAGGCGCAAGACCTGCCCTTGCGGTCGCGGTGATGAGAGATGCGGCATGCCGCGTCTCTGCGACGATGCAGTCCCGCATGGGACGGCGCTTTTTGTTGCGGCATATCCAAGTATCGTCCCGTGCCGGACTTACGGCTAACCACAGGGTGTTATTGTTCTTAACCTGACGGCTATGCTCCCTTACGAGTAGAGACGTCTATTCCTGATAATAAATCCTTTTGACTCTTGGAGCGATGCGTGTCAATAGCTCGTAGGGGATAGTTTGCATTTGTCGGGCTATTTCGCTCAGAGGGGCGTTTTCGCCGAAAATAATCACCGTATCCCCTTCCCCTGCGTCTATTCCGGTGAGATCGACGGCGCACATGTCCATGCTCATGTTGCCCACCAGCGGCGCACGCTGCCCGTTCACCGTGAAACTTCCCGCGCCGTTGCCCAGCATGCGGTGCAATCCGTCGGCGTAGCCCACCGGCACGATGCCTATCCGCGTAGGGGAAGCGGCAATGAAGCGCCGGTTGTAGCCCACGCTGTCGCCCGCCGGAACGTCTTTTACCTGTATGATCACGCTGCTCAGGCTCGCTACCTGCCGCACTCTGGATGCGTCCACCGCGCTGACGCCGTGCAGCCCGATGCCCAGCCGCACCATGTCGAACTGCGCTTCGGGAAAACGTTCAATGCCTGCCGAATTGAGAATGTGCCGCATGAACGGATAACCGATCAGCGTTTCGATACGGTCGCTCATCCTGCGAAAGGTCTCCGTCTGCTCGCGCACGAAATAATCCAGCGCAGGATCATCGCTCCCTGCCAGATGCGAAAACACCGACTGCACCCGCATAAAGGACTGTTTGCGCAGATACTCCGCCAGTTCGTCCGTTTCATGCTCCTGAAAGCCCAGCCGGTGCATCCCCGTGTCCAGCTTGACGTGTACCGGATAATCGTACAGCGCATGGTCGGCAAGCAGTTGCGTGAACTGCCGCAGCAGCCGGAAATGGTATATCTCCGGTTCCAGACGGTAGCGTATCAGGGTATCCAGTCCTCCTTCCTCCGGATTCATCACCATCACGGGCATGGTGACGCCGTTTTCGCGCAGTTCCTTCCCTTCGTCGGCAAAGGCTACCGCCAGATAATCGGCGCGGTGGTGCTGCAACAGTCCGGCTATTTCCACGCTTCCGTTTCCGTAGGCGAACGCCTTTACCATCACCGTCATCTTCACTCCGGGACGCAGCAGCGACTTGAAATAGTTGTAGTTGTGAATCACCGCCGACAGGTTGATTTCCATCACCGTTTTATGCGCCTTGTCCTCCAGCGCCCGGACAATCCGTTCAAACTCGAACTTCCGCGAACCTTTCACCAGCACCGCCTCGTCGGTAAACCGGAGGTCTCCGCCCAAACGGTTCAGCAACTCGCCGGTGGAACCGTAAAAATGTTTTTCACAGGAAAAAAAGTCCGCATGAGCCGATATTTCTTCTCCCACCCCTACCAGCCTGTCCACGTTTTTGGCGGAGAGCAGGGCGGCTATTTCGCGGTAAAGATCGTCCTGCGATTTGCCCGATTGCAGGATGTCCGACAGGATGACCGTCTTCTTCGGGTGTTGACGCTGGCGCGCCAGCAGGTCGAGCGCAACGGACAGCGAACCGGTGTCGGCGTTGTAGGCGTCGTTGATGACGGTACAGCGGCGTATGCCTTTCTTGAGGTCGAGGCGCATGGCTACCGGGGTCAGTTGGGCAATTCGCCGGATGATGACCTCGGGGGCGTATCCCATGAAAAGCATCAGGGTGGCGACATGCAGGGCGTTTTCTATCGAAGCGTCGTCGGAAAACGGGATGAGCAGTTCAAAACGTTCTCCCGCATGGCTGACGGTGGCGCGGGCGCTTCCCGAAGAAACGGGCGACAGCGTTACCTGCACGTCGGCACGGACGCCGGTTGCCCACGAAAAACGCGACACGCCTTTGTAAGCATCGTCGTTTTCGAGGATTTGCGCCGCTTCTGCATGGTCGCCGCGATAGATCACGGTGCGACAGCGGCGGAAGAGTTTTAATTTTTCCGCTGCCTTCTCCCGCAGCGAAGAAAAATTTTCCTGATGCGCTTCTCCCAGATGAGTGAAAATGCCGACGTCGGGCAGGATCATTGCCTGCAGGCGATCCATCTCGCCGGGCTGCGACATGCCGGCTTCAAAAATCGCCAGATCGTGCTTTTCGTCCAGCAGCAGCACCGACAAAGGCACGCCCACCTGTGAATTGTAGCTTTGCGGACTGCGGACGATGTTTTTTTCCTGATGAATACATTGAAAGAGCCACTCCTTGACAACGGTTTTCCCGTTGCTTCCGGTGACGCCTATCACCGGGGTGAGGAAACGGCGGCGATGCTGTGCGGCTAACTGCTGCAAGGCATGGAGCGCGTGCGCCGTTTTCACGAAAACCCCTTCCGGAAAGTGTTCACCCATGTTGTCCGGCAGGCTGTCGACCACAAAATAACGCACGCCCTGCCGGTACAACTCCCCGATGTAATGATGCCCGTCGTTTCGTTCGCCGGCAATGGCGAAAAAGACCGTATCCGACGGATAGAACAGCGACCGGCTGTCGGTGAGGACGTGCTTCACCGTGCCGTCGCCCGAACCGTACAACTCGCCTCCGACCGTCCGCGCTATTTCTGCAATACTGTATTCCAAGGGAACCGATAATATAATGTATGATTTCCGGTTGGCGGACAATGCTCCGCATCCTTCCGCCGCGCCGGTTTGCCTTTATTCCGTGAGCCTTTTCGGGACGACGCCGAGTTCGTGAAAAACAAAACTCCACGTGTCGGCGGCTTCTTCTATCGCCTTGGACACCGGTTTGCCCGCGCCGTGACCCGCTTTGGTTTCGATGCGTATCAGCATCGGGCGTTCGCCTTTGTACTTCTCCTGCAAGGTGGCGGCAAACTTAAACGAATGTGCCGGCACCACGCGGTCGTCGTGGTCGGCGGTGGTCACCAGCGTGGAAGGGTACTCCACGCCCTCCTTCATGTTGTGCAGCGGGGAGTAGGCATACAGGAAGGGGAAATCCTTCTCGTTGTCGCTCGATCCGTATTCCACCACCCATCCCCAACCGATGGTGAATTTTTGATAGCGCAGCATGTCCATCACGCCCACGGCGGGCAGGGCTGCGCGAAACAGTTCGGGACGCTGCGTCATGGCGGCGCCCACCAGCAGACCGCCGTTAGAGCCTCCGCTGATCGCAAGTTTTTTCGGAGAGGTATATTTTTCGCGGATGAGGTATTCGGCTGCCGCGATAAAGTCGTCAAACACATTTTGCTTCTTTTCCAGCATGCCTGCCTTGTGCCATTCCTCGCCATACTCGCCGCCTCCGCGCAGGTTAGGCATGGCGTATATGCCGCCGTTTTCGAGAAAGACCATCCGCGATATGCTGAAGGAAGGCGTCAGGCTGATGTTGAAACCGCCGTAGCCGTAGAGCAGGGCGGGGTTGTTCCCGTCCAGACGGACGCCTTTCCCGTGCACCACAAACATGGGGATGCGCGTCCCGTCTTTGCTCGGATAAAACACCTGCTTTACCTCGTAGTCATCGAAATTGAAGTTCACTTCCGGACGGCGGAACAGGGTCGATACCCCTGTTTCCACATCGTATTGGTAAATGGTGGACGGCGTGGCGAAGCTCGTAAAGGAATAAAACAGCGTCTTTTCTTCGCGTTTGCCGCCCAATCCGCCGGCGCTGCCTATTGACGGAAGGGTGATTTCCCGTTCCGTGTTGCCTTCGTAATCCAGTTGCAGCAGGCGCGTGCTGGCGTTTTTCAGGTAGGAGGCAAACAGTTTCCCGCCTCCGGTGGAAACGTCTTCCAGCAGTTCCACCGTTTCCGGGATCACGTCCGTCCATTTGGAGGTATCGGGGTTTGCCGGATCGATGGACACCAGCCGGTAGTTGGACGCCCCGTGGTCTGTCAGCGTCAGCAGGCGTCCCCTGTAGTGGTCGATGACGCGGTAATTGTGCCTGAACCCCTTCGCCAGCAAAACGATCCTGCCGTATGCGCCGGTCAGCGACTGGCAGTACAGCTCGTCGCCCGACGTGCCTTCCGAGCCGTTGATGATCAGGTATTGTTCGTCTTCGGTAACGCTTGCCGAAAAATAGCGCAGGGGATGTTCCCTGTCTTCAAATATCAGCAGGTCGCTGCTTTGCGGATCGCCCAAACGGTGAAAATATACTTTCTGAAAACGGTTTTGACCGGAATATTGTCCTGCCTCGTCAGGTTCGTCGTAGCGGCTGTAATAGAAGCCATCGCCTTTCCATGCAGCCGAGGAAAATTTGATCCATTTCAGGTGGTCGTCTTTTTGTTCGCCCGTGCGGGTATCCTTAACAAACATTTCCTGCCAGTCCGATCCCGAACGCGAAATGCTGTAAGCCATGTATTGATGATTGCCCGAAAAGCTGACCGATTTCAGCGCCACCGTACCGTCTTCGGACAGGGTGTTGGGATCGAGAAACACTTCGGGAGTATCATCGGGATGCTTCAGCCGGTACAGTACGGACTGGTTCTGCAATCCGTCGTTTTTGAAAAAGTAATACCAGTCGCCTTCGCGGAAAGGCGCGGAGTAACGCGGATAGTTCCATATATCGGTCAGCCGTTCGCGTATCCGGCTTCTGAAAGGGATTTGCGAAAGATAGTCTTCCGTAACCGCATTTTCGGCTTCCGTCCACGCTGCGGTTTCCGGCGAACGGTCGTCCTCCAGCCACCGGTAAGGGTCTGCCACCCGTTTGCCGAAATAATCGTCCGCTACATCTTCCCTTACCGCTTCCGGATAGGGTTTTACCTTGACGCCGTTATCCCGACGGCACGAATACAAACAAAAACAAAGCATGATCACTGCGTATTTTTTCATTATGACAAAAATTAAATTACAGGCAGCAAAAGTATAAAAAATCGGCTGATTTTTCCTGCTGTTTCAAAAAAAGGCAAATTCTTTTTTTGAGGAGCATCCCCCGCACGCGGCAATACCGCAGGATGGACAGGTGAACCACCCCGGCGGATAGAAATTTATGCAACTTCTCTGCTGATTATTGAAAATAATACTAACTTTGCGTGGTGAAAATTTTGATCGCATGAATTTATTGCGCGTATTTTTAATGATCCCGATAGCCGTGTGTTTTATCCGGATAGTTGATGCACAAGTCTCTGTTACCGTTTCGGAAAAGAAAACGGTGATAGATGGAAAAACCTATTATCTGCATACTGTCCGGCAGGGGGAAACATTGTATTCCATCAGCAAGGCGTACCATGTGCGGCAGGAGGATATTGCGGCGAACAATCCGGGGAGCGCCGGAAGCATCAGGGCAGGGCAGGAGCTCAAAATACCCGATCTGTCCGGGAATGTTCCCGAACCAAGCCCGCCGGAACCGTCGCAGTTGATCGCTCATGTTGCCGAAAAAGGGCAGACGGTATATTCCCTCATGCAAACCTACGGCGTCACACGGGAAGAACTGTACAGGCACAATCCCGTGCTGAGACAGTCGCCGTTACAGGCGGGACAGGTGGTGAACATTCCCCGCAAGGATCAGCCGCAGTCAGCCTCTGCTCCCGATTATCAGATATATGAGGTGAAGAAGCGCGAAACGCTTTTTTCTATTGCCGCACAGCGTCGCATAGACGTAAACCGGATACTGGAACTCAATCCGGAGATTGATCCGGGCGACCGGAAAATCAAAACCGGACAACAGATAAAGTTGCCCGTAGCCGTTCGCGGCGCACTGCCCGCCACGGCAGCCGCATCGCTGCCTGCCGATACCCTCTCCGCCGCCGTTGCCGATTCCGTCGCCTGCCTCCCCACCACCCGGAAAACATTCCGCATAGCCATGTTGCTGCCGTTGTTCCTGTCCGACAATTTTTCAGTTGCTCCCCGCGATACCACCGTGGCGGTGGATAAGCTGGGCAGGATGCGAGAGAAAAACGGGGCTTACCGGATCAGCAGCCGTTCGGACAACGCGCTTGAATTTTACCAGGGCGCTTTACTGGCTATCGACTCGCTGCAACAATGCGGGCTTAGCGCCAAGGTACACCTGTTCGACACCATGCGCGACACGCTGAAAATAGACGAGATACTGAAAGACCCCGTGATGAAGGACATGGACCTGATCATCGGACCCTTTTATACGGACATGATTGACCGCGTTGCCCGTTTTGCGGCGGAAAACAGGATTTTTTACGTATCGCCGACGGCAACGAATATCGAATCGCTGAAAGCCAATCCCTATCTGTTGCAAATCAATGCCGGCGAAATCAATTCGGTTACCCCGATGGTCAATTTTATCGCCGGGCAGGACAGCGTACACGTTGTGATCATCGGTAACAGAACGGAAACAGACCAAACGCTTTTCCACGCATACCTCAACAGGTTGAAAGCCGTAGCGCCCGACTTGCCGGTGACAGCCCTGCAACTGAAAACCGACAGTCTGGTTGCCCCGCCAAAATACCTGCAAAGCGGGAAGAAAAACATAGTGATTGTTACGGCAATCAACGAGGCGTTTATCAACATCATTGCGGCGCAGCTCAATGCCGCCACGCACGATTACAGCATCAATCTGTACGGGCTGGCGTTGTGGACAAAATTCATCAATCTGGACATGGAATACCTTCACCAGCTTGAATTTCGCTTCACCTCCGCTTATCACATCGACCACACCCGGAAGGACGTCGCGCGTTTCCTGCAACAGTACCGAAAATATTACCACAGCGAACCGTCCATGTTCAACAAGCAGGGAGGCTATTACCTGTCGCTGTTTCAACATGCCTTCCTGGGTTACGACGCCATGTTCTTCCTTGGAAGCGCCATGCGGCAGTACGGCAAGGAGTTCGGGCATTGCATTTCTCAATTCAGGCTGCCCACGCTACAGTCCGATTTTCACTTTACCAAAGTCCATCCGTCGGGGGGGTACATGAATACCAATCTGAACATCTACCGCTATACCAGATCATATACGGTAGTGCGGGAAAACCGGTAATATCCCGTATGTTGCCGGCTTCCATCAACGATTATGTTTCCCCGGCAGGCATGCGCCGTCTCTGGATGCTTGCAGTCATCGGGGTCGCCCTTTCGGCGCTGTACCTGTATCGTGTGTACAGACGCCGCAAAGCCGCCGTGTGCCGCATCAAACACACAATATGGTATGCGGGCGGTTTGAAGATGTCGGTACGTATTCGCAACATCAGCCGGGACATGGTAGAAATAGATGCGCCGCTGCTTGAATTTCGCCGGTCGCGCATGAAAAAACGCCGGTTCAGGATAACGCCGCCCGGCAACAGGGATATTTTCCCCCTGGGACTGTCGCCACAAACCGGTTACGATTTTTCGGTGGAGTTTACCCGCCTCTATGAACGGGACGCCGTCCTGAGAAAATACCGGAAGGCACGCATCGTGCTAAATGACGGAAAGGGGCAAACCATAGCCGTTAAAAAGATAAAAATAAGACTGCCGGTGGTAAAACAGTGAAAAATTGCGGGAATTGATTGCCCGTTTATTTTTTATGCGTATTTTCGCGAAAAATTATTATTTTATAAAATGTCTCCATTACATGTTTTAGATGAAGTAAGGTTGAATTTCAGCCCCGGTTCCCTGCTTGCCATGAATGTCATTCTGGCGTTCGTGATGTTTGGTATTGCCCTGCGCATCAATTTTTCCGATTTCAGGGAGATAGTGCGCAAACCGAAAAGTTTCATGGTAGGGGTTCTTTCGCAGTTTTTCCTCTTGCCGGGAGTTACCTTCCTGTTTGTATGGATGCTCCGTCCGTGGCTTTCTCCTTCGGTGGCGATGGGAATGATACTGGTAGCAGCCTGTCCGGGAGGGAATATATCCAATTTTATCACCACGCTGGCAAAGGGAAACATTTCACTCTCGGTGAGCATGTCCGCCTTTTCCACTCTGGGTTGCGTGCTGATGACGCCTTTTAACTTTTCCTTCTGGGGAAATCTTTATTCCAATACCTCGAAATTAGTCATGCCCATCGAAATCAATTTCTGGGAAATGGCGCAGACCGTACTTATCCTGCTGGGTATTCCCATTATGCTGGGGATACTGTTTGCGCGGAAATACCCCAAAATAACCCAAAAACTCGTCCGACCGATGGGAATCCTTTCCATTGTGGTATTCATCGGGTTTGTGGTGATGGCGCTGGCGGCAAATTCCAGCTACTTCATACGCTACATCCATCTGATAGGACTGCTGGTGATTGCGCACAACGGACTGGCGCTGCTCATCGGATACTGTGCCGGTCGCATCACGAAACTATCATGGAAAGACGTCCGTTCCGTGACCATCGAAACCGGAATACAAAACTCCGGTTTGGGGCTGGTATTGATTTTTAATCCGAAACTGTTTGATGGCTTGGGCGGCATGGCTTTCATTGCGGCATGGTGGGGAATATGGCACATCATTTCCGGAATGGGGCTTGCCTTCTGCTGGCAAAAGAAAATTCCGGCAACGGAAACGAAGAGCGCGGAGTGAAGGATTACGCGCAGGGAACGGTTCATTTCCTGCGGATGATCCGTGCAACTGCCGTTCATCCCGCAATATGTCCGTTGTGCTGTGCGCGCCTGCGGTGATGCACATTTTCCCTTGCAGGGCTGCACGCTAAGCCTGTCAGGGTTGTATCTATTCCCTGCCATTGTAGAGACGCGGCATGCCACGTATCTACGGCGGCAATGCTGTCCGTTTTGCCGTACAGTCCTGCAGGGACGACATGTGGTTCAAAAATCACACGAAAAAGAGGCTTCTACAGAAGGCGGGTGTCATGGCTGTTTTTCCGATTTAAAGAACAAACTGCATAATCACACCGGATTGTCCAAAGGAGTTGTCATTAAATAAGTATATCATGAGAACCACCCCCTGCCCCCTCCAGAGGAGGGGAATCCCCTGTACACAACGGGTAAGATTACAATCCCGGATGACGCGTTTATGTCAATAAATGATCTGTTTATTGATGGATAACTCCTTA
>JAISRX010000221.1 GCA_031273395.1 Bacteroidales bacterium | reverse complement strand
TTGTGACAAACTCTGCCTGTTTCGTTGCGGTAACTTTCGACTATCCGACAGTAACCCTCCGTTTTGTCCGACGCCGGATTATGGCGCATTGACAGTTTGAAATACATGCCGCAAAGGTACTGTATAACTAATTGATTGTCAATACCCCCTGTGTACTACAAACGCCCCTTCAGAAAAAATTGTCATTGATAATCAACACTTTACACTTTCAACACCGCTAAAATCGGCGATTTTACCTCAAAAATTTGTTGAAAAAAGTTGTTTTTGAGGGGTGGTGCTGCAATGTGGGTTAATGTGTGATTGTTGCAACCTCGCGACCGTCGAATTTGTGTCGCGTCGGGAGTTCCGATATTGCGAATTTCCGGCGGGTATTTATTCCATTGTAGAATAATAAAATACGGTGCGGTTAATAACTTGTTGATAACACATGCGGGAAAAATTTGTTCGCCTATGCTTATAATAATAACTTGCGGCATATTTCAAACCGAATAAAATAATTATAAAAACGACAGTAATGCTTACAGGTACAATGGTTTCCAAGGAAAATCAGACCGAAGAACGACAGGAACGCACCTATACATTCGAAGAGGCTTATAAAAAATCTCTCGAATATTTTGACGGCGATGAGTTAGCGGCGAAGGTGTGGGTAAATAAATACGCGATTAAAGATTCCTTTGGGAATATTTACGAACAGTCGCCGGACGACATGCACTGGCGTCTGGCGCGTGAAGTGGCGCGTGTGGAACGGAAATACCCCAATCCCATGAGCGAACAGGAATTATATGATCTGTTCAAAAACTTCCGGTATATTGTACCCCAGGGAAGCCCGATGACCGGCATGGGCAACCGTTTCCAGATAGCTTCACTGTCCAACTGTTTTGTGATCGGTAATGAGAGCCATGCGGATTCTTACGGAGGGATCATGAAAATTGATCAGGAACAGGCACAGCTGATGAAACGCAGAGGAGGCGTAGGTCATGATCTGTCGCACATTCGTCCCAAAGGCAGTCCCGTGCTTAACAGCGCGTTGACCTCCACAGGCGTGGTGACTTTCATGGAACGCTATTCCAACACCACGCTGGAAGTAGCGCAGGACGGGCGAAGAGGCGCACTGATGCTCAGCATTTCGAGCAAACATCCCGATGCGGAAAGTTTTATCGACGCCAAAATGACGCCCGGAGAAATTACCGGCGCCAATGTGTCGGTGAAGATCGACGACGATTTTATGAATGCCGTTATCAGCGGTCAACCCTATTTGACGCGCTATCCCGTAAATGCGGACGACCCGGTTTTCACTAAGGAAATAGACGCGCAAAAGTTATGGAAGAAAATCATCCATAACGCTTGGAAGTCGGCAGAACCCGGAGTTCTGTTCTGGGACACCATTATACGCGAGTCCGTACCGGATTGTTACGCGCAATTCGGCTACCGTACCACGTCCACCAATCCGTGCGGCGAGATACCCCTGTGCCCGTACGACAGCTGCCGGCTGCTTGCCGTCAATCTGTTCAGCTACGTTGACCATCCGTTTACGCCCGAAGCCAAATTTAATTTTCCCCTGTTCAAAAAACATATCGCCTGTGCCCAGCGTATTATGGACGATATTATAGACCTGGAACTGGAAAAAATCGACGTTATCCTGTCAAAAATCCATTCCGACCCCGAAGATCCGGAAATAAAACGGGTAGAACGCCGCCTGTGGGAACAGATACGGGTGAAAACCGAAGAAGGACGCCGCACAGGGATCGGTATCACGGCGGAAGGCGACATGCTGGCAGCGCTGGGCATCCGCTACGGCAGCGACGACGGTATCGACTTCTCCGTGGAAGTACAAAAAACGCTGGCGCTGGAAGCTTACCGCGGTTCGGTGAACCTGGCAAGGGAACGCGGCGCATTCGGCATCTTCGACGCCTCGCTCGAACAGCACAATCCTTTCATCGAACGCATCCGCAAAGAGGACGAAGGCTTGTACAGGGACATGCAGAAATACGGACGCCGCAACATTGCCCTGCTGACCATTGCCCCTACCGGAACCACCAGCCTGATGACGCAAACCACTTCCGGCATCGAACCGGCTTTTGCCCTGTACTACAAACGCCGCCGTACCGTGAACCCCAGCGACCGTGACGCCGTTGTTTCCTTCACCGACGAAAAAGGGATTGCCTACGAAGAATATATGGTGTTCCATCACAAATTTCTTGACTGGTTGAAAGCCAACGGGTATAACGTAAAAGAAGTGATGCACTACAATGATGCCCAAATGCAGGCCGTCATTGAAAAATCGCCATATTACAAAGCCACTTCGGGAGATGTGGACTGGGTGAAAAAAGTACGCATGCAGGGCGAAATACAGAAATGGGTGGATCACTCCATCAGCGTAACCATCAATTTGCCGGGCGACGTGTCGGAAGATATGGTGGCAAAATTGTACATTACGGCATGGCAAAGCGGTTGCAAAGGCATTACGGTGTACCGGGAAGGCTCGCGCGAGGGGATTCTCGTCACGGCAAAAAAAGACCCCCCAAAACCGGCGGCAGCCCTGCATACTCCGCGCCGCCGTCCGGAGTCGCTGGACGGCGAAATCATCCGGTTCAAGAACAACAATGAAAACTGGATTGCTTTCATCGGCTTGTACGAAGGCCGTCCCTATGAAATATTTACCGGTATCACCGATGAAGAGGTGTTCCTGATCCCCAAAACGGTCAATAAGGGCAAAATCATCAAGGTGAAAGAAGCCGACGGCAGCAAACGATATGATTTCCAGTACGAAGACCGGTTCGGATATACCAATACGGTAGGCGGACTGTCGCGCATGTTCTCTTCGGAATACTGGAACTATGCCAAGATGATTTCCAGCGTATTGCGCTTCGGAATGCCTATTCCCGACGTGGTAAACCTTGTGGGATCGCTCCATCTGAACAGCGAAACCATCAACACGTGGAAAAACGGGGTGGAACGCGCCCTGAAAAAATACATCCCCGACGGCACCAAACTGACCAAAAGGAACAAATGCCCGGAATGTAAGGAAGAAGGCGCTCTTGTTTACAAGGAAGGTTGCCTCACCTGTCAAAATTGCGGTTATTCCAAGTGCGGATAGCTGGTCGGAAGTTGAAAAATTCACGGATTTTTTCATCCGGACGGGATGCAACCGGCGGGACATGCGTTCTGGTTTTGTGCATTGGAAGTATCAAAAAATTGGAAATTACGAACAGTCGGATATTCCGTCCGGTTGCCGTCGGTTACCGTACCCGTTTGGGATGACCGGCAATAAATTCTTTCCAGCTTTTGGCGGCAGGAGCGGCGGACAATCCGGATGACGGATTTTTCTGATAAAAATGACATACGGCAGCCGCCAGACCGTCGGTGGCGTCCAGATTTGCAGGCATCTCGGAGATATGAAACATTTTTTGCAGGAGAATGGCCACCTGTTCCTTCGAGGCATTGCCGTTGCCGGTGATGGACATTTTGATTTTGCGCGGCGCATATTCGTAAATATCCAGCGAGCGCGAAAGTGCGGCGGCAATAGCCGTTCCCTGTGCGCGGCCGAGTTTGAGCATCGACTGCACGTTTTTCCCGTAAAACGGAGCTTCAATAGCCAGTTCCGCAGGATGGTACTGGTCTATCAGTCCGATGGTGCGGTCAAAAATCGTTTTCAGTTTGGTATAGTGATCTTCAAACCGGTGCAGTTCCAGCACCCCCAGCGCCAGCATTTCGGCATTACGGGCGTCCTGCGCGCGGATCAGTCCGTACCCCATGATGGTAGTTCCCGGATCAATGCCGAGTATAATGCGTTCCATGTTCGGATTATGCTCCATGATCACCGGAAAACAATATTGCGCCGGACGGTTTAAGGCGTCGCGGAGGGCTTCCCCCGTTTTTGACAGCGGCGTCGCGGGTGGCTGCACTCATAACCATTTCTCCCTTTTATACCATTCCACACAGGCTTCAATCCCTTTATCCAGATCGTATTCGGCAACAAATCCGAGTTCTTTTTGCAGGGGTTCCGTTTCGCATTTCCAGTTGGTGGCGCGCATGATCCTGTATTTGTCCCTGTTGAGCGTGGGAGTGACCCCAAACCAGCCGCAGACTGTATCCAAAACGGCGGATATGGCTTTCACCAGAAACAGCGGAACGGGCAGGTACAAAGCCTTTTTGTCGAGGTGTTTTTTTACAATGGCGGCATATTCGCGGTTGTCGTATTCTTTCCCGTCGGAAACAAACCACGCTTTCCCGACGTATTCCGATTCAAGCGCCATATAAATGACATTCGCCAGATCGGTGACATACACAAAGGTAAGGTGCTGTTTCTTCAGCCCCATTGCCGGCTCAAGATGGCGGTTCACTGTTTTCAGGAAAACGAAGTAATCCTTTTCGCGGGGTCCGTAAACCCCTGTGGGACGGATGAACAGGTACGGGAAATCTTTCTGCGCGGCAATAAACCGTTCGGCTTTGAGTTTGCTGACGCCGTACAGGGTATCGGGGTGCGGCGTGTCGGAGAGCCTGACAGGCTCCAGCGTCACGGGATTGCCGGGTCCGTATGCCGCTATGCTGCTGACATAGAGAAATTTTTTCGGTATCGTGCCGCTTTCCGTCAAGGCTTCAACGAAGTGGCGCGTGTATTGATAATTCACCCTGTCGAAATCCGTTTTTTTGTTGCACTTGGTCACCCCCGCATTGTGGATAATGTAGTCGAAACGTCCGAGCGCCGACAGCTGCTGCCGCAACAGTTCCCTGTCGTCCAGATCAAGCGTTACCGTGCGAACGCCTTCCGGCAGATATTTTCGACTGCTGGTAGCCCTGATACCTGCATGTATCTCGTATCCCCGACGGATACCCTCCGCCGCAAGAAAACCGCCAATGAACCCGCTGGCGCCCGTTATAAGAATTTTCATCAATATGGTATTATCGCACAAAGATATATACTTGCGTCAAATCATGCAAGACAACCGGTTAATTCTTTTTTTCAGGCGCTATTCGTACCAAATGGCAGCAGGCAGCAAATGCATCCGCCCCTGCGGGATTTTCTTTGCCGGTCATAGCGGTTCTTCTTCCGGCATGCCGTCCGGCAGGGACGATATGTGCATCACCGGAGGCGGTTCATTCCGTCAGGAATGTCCTGTCGGCACACAGCGCAGGTCAATGTCCTGCGTAACATAACTTACTGATACGTTATCGAAAGGGAAGTCTCTCCATGCTTTAGTTTGAACTGCGAGCAAGACGGAAGCCCACAAAGTCGCCGCGGCGATAGTCGGGCGTGACGTGGCTGCGGTAGGACACGCGGCACCCCCCCGAGACGCCGTACCAGCAGCCGCCGCGGAGAACGCGGTCAGAAGCGGAAGAAGGTCCTTTCGGATTGGTTTGCGCTTCGCTGCTATAGGCTCCATACCAATCGCTACACCACTCATAAACATTGCCGCTCATATCGTAAATACCCAATTCGTTTGCTTTTTTTGTTCCCACGGGATGCGTTTTGCTTCCGGAATTATCCCAATGCCAAGCCACCTCGTCCACACTGTTACTGCCGCTGTACTTGTATCCCCGGCTTTGGGCGCCGCCGCGGGCAGCATCCTCCCATTCCGCCTCCGTGGGCAGGCGGTAGTTAAGTCCTGTCCCGGCATTGAGTTTTTGGATAAATTCCTGTACATCGTCCCAGCTTACCTGTTCCACCGGACAATTGTCGCAGCCGCTAAACCCGCTCGGATTGCTACCCATTACCGCTTTCCATTGCGCCTGCGTTACCTCGTATTTACCGATGTAAAAATCGCTCAACGTTACTTGGTGTGCAGGCTTTTCATCATCATAACAAGCGCCTCCCTGCTCGGCGGTACAGCCCATGGTAAACGTGCCGCCCTGCACAAAAACCATTTTGATGCTATCAAAGGCACTCCCGTCGCCGCCTTCCGTGGTAAAACTTTTTTCTTCGCCAAATGCCACCTTTCCGTTTGAATTGACCGCATAAGCCACATAGTAATATGTAGTGCCGGGCGTCAGTTCAACCATGGGAATACCGATTGCATGATCCGTATTTACTCCGTCGATACCTTGCGTGTATTCTCCGTTGTCCAGTATGTCGGGAACGGTAGAATACAGCAACCCCCGCAGTGTAATGGGATAGCCGTCGGAGGTTATCTCTCCGTGTATTCTTGCGCGTTTATCGGTTATTTCCGTTGCCTCTCCGGTGGTAACGCGAAAAGGTGTCACCTCGGGATCCTCCGCCAAATTATAGTAGAATGATTTGCTCGAAATAATTAATTCGGTAATTTCCGAATCGACCCCGGTAAATTGTATAAAATAAGCGCCTGCATCCGGTTTGCTGAGCGTGAAGGAAAAAATTCCTCCATTGAATTTGTCTTTGGAAATGCTGACGTACTGTGGATTTTTGCTGAAATCCGGAATATTTTCATTATAATCAACCATCTTGCAAATCATCAGCTGCATGTCATTGTCAATGGATATATTTTGAGGGTACGTTCCGGTAACGATGAGTTTTTTACTGAATAAGCCGGTGGTGAAATATTGTCCCAACGCCGGTTGTGAAAACTTAAAGTTATGATTTTGTCTGCCGGTCGAATATGCGCAATCCGGAAATTGAAAATCATTCCCTGACAGTATGCCTAATTTTGCACCTGTGCCGGCGTCTTTAACAAGTGTAGCGTCCCAACCGTTTTGCTTTATTGCCGTTCGGGCGGATTCCTTCAGCTTCAACATCCGTGCAAACATGTTTAACCCTACTGCCTGCCCTACCACATTCGAACCTTCCCATCCCACAATAAGAGAGATTGGGGCTGCCCATCCCACTGATCCCTTTAAAGCTTCGCAACTTGAAATGTACACCAGTTTTTTTTGAAATGTATTTGAGGCTAGATTTGCCACGGAATAAGTCCGTTTGTATACTTTGCTGTATTCATCGTATTGATAGGTCTGCTCTGCCGCTATTTCCGTACCGGTAAAAGGATCGGTAACGGTTGCTTTCGAATTATATGTTTCTCCGGTCATCATGTAGGAATATCCCGTTTTACTGTCATAGAAACCGTGCGTGTCAATATAAACCACATCGTAAAAAGGATTTGGACTTTTCAGTATTCCATCAAGTTGATCATAAGTGAAAGTGTAATCATAATACGCCACAGCAGCACCTGCATTTTCAAACATTTCCTTTGCATCATCAACTAATGCGTTTTGATTTTTCCGCTTGTTCTGATTGGAGAAAAAATTGAATATGGCAACCTTGCCGCTACCTGTAGCGGACTGGGCAACCCTGTGTGCCGCACCTCCTGCAGATACGCGACTACCTGTTATTCCGCCGTCATCCTCATCCGTTTCATCATCGAAATAAGACGGCAGTTGATTCAATGAGAAAACAAATCGCGGTCCCTGATATGTTTCAATGACACATGCATCACCGGACATATATACATCGGATACCGATTCCAACTTTTCTATCTGCTCCTTTTTCGCCAGAAAATTCCCCGCCGGATCGTCACTTTCCAGAACGCCGGACATTTCAGAGGTAAAAAAATCCAAATCCTGTTCCCGCTGTTCATCTGAAATTTGTTTCGGCTCGTCTTCCACAATTTCATCCGGTGCAACTTTTTTGCAGGCATCCAACACTACGGATGCACAGATCAGCATCCAGACCACTAAAATACTTCTTGTTTTCATTTGTTCTTGTTTTATTTTAAATTTTAAATTTTTACGTTTCGCTCCGGCGTTTGTAGAGACGCGATCCGTCGCGCCTCTACCGGTTACCGGAGACTTCCGTTCATCGATTATCAGTCATTATTTATTCCGAACAGGGTGTAATCCACCTGAATGTTTCCGGTGGTATCACTTACGTCCTGCCGGTCGCGCGTACCGTGGGGGTAGTGTTCGGCTCGGTTGAGGTCGCACTGCCAGTAACCCACAAGGTCGTCTTTCTTTTCGCGCAGTTTTTGGCGCAGCAGGTTCACAAACACGCCGCCCACGCCGATGGATGCCGTCAGGATGGGGTTGGTTACCGCCAGCACTGCGGTGGCAGCCGCTACCAGTCCTTTGAAGGCGTCGCTGTCCATGATTTTGTCGGCGTCGAGCGCCCACCGGCGCACATCCTCGTCGCTCTCGATCACCCACAGTTGCAGGTGAAGCGCGTCGGGGATCGTGTCGCTGCGGTAGAGCAGCAGCCCGGTTTCTCCGAAGAGCAGCGTTTGATTGTCGCGTACCCCGTCAATGTCGAGGCTGTAGCTTTGCGCGAAATTGCCGGCTTCGGCAAGGACTGCGTCCAGCAATTTCTGTTTGCGGGAGGCGTCGTCGGGCAAATTCATCAGATCCGCCACCGTAGGGGCGACCCTTGCGGTCGCCCTGTTTTCCGTCCCGTTTGCGGTCGTCCCGTTTGCGGTCGTCCCGTTTGCGAGGGCAGGCGCAAGACCTTCCCCTACGGCTACGGGCGTTGCGTAACTGTATATGCGCAATTCCGCGCGGTTGAACAACCCAAGGAACCCCTCGCGGTTGTTGAACACCTTCATTTTATTGATTCTTGCGTAAAACATATTTATCAATTAAGAATTAAGAATTAAGAATGATCATATTATATATGTATCGGACAGTCCTTTTTTAATTGAAATATACCGTGAACCGTCATCTTAACGCAAAGGGCACAAAGGGCGTCGCCAAGTACGCCGGGCAAACGCTTTGCGCTCTTTGCGGCTTCTTTGCGTTCCCTGCGTTTAAAAAAGGTAATATTGGACGCCCCAATACGGTAATATTTGGACGCCCCAATACGGTAATATTGGACACCCCAATACGGTAATATTGGACACTCCAATACGGTAATATTGGACACCCCAATACGGTAATATTGGACACTCCAATACGGTAATATCCGACACCCTGATACGCACGTATCAGACACCCTGATATGAATTTAAACCACATTCAGTATTTTATCAAAAGATATGGTACGGGGTTCTTTCAGTAAAACAGTATTGCCCGTAAACTGCGTGATCACTTTCAGTGCATACAGTCCGGGGGCAAGTTCCGGAATGATGATCACCAATTCGGAGGGTTTGTTGTTCACCACTTCGTCGGCTGCCACTTTGGTTTGCTCGCCGGTCGCCTCGTTCACAAAATATACGCCCACTTCCGGGTTTTCGCCTGCCAGCTTGAGTTTGCTGCCTTTGATGCGCAGGTTGCGGTTAGGGGTGAGACGGTCATTCGTCGAATCGGTCTTCACGTCCGTCACCTCTGTAATCACTGCTCCCGCTTCGCCCACGCCCGTTATTTCCACGGTGACGTCCGACAGTCCCTTGCGCAGAACGTCTCCCTGCGTGAAGAGGAACTGAATACTGTGCCGGAGCGCGTCGTACCTGTCTTTGGCATGTTTGAAAATGCCCTTGATCAACGGCGTGGCGATGAAATAGCCGGTGTTGACGGAATAACCGTCCTTCAGCTGGTATCCCATTTCCTTGAGGAACAGCTCCACGTTGATCTTCATTGCCTCCACGGAGGTGGGGGCGTTGCCGCGCGCAATAGCCGCCTCGCAGATTTCCTCTATGTTCAGCGTACGCTCGGAAATGACTTTTGCATAAAAGTCGTCCGGGTCTTCCGTTAAAAGATTCGGAATGAGGATCGCTTTGATCCTGTGAAAAATATTTGCCATGACTTTTTGATTTTAATGATATGAATATTTATTGATTAATGATTGAATGAACAGGACAGGCGGAACGGAAGGAACAGGAGACACTGCGGAACGAAAACGTTTTGCCTCTCCGCGTTCCGGACATGAAAAAAGCCGGTACATGCAAAAAACATGTGACGGCTTTACAGGAATATTGAAATATTTTGTTACGCGCGCGTGCGTATATAATATATGTGTAACTTGCTGAGCATCTCTCTCTCTCTCTCTCTCTCTCTCTCTCTCTCTCTCTCTCTCTCTCTCTCTCTCTCTATA
>JAISRX010000188.1 GCA_031273395.1 Bacteroidales bacterium | reverse complement strand
GGGGACTTTTGACACAAATTCAATGCTGAAACAAGCAGCGATGTCAGACTTGACGCCGGGCATCTTGAAATCGGGACCGAATTGCTTGAAGATCGTTGTCGTTGACGGCGCCGGCGCGGAATGGAGCAAATTGCTGCCGGCTCTGGCAGGCTCGATGCTGCTGTTGCCCACGCCTTTCCTGCCACACCGCGACGGAGCTTTATTCCCGTACAATTCGCCTTCATGGTCGTTGTTTTTGGAATACATAGCCAATGTAATATATGCTTTGGTATTGTGCCGGTTGAAAAAAATTCCGCTTGCAGCGCTGGGGTGTGTTGCTGCGGGATGGCTGGTCTATAGCGCCTGTCACGCTTCGCCCGCCCTGCCGCAACTCATTAACGGATGGGACCTAAAAACCTGCGCGGACGGATTTCCCCGCGTCGCCTTTTCCTTTACGGCGGGTTTGCTGCTGTTCCGTTTCAGGGCGATTTTGAACCATCCATTCGGTTTTTTCCTGCCTTTTGCCCTGTTGATGGGCGTATTCCTGTATCCTCACGTTGAGAAGGACTGGCTGGTCGAAATTCTGTCGGTGGTGGCATTTCCTGTGATCATCAGCATCGGAGCCGGGGCGGAGGCAACAGGACGGATCAGGCGGCTGTGTATCTTTATCGGACGGCTTTCCTATCCTTTATATATGACCCACATCTCAACGGTATGGATTTTCGGCAACTTTTACAGGCAGTTTCATCCGGAGGGTATCCGCCTGTTCATGATCGTCGGCGGCTTGTGCATTTTCAACCTGCTGTTTGCCTGCGCCGTCATGCGTTTGTACGACGAACCGGTACGTCTGTGGCTTGCCGCCGGATGGAAAAATATCGGCAAAAAGCATGTCCGGCAGCATTGAGCGGAGCGGCTGGAGGACGGACGCGCCGGAAAGATGAAAGGCGAACCCGCGTCTCTGCCCTGTGGGAACCGCCCTTTTGTTGTGCGTGCATACATGCGTATCAAAGATCGAAAGTTTAACGGATCGGCAACGGCAATCCGACCGGCGGCAACCGGTTTGTCATGATTTATGAATGATGGCGTTATCAGGAAATAAAACATATTGTGTTATTGTCATTGCAACGGCGAGGCGTCGTCCGGAAACGGCAACCGTCCGGATGGTCTGCTGTGGCTGCCTTACAACAGCGGGACGCCGTCCGGAAAAATGTGAAGATGATCCTGCATGCTATCCGAAATCGACCATCTGCAGGTGGTAATTTTCACGTTTTTTAAAAGAACATTCATTCGGCTTATGCGTTTATAACATCGTATGTACGAACAAAAAAAAATATTTTGATAAAAATTAACAGAATTTTGATTCATGCACATTTTTTGTATTTAATTTATTTTTTGTATATTTAGGCAGTGATTTGGATGTAACAAATGGACTTTTGTTATTGACAATGACCATGTTAAATAAAAATATAAAGATATGAATTACTTGAATTTTGATAAAATCCAATTGGCTAATTTGGAATATTCCTTGAATCGGGAAATCATACGTTCAAACAGAAGCGGTTCTTTTTGCAATACGACCATTATCGGATGCAACACACGGAAATATCACGGTTTACTGGTTAGCCCTGTTGAACAATTTGAAAATAAAAGGTTTGTGTTTCTCTCGTCATTGGATGAAACCATTGTTCAGCACAATAATGAATTTAATTTGGGCATCCATAAATATGACGGCGAAATATACGAACCCAAGGGACACAAATATGTGATTGATTTTTCAACCGATACGGTGAGCAATACCCTGTACCGTGTAGGCGGCGTACTGTTGCGCAAGGAAAATTTGCTGGTGGAGCAGGAAAAGCAGATATTGATCCGTTATGTGCTGGAAGACGCCCATTCGCCTACCAAACTGCGTTTTCGTCCGTTTCTGGCTTTCCGCGACATGCACACGCTCACGCACGCCAATCTCGACGCCAACACCCGCGTTGAACCCGTCAAAAACGGCGTCAGTATTAAAATGTATGCCGGTCTTCCGTCCCTGTACATGCAATTTTCGACCGCCGTTGAATTTGTTCCCATTCCCGACTGGTTTTACGGAATCGAATATCCCAAAGAACAGGAGCGCGGCTACGATTACCGCGAAGACCTGTTTGTACCCGGATATTTCGAGGCGGACATACGGAAAGGGGAAAGCCTTATCTTTTCCGCCAGCCTTAACGAAGAAAATCCTGCGACCTTCAAACGCCTGTTTTCCACGCAATTGGAGCGCCGGCTGCCCCGCTCAAGTTATCTGCACTGCCTGACCAACGCCGCTCAGCAATTCATTGTCCGCAACAGCGATCAAACCGCGGAAGTAATAGCCGGCTACCCCTGGTTCGGCGTTTGGGGACGCGACACGTTCATCGCACTGCCCGGCATCACGCTCGGTATCGACGATCATAAAACCTGCAAAGCCGTACTCGACACCATGACCGAGCGGATGGAAGGCGGTTTGTTTCCCAACATGGGCAGCCGGCAGAATCCGGCGTTTAATTCGGTGGACGCTCCGTTGTGGTTTTTCTCCGCCGTGCAGCAATATGCGGGCTATACGGAAAGCGGCAGCGCTGTGTGGAAACAGTACGGCGCGCCGATGAAAACCATTCTGAACAATTTCCGCAACGGAACATTGCCCTATAACATCCGAATGCACGACAACGGGCTGGTTTATGCCGGACAGGAAGGAAAAGCGCTTACATGGATGGACGCCGTAGTAAATGGCGTTCCGGTAACGCCGCGCATCGGATATCCTGTTGAAATACAGGCTTTGTGGTACAATGCCGTGCAGTTCGCACTGGCGCTGGCTAAAGAAGCGGGCGACAAAAAATTCGTCAACGAATGGAAAGATTTGCCGGAACTCATCGCCGATTCGTTTGTAAAAAAATTCTGGGACGAGGATAAGGGCTATCTTGCCGACGTGGTGAACGGTGAAGAAAAAGACTGGTCGATCCGTCCCAATCAGGTATTTGCCACCTCGTTGCCATACAGTCCGGTGGACGACGAAATCAAGAAGTCAATATTGGATGTGGTGGATATGCAACTGGTTACCCCAAGAGGATTACGGACGCTGTCCCCCGAAGACGCCGAATACAAGGGTACTTACGAAGGCTCTCAGGAACAGCGGGATGCTGCCTATCATCAAGGCACGGTGTGGCCATGGCTGCTCGAAGGTTTTAGCGCGGGGTGGCTGCGCGTTCACAAAAAATCCGGCGTAGCCTATATTGACAGGTTATTGCACGGGTTTGAAGAAGAAATGACGCAACATGGCATAGGCACCATATCCGAAATCTATAACGGCGATCCTCCCCATCAGGCAAAGGGAGCCATATCGCAGGCATGGAGTGTGGGCGCGCTGCTGTCCATGTCAAAAATGATAGAAAAATATAATGTGTGATGTTTATCAATAATAATATCTTATGAAAGTGTTAATGTTTGGATGGGAGTTTCCGCCTCACATCTCCGGTGGGTTAGGAACGGCGTGTTACGGCTTGACCAAGGGATTATCCACGTTTCCCGACATCGAAATACTGTTCGTTGTCCCGAAAATGTTTGGCGACGAAAACCGGAGCAATATCGGATTGATCGGCGCCAACAATATTCCCGTAAGGATGCAGGACGTACGTATCTCCGGTTTTTTGAAAGAATTGCAGAAAATAGAAGTCGGCGTCAACCTGTTGCCTTATGTCGATCCTGAAATCTACGAAAAATATTCGCAAACTTTGTCAACAGGCACCAATCAGTTCATTACATCCGATTTCTCCGGAAAGATCGACTTTTCGGGCGGATACGGGAAAAACCTGATGGGGGAAATATTCAATTACGCGCTGGTGTCCGCCTCCATTGCGCTCAACCGCTCGTTTGACGTTATTCATGCCCACGACTGGCTGTGCTACCCCGCCGGTATAGCCGCCAAATACGTATCGGGAAAGCCGCTGGTAATTCACGTACACGCCACCGATTTCGACCGGAGCGGCGGAAATGTCAATCCGGCAGTGTTCGCGGTGGAAAAGCAGGGAATGGAAATTGCCGACAAAATCATCACGGTGAGCAATCTGACGCGGAACATTGTGATCGAGAAATACGGCATCGATCCCGCCAAAGTCGTTACGGTGTATAACGCCGTAGAACCGGTGGAAAAATACGACGGCAGGCTCAAAAAATTCGATGAAAAAATCGTTACCTTTCTCGGCAGGATCACCATGCAGAAGGGACCGGAATATTTCATAGAAGCCGCAAGTCTGGTGCTGAAAAAGATGGACAATGTCCGTTTTGTGATGGCAGGCAGCGGGGATATGATGAACAAAATGATCCGCCGCGCCGCCCGTTTGGGTATCATGGACAAATTCAACTTCACCGGCTTCCTGAAAAGCGACGACGTATATCAGATGTTTCACCTGAGCGATGTGTATGTCATGCCGTCGGTCTCCGAGCCGTTCGGTATTTCGCCGCTGGAAGCCATGCAGTCGAACGTTCCCGTGATCATATCCCGGCAGTCGGGAGTGGCGGAAGTGTTGAAACACGCCGTCAAGATCGATTTCTGGGACACCTACGCCATGGCAGACGCTATTTACGGCATTCTGAACTATCCGGCGTTGCACAGTATTTTTAAAAAACACGGTAAACAGGAAGTTGACCAGATGAAATGGGAAATTTCCGCCAAACATGTCAGAAATATATATTTTAGTATAAATTAGTAAAAATTGTCAATATGAAAAGGATATGCCTTATTTTCCAAATACATCAGCCCTTCCGGCTGAAGAGATATCGCTTTTTCAATATCAACAGCGATCATTATTATTACGACGATTATGCCAACGAGTCATACATCCGCCGTGTATCCGACATTTCGTACCTGCCTGCCAACAGGGTGCTGCTGGACGCCATCCGCGAACATAAAGGCAAACTGAAGGTGGCATTTGCCATATCGGGAACTACCCTCGACCAGTTCGAATTGTACGCGCCGGACGTATTGAAAAGTTTTAAGGCATTAGCCGATACGGGCTGTGTGGAATTTATCGCCGGCACGGACGCCCATTCACTGGCTTCGCTATCCAACAGAGAAGAGTTTGAAATACAAGTGAAGGCGCATAAGGAAAAAATCATGTCCCATTTCGGAAAGCCTGTGAGCAAGGTCTTCTGCAACAGCAACCTGATTTACAGCAACGAAATAGGCTCCATGATTGAAGATATGGGCTTTCAGGGCGTCCTTACCGAAGGAGCCAAACATATTCTGGGATGGAAAAGTCCGAATTATATCTATTGTTCGGCTACCAACCCGAAACTGAAACTCCTGATGCGCAATTACAAGTTGAGCGACGACATCCGCTTCAATTTTTCCAATACCGCGTGGGACGAATACCCGTTGACGGCGGATAAGCTGGTGCATTGGCTGACATTGCTCGATCCCAAAGAAGAAGTGGTGAACCTGTCGCTGGATTATGCCTCCTTCGGCGAAAAACAGACAACGGCAAGCGGCATATTTGAATTTCTGTATCATTTGCCGAAAGTAGCCGTCAGGAAAAAGTTTGCTTTTGTAACGCCCGAAGATTTACTGTCGCTGCAACCGATTGCTCCCCTCAGCATCTATTATCCCATTTCGTGGACGGACGAAGAACGCGACGTCACGGCGTGGTGCGGTAACGAACTGCAAATGGAAGCGTTCGATAAACTGTACGGGCTTGCCGAGCGGGTAAAGCAAACGCCCGATCCGAAACTGAAAACCGATTGGAAATATTTGCAGACGGGCGATCATTTCCGCTTCATGAGTACCAAATTTTACTCCACAGGACGCCGCACGCCGTATAATCCGTATGAATCGCCTTACGACGCTTTCATCAATTACATGAACGTGTTGTCCGATTTTTCCCTCCGCTTGCAAAAGGTGGACGCCCCTGTCGCAAAAATCAATGTCGAAGCCCTGCAACAGGAGTTGATCGAAAAGGACAAGCAATTAAAAAAGACCAAATTGCAGTTGGACAAACTGAGAACCACCATTGCCAGAGCCATGCGCGATGATCCCGAAGAGGAGGAACCGGCAGGAAAAACGGCGGCTAAAAAGAAATCCGCCGCCTCAACGGAAAAGAAAACCGCACAGGCAAAGAAAAAGGCGGCAAAAGAGGTGGTATAAGTCCCGCATCATTGGACAATACCTTTTTCTGCCAGCAGGAAAGCCATTTCCTGCTGCATTTCCAGCGCTTTTTGCGCGGCTATTTCGGCGAAGTTTTCCGAATTGTCGGCAAAAATGATGCTTCTTGAGGAATTGACCAATAACCCGCATTGATCGTTCAGCCCGACCTGAGCGATTTCGGAAAGGTTACCGCCCTGAGCGCCTACGCCCGGTACCAGCAAAAAATGATGCGGTATCAGCCGGCGGATTTCCTTGAGCATGTCCGTATGGTTAGCGCCTACCACATACATGATGTTGTCGGTAGTCCCCCAGTTCATGGACTGGTTGATCACTTTCTCGAACAGCATCAGTCCTCCGTATTTGTCCTCGGTGTATTGGAAATTGGAAGCGCCCGGATTGGAGGTCAATGCAAGGATGATAGCCCATTTGCCGGCATAAGCGGTAAACGGTTTTACCGAATCTTCCCCCATGTAAGGATGGACGGTAACGGCGTCAAACCCGACGGTTTCAAAAAACGCTTTGGCATACATCCGGGAGGTATTGCCCGTGTCGCCGCGTTTGGCGTCGGCTATCAGGAATATTCCGGGGTAGTTTGCTTTCAGATAGTCCACGGTTAACCGCAGGTTGACCCATCCCGCCACGCCAAAAGCCTCATAAAAGGCAAGATTTGGCTTGTAGGCTACGGTACAGGACGCTGTTGCGTCGATAATCCGTTTGTTAAATTCAAAAACGGGGTGTTGTTCCCGTTTGAGAAACTCCGGTATTCCGGTAAATTCACTGTCCAAACCGACACAGAGAAAACTTCGTTTTTCCTTGATCTTTTCAAATAATTCCTTGGCGTTCATGCTTTAAAAAAATTGGTGATGACATATATTTTATGCAAATCTACATGAAATTTTTCGATTGACAAGCGGCAGGTGCGATAAAAATAAGGATACGGAGCAAACCCGACACGGTTTGATCAGGGAATGGAGCGCCGGATTACTTCTACGGAATCTGCCCCCATGTTGAAAAGCATGTCCAGAATACTCAAATTGGGATGAAACCCGAACCGGTCGGAAAATACCTGAGTGTAACGCACCGGCACAAAATCAGGATCGGGAAGGCGCCGGTGGTTTTTGGGATGAATACTATTGCGCAAATCAATACAATGACCGGTTCCCTTCGTATATGCCTCGCTTTCCGCAATACGGAACGGCATGTCGAGCAAGTGACATACCGTGCGCATGATCAGTATGTTGAACTCGTACAGCAGGCGGTAATGCCCGGTAAAGAACGGCGTCAGGCTGTCGATGTAATACTCGTAGAAAGGCGATCTGCGGTATGCCGATTCAATGGCTTTGAAATGAAGTTTTTGCCACGGAGTATCATACGCAATGCTTACCTCGCCAATCCGTATTTTAGGCTGAACGCTGCGGACAACAGGAACCACCAGATCAAGCAGCCCGTTAGCCGTGCAAATCGTGCAGCGGTTACGGTACGACTGCTTGTTGTAATGTTCATGCTTTTCCATTATCACCGGTTGCCCCGTCAATAATTTCGAATAATATTGTACCGGTGCAAAATACGCCGTCGACAACAAAATTTTTTTCACAGGGATCGCATGCAATAACACTCCGCCAGCTTGGAGACAAGCCCCCCAAACCGGTTAGCGTATGACAAAGGAGTAATTATTTCTTTTCCGGATGGGTAATTCTGTACTGCGCATTGATGCCGTCTATGACCGATGTGGTAATATCCAGCGATGATGCGGAATACAGCACATTGCTTCCGAAAGAACTCCCGAAAATGTACTGATAGCCTTTATCCTTGTTGTATTCTACCAGATAATCCATGATAGACTGCAAAGACTTCCGGTTCATCACCTGTTCTTCTTCCTGCAATTGCATGGCATAATTGTCCCGCAACTGCAACAGGTTTTGCTGGTCGGTGGCTAACTGCTGTTCCATTTCGGCAAGTTTGGCTCTGGTTTCCAAGCCTTTTTGGGCTTTGTTTTGAAAATCCGTAACGTCCTGCTGAAACTTTTTCTGCTTGTTGCTCAGTTCGGCGTCCAACTTTTGAGATTTTTCCCGCAACTCCTCCGCCAGATCCTTGTACATCTGGTAATTCTGCATCAGAGAGTCAATTTTGACATACACGATCTCCCCATTAACCGGAGCGTGAACCTCTCCATCGGGAACCAACTCAGTTTCCACCTGTCCGGAAGGGGTATTCCGCGTGAAAAACAAAACAAAAAGTACAATCACAGCTACCAGCAATACGCCTTCAAACGCTAAAATCAAATCGAGTTTTTTCATTGATGATGAATAAAATTGATATTATAATGACGGTGCAAAGATATACAACATTTGAATATGTACGCTATTTGTCCGCAATTTTTATATCTGCTGTCACAAACCGGCAATTCGGCGGGTAGCGCTAACGGCAGGCGTCCATCGGCTCAAAGGCGGATAAAGGCTTGCGGCTGTGCGATTCGGCAGCGGCGTTGTACGCTCCCAAAAAGTCGCAGGAAACGGCTCATCCGGCATGTTCTTTCCGAACTTCGCCAACTACGGACTGCACGGCGACATAGCCGACTACGACCTGCACACCATGCTGGACGCCTACCGCGAGCGGCAATGGGCATGGATGGCAGTCATCCCCCTGACGCTGCACTACCAGACCGACCTGAAACGGAACGACGGGATGCGGATTACCTCCCGGATAAGCGGCAATGAGGAATAAAGGTGACCGCATTTCCGACCTTTGACGGCTGCCCGACTGTTTCTTCCGGCAGCGCGGTGCGTCACAGCAAGCCCAATTCCAGCATGGCTTCTTCCGAAATCATGTCTTTTGACCAGGGCGGGTCAAATACCAGATCAATGGCAACGCTTTTAACCCCTTTGACGGCTTCAACGGATTCTTTCACCTGAAGCACAATGTCATCCGCTATCGGGCAGTTGGGCGCGGTGAGCGTCATGGTGATCGTTACCCCGTTGTCATCGCTCACGCGGATATCGTAAATCAATCCCAGATCGTAAATATTGACCGGTATTTCCGGATCGTAAATACTCTTCAGTACTTCTACAATTTTTGTTTCCAGCTCCAATAATCCGTTCATATCCTGATACTCCATCCATTTATTTTTTTATGCTGTCGAAAGCCATTGCATACAACCGCATTTGCTTAACCATCGACAGTAATCCGTTGGAACGGGTAGGCGACAGGTTTTGTCGCAGCCCGATTTTGTCAATGAAATACAGGTCGGCGTCCACCACGTCTTTGGGGCGTTGCCCGGACAGTACCCTGATCAGCAGGGCAATGATCCCCTTGGTGATAATGGCGTCCGTTTCGGCGGTATAAACGACCGTGTCGTCCTGCATTTCGGCTTTCAGCCATACGCGGGACTGGCATCCGTTGATCAGGTATTCATTGGTTTTATACTTGGGATCGAGCGGCTTGAGTTCCTTACTGAGTTCTATCAGATATTCATATCTGTCCAGCCAATCGTCAAAAACTTCAAATTCACTGACAATGGCGTCCTGTATTGTGTTGATCAATTCCATCGGTTTATTCTTTGGCGCAAAAATACAAAGAACATTCCAAACAGACACATTTTTTTGACATATCTCCATGATGTGTCCGCCAATCATCCGTTTTTCCGGCGACTTCTTCCGCTATTCGCCGATCGTTTTCCGGTTGCCTTCGATGTCTTTGAAATATTTATAGGTGCCTACTTTCAATTCGGAGGTTGCCGCTTCGTCGCACACGATGATCCCTTTCGGGTGCATCTGCAACGCCGATATGGTCCACATGTGACTGACCGCTCCTTCAACGGCATGGTGCAATGCGCGGGCTTTGTTGTGACCGTTAACGATGATCAGCACTTCCTGCGCGTCGAGTATTGTTCCCACGCCTACCGTCAGCGCCGTTTTAGGCACCTGTTTCAGATCGTCGCCGAAAAACCGAGAATTGGCAATAATGGTGTCGGTGGTCAACGTCTTCACCCTTGTACGCGAAGACAATGACGATCCGGGTTCGTTAAAGGCAATATGCCCGTCGGGACCAACCCCCCCCATAAACAGATGTATCTGCCCGCAGGATTTGATCTTCTCCTCGTAACGTCGACATTCCGCTTCCGGGTCGGGCGCATTGCCGTTGAGTATGTTCACGTTGCTTTTGGGTATGTCGATGTGAGCAAAAAGATAATGCCACATGAAGGAATGATAACTCTGCGGATGATCTTCCGCAATACCTGCATATTCATCCATGTTGAAAGTGACCACATGCTTGAAGGACACTTTTCCCGCCTTGTGCAAACGCACCAGCTCCTGATAGGCGCCTATGGGAGATGAACCTGTGGGCAAACCCAATACGAAAGGCTTGTCTTCGGCAGGACTGAAAGCGTTGATTTTGGATACAATATAATTCGCCGCCCATCGCGTGATGTTTTCGTAATCGGGCTGGATAATGAGACGCATAAAAACGATTTTATAATTTATAAAAATGCAAATATAAAATTTTTGTTCTTCTTGTCAAAAATGTTTTTTATCCGTTGCAAAGATGCGTAATTTTCGGG
>JAISRX010000129.1 GCA_031273395.1 Bacteroidales bacterium | reverse complement strand
AACCGATTTACCTTTCCGACAACCATACGGTAGTTTATGTAAAATGGGTAAATGAATAGCTGAAAGGCAGCTATGAATAAAAACAGTAAAACAGCCGCAAACGTCATCGCGGCTGTTTTCGGTTTGCACTTTATCAAGTGCAGTAGTTTTCTTTACCGTAAAATTACCGCTCAATCAAAAAAAACTCCGAATCCGTCAAATATTTATTATTTTTGACGTTTGTATTCAAAATTTTATTAATTTTGGTGCATAATTTATTATTTCTTTTTCGGAAAAGTCATGGCAAAATACATTGAGGAACAACCCAATTCGCACAATACCATCATTCATGGTACGGAAATAGTGGGAGATATTAATTCGAACGGCGACATCCGGCTGGACGGTTCGCTGAAAGGCAACCTGTATGTCAGGGGAAAAGTGGTGATCGGTCAAACCGGCGTAGTGGACGGAGTGATCAACTGCAAAAATTCGGATATCTTCGGCAAGGTGGACGGGCAAATTACGGTTTCGGAACTGCTGGCGTTCAAATCGACCGCCAATGTTAAGGGCGACATCATCACCAACAAGCTGTCCATTGAACCGGGCTGCAAGTTTTCCGGAACATGTTCGATGGATGCATCCTCTGCCAATGTGCGCGAGAAAGAGGCGGAAGAAACTCCCGGTGTGAAAACGGCTTGATCCGCGCCTGTTTCGCCTTATGCGAAAAACAGATATGCCAGAACGATGGCGGCGATCACCCCTGCAAGATCGGCAATCAGCCCGGCAGTGACGGCGTAGCGTGTTTTGCGGATTCCTACCGATCCGAAATACAGGGCTATAATGTAGAAAGTGGTATCGGCAGCGCCTTGAAAGAGGCATGAAAGCCGCCCGACAAAAGAGTCGACCCCGTAGTGTTGCATTGCCTCTACCATCATGGCTTTGGCTCCGCTGCCGCTCAACGGTTTCATCAATGCGGTGGGCAGCGAGGGGACAAAATCGGTATTCATGCCGACCGCTCCGAATAAATATCCCAGCCCGTTAATCATGCAGTCCAGTGCGCCGGATGCGCGAAAAACGGCAATGCCTGTCAACATGCCCACAAGATAGGGTATGATCCTGACGGTTACTTCAAAACCGCTCTTTGCGCCTTCAATAAACGCTTCATAGACATTTATTTTCCTGAAGAGCGCCACCGCAATAAAACCAACGATGACAGCCAGCAGCAGCAGATTGCTTCCCGCTTTGGAAACAATTTCCACCTGCTCTTTTTCCAGTGTGCCGATCCACCATGTCAGCCCGCCTGTTGCGGCAACGATTCCTCCCAGCCACGCCATCATTACGGGATCCAGCAGATTGATCCTCTGCCGCAGCGCTACGGCGATGATGCCCACCAGCGTGGAAACGGCAGTGGCAATCAGTACTGGAATGAATATGTCGGTAGGATTGGCGGCTCCGAGTATGGCGCGTTGTGCCAGAATAGTGACGGGGATGACGGTCAGTCCCGACGTGTTGATCACCAGAAACATGATCTGCGCGTTTGACGCCGTATCCTTTTTGGGGTTCAAGTCCTGAAGTCCCTGCATGGCTTTCAGTCCGAGCGGGGTGGCGGCGTTGTCCAGTCCAAGCATGTTTGCCGAAAAATTCATCAGCATCTGTCCCATGGCGGGATGATTTTTGGGTACTCCGGGAAAAAGCCGCGAAAAAAACGGCACGACTATCCGCGCCAGAAAATTTACGGCGCCTGCCTTTTCGCCGATGTTCATCAGACCGAGCCATAAAACCATCACACCCGTAAGCGGTAGCGCAATATCCATCACCGCGCTTTTGGACGCGGTAAACGTACTGTCTATCATCGCTCCGAAAATTTCCGCGTCGCCTGTGACAAAAAAACGTATCAGAGCAACAATAAAAGCGAGAACAAAAAAACCGACCCAGATGTAATTAAGCGCCATGATGGTTTACAAATAAAATATGCTGCAAATATAATCAAATAAACTTTCCGGTTGTCCTGCAGGGTGTATTCCAAATTGTCGCATGCATGGAAAATGTGTAAAAATCCCGCAGGGGACTGAAATAACATTCGCCTAAAAAAAAGAATTAACCGCAATAATTGATTTTATCTATGCAGGGATAAAAAATATCAGTTTGACACATATTTATATTGCATGTAATTTTGCCGGAAATTCATATAAATAAAAATTAATAATTTAAATTAAAAAGATGATGCAACCAATCATTAATTCTCAGTTGCCTGAATTTAAATTGCAGGCGTATCACAACGGCAGTTTCAAGACCGTGAGCAGTAACGATGTAAAAGGGAAATGGGCGATTTTCTTTTTTTATCCCGCCGATTTTACCTTTGTTTGTCCGACCGAGTTGGAGGACATGGCAGAACATTATGCCAAGTTTCAGGAATCGGGTGTAGAGGTTTATGCGGTAAGCACCGATTCCCATTTCGTGCATAAGGCATGGCATGATGCTTCCGAAACCATCCGTAAAATCAAGTATCCGATGCTGGCAGACCATACGGGCAGCCTGAGCCGTGCATTCGGCGTGCTGATCGAAGAAGACGGTCTGGCTTATCGCGGCACTTTTCTGGTAAATCCGGAAGGACAAATCAAGATTGCCGAAATCCATGACAACGGCATCGGTCGCAATGCCGGCGAGTTGTTGCGGAAAGTGGAAGCTGCCCAATTTGTGGCAAGCCACCCCAGCGAAGTTTGTCCTGCCAAATGGAAAAAAGGCGATGCTACCTTAAAACCGAGCATTGATCTGGTAGGAAAAATCTAAAAACGATGACGAATTACGAGTCAAATAACGGATGAACGGAAAAACCTTTTCATCCGTTGGTTTTCGTAATTCGTCATTTTTAATTTGAAAATTATGTTAGACACATCATTAAAAGAACAGGTACGAAATATTTTTGCAGACCTGTCCGCAGTTTATACCCTGGACATCACCGTTCCCGCACAGAACGAAAGCCGCGGGGAACTGCTGGAGCTGCTGGGCGAAGTAGCGGCTTCTTCGGACAAAATTTCCTGCAACGTGCAGGAAGGCGACACTTTGGAATTTTCGTTACTGAAAAACGGAAACAACACAGGCATTAAATTTCGGGGCGTGCCTACCGGACATGAATTTACTTCCCTGCTGCTGGCTATATTGAACAGCGACGGAAAGGGAAAAAACATCCCCGACGAAGGCGTCTGCAAGCGTGTGCGGTCTTTGAAAGGAAACATCCGGCTGACGACTTACGTTTCCCTCACCTGCACCAATTGCCCCGACGTGGTACAGGCGCTCAACCTCATGGCGATACTGAACGACGGCGTCAGCCACGAAACGGTGGACGGCGCGCTTTATCAGGAAGAGGCGGATGCGTTGAAAATACAGGCTGTTCCCAGCGTCTTTGCCGACGGCGAATTGCTTCATGTGGGCAAAGCCGGTTTCGGCGAACTGCTGGGCAAGCTGGCGGATCGCTACGGCGTAAATGCCGGAGAAAATGAAGTTTCCGAAAAGAGGTACGATGCGGTAGTCATAGGCGGAGGTCCTGCGGGCAGCGCCGCTGCCGTTTATTCCGCACGGAAAGGCTTGAAAGTGGCTGTCCTTGCGGAACGAATCGGCGGTCAGGTGAAAGAAACCGCAGGCATCGAAAACCTGATTTCCGTCCCCCACACCACGGGCGAACAGCTGGCAGCCGATTTAAAGACGCACATGCAGGCATATTCGGTTGATTTGTTTGAATATCGCAAGGTGGAAAAGATAGAAATCAGCGGAAGCGAGAAAATTGTTTCGGTGGCGGGAGGCGAAAAGCTGATCGCTCCTGCGGTCATCATCGCCACCGGAGCGAGTTGGCGCAGGCTGAACGTCGCCGGAGAACAGGAATATATCGGACGGGGCGTTGCCTTTTGTCCGCATTGCGACGGTCCTTTCTACAAGGGGAAACACGTTGCAGTGGTGGGCGGAGGCAATTCCGGCATTGAGGCGGCAATAGACCTTGCGGGCATCTGCTCGAAAGTGACTGTTTTTGAGTTTCTGGACGATTTAAAAGCCGACAGCATACTGCAGGAAAAAGCGAAAAGCCTGTCGAATGTGGAAATTTTTGTGGCGTCGCAAACGATGGAGATCATCGGCGACGGGGAAAAGGTGACGGGCATCCGCGTCAAAAACCGCAAAACGGAAGCGGAGCGCGTGACGGAACTGGACGGCGTTTTTGTTCAAATCGGGCTGGTAGCCAACAGCGCCGCCTTCAAAGACCTCGTTTCCGTCAACCGCGCCGGCGAAATCGAAATCGACGCGCGCTGCCGCACTAACCAACCGGGCATTTATGCAGCCGGAGACGTCGCCACAACGCCCTACAAGCAAATCATCATTTCTATGGGCGAAGGTGCAAAAGCGGCGTTGAGCGCTTTTGAAGACCGGATACGCGGAGTGACGGACGCGCGCTAATCCGCCCTTTGCCGCCTCCTTTCGCTACCAAAACAGGCGCGCGCTCCGGAAATCGCCGGTCAAGACCGCGCGCCTTGCAGCGGCTGCAATGATGCAGCCTTATTTTTTGACGCTTTTCCCGATTATTTTTACCCCTTTGGGCGCTTTCACGCTGGAGATGATTTTTCCCGAGGCGTCTTTTTTGTGGCTGATCTTTACGGTTCCGTAGGGCGTGGGGAAAGTTCCTTCCACCCATTGAAGGTCTCCCAGATGCGGTTCTATGCGCAGCGCCTTGCCGCCTGCCTCCACTACCTGCACGCCCAGTACGTGTTCGCTCAGCCATGCCGTGGGTCCCGAAGCCCATCCGTGGCACAGGCTGTGCCGCAGGTTTTCGTAGCAGTAAGCGCCGAAATCGGCATGAATGTCCTTTTTCCCTTCCGGCACTATTTCATCAATCCCTGCGGCATTTTCCATCCAGTCCAGATTGAAATCTTCCCAGAAGGTAGTGGCGCCCATGTCGAGCATTCCGCCCCAGAACCGGCGAATGTTGTCCAGCGCCTCCTGGTATGCTCCGGCTTTTGCCTGCGCCTGCAGCATGTAGTATCCGTAGAAAGTGGAAAACTCCTTTGCGCCGCCCACCGCAATCACCTCGTCGTTGGCTTGTTCGGGCGGCAGCATCCCCGCCAGGGAGAGCAGCGCGGCAGCCTGTTTCAACCGGTTGTGATGCGGTACCTGCTGCTGCATGCGGGCGGCGACGGCGGAACATTCCGCGGACAGCTGCCGGTCGCCGAGTACGGCGCACAGTTCGGCGCCGGCTTGGAACGCAAGCGTCAGCAACGCCTGCAAGCCCGCATTAACGCCTTCCTTGTTCTCGCTGGAGGGCCAGTCGAGAAAACGTCCGCCTCCGTCCAGTTGCTCTTTTCCCGATGCGTCCACTTTGGTGAACAGCAGTTGCAGCAAGCCCGTCAGATAGGTTTGCTGCTCCTTCAGGTAAGCGCGGTTGCCCTGATAGCGGTACCAGTCGCGGTGAATGATGATCCACCACAGGGAATAGGAACACATCCCGTTCATCCATGCGGGCAACGGGGTGATGTCGCGCGCAAGGTCAAGGCTTTTTGGGATCACTTCGTTGTATCCGAATACGGAACTTACCGTCATCACTTCCGGGTGCAGGTCGCCCAGCCATACTAACCGGTCGCGCTTGATGCCGTCCCAGATGTATTCCTGCATGTTCAGATGCACGGTGTAGGCGCCCGTCATCCATATCCGGTTCAATCGTTCGTCGCTGCTGCGGAAGGAACCCAGATAGGGAATGTCGCGGTAGGTGAAAACGGCGTTGACTTCCTTCAGTTTCAACTCCGTGTTGGGTTCCACCAGGTCGATGCGCACAAAGCGAAAGCCGCTGTTGCCCGTTTCGGCGACGCCCAGCCAGGGGACTTCCATAATGAAGTCGCGCACGGCATGGTCGTTGGTGGCGCCCTGCTCGCCCTTATTGCTCATGGCTTCGCTGACCGACTCCCCGAAACGGACGCGGATTTTTACCGGGGCGTGGTTGTCCGTAATGCCGGTCACTATCTGTATGCCTCCCTGTATTTCCCTGCCGAAATCAAGCAGTATTGCCGGATATTCGGCGTCGGCGCTGCGCATGGTGCATACCGCGCGACCGGTCAACTCGCTTTGTCCGTTGTGCCCTTCGGCAAGCAGCGCGTTGGGGAGGGAAATCAGTTTGCCCCCGCCGTCGTATTGCCACACTATGCGTTGCGGAGTAAGATACGACCGCGCGCGGGAATCGTGAAACGCCTTGCCGGCGTATTCCGCTCCGAAAACCGGCGGAAGACCCCCCTCCCGGGCATTCGCCATGCCCGCAAAAAAGAACAGTGAAAAAAAGAAAGAAAAGAATTTCATCGTATTTTAAAATTAAATATTCTAACAGGACGGCAAAGTAAATCAAATTTATCTTGTGCGACAAAAATATTTACGCAATCGGTTGCGTAACGAAAACATGATTCCCTGTCCGGTCACCGGCTTTTTCTTTCGCCGCCGTGATGCGGTAATCTCCCAATTTCTCTACCCATAACATTCCATCGGTTTTCGACGCTGTCTCAGGGCTTTTTAAGGCATGAGAAATAAATAATGTATGACGGTTTTGATGCCGGAGACGAAGATGCCTTTTGTCTTCGGGAAGATGCCTTTTGCCTTCGGGCGAACATTTTTTCCCGACAGGATATTATTTGTTAAAATTTCTATTTTTGCCGGTGATGGTTAAATTTTAAAATCGAATGAAATATGGCAACAAAAACGTATGCCAGGACAATCAGCGACGCCGCAGTAACGGCAATACGAACAGCGCCTCAAAAAAAGATGCAGCCCCATATTTTATATTTTTGCATTTACTCAAATAATACCTATTTTTACCCTTTTAATTTTAAATACCAAAATATGAGTAATGAATTGAAAGACCTGCAACCGCAAATATTGTGGAAGCGCTTTTGTGATTTGTGCGCTATCCCGCGACCGTCGAAAAACGAATCGAAGGCGGTTGCGTTCGTCAGGGAATTTGCCGCTGCGCAAGGCTTGGACTGCACGGTAGATTCCGTGGGCAACGTGATCATTCGCAAACCGGCGACAGCGGGACGGGAAGGAGCCCCCGGAGTGATATTGCAGTCGCATCTGGACATGGTGCCGCAGGCGAACAGCGACGTCCGGCACGATTTCAACAAAGACCCCATCAAAGCCCGTGTCGACGGCGATTGGGTGAAAGCCGAAGGCACCACACTGGGCGCCGACAACGGCATAGGCGTGGCGGCTGCCCTGGCTGTGCTGGAAGCAAAAGACGTCGCGCACGGCGCCATTGAAGCGCTCTTTACCGTGGACGAAGAAACCGGCATGACCGGAGCAAACCATTTGCAGGCGGGCATACTGAAAGGGTCGATTTTCATCAACCTCGACTCGGAAGAAGAAGGCGAGTTGTACATTGGCTGTGCGGGCGGCATGGACGCCCTCATCACCGTTCCCTGCACGGAAGAAGCGCCAAACAGGGAAGACAGGGCGTACAAAATCAGCCTTTCCGGACTTAAAGGAGGACACTCCGGGCTGGACATTCATCTCGGACGGGGTAATGCCAACAAGTTATTAACCCGTTTCCTGTGGAAGGCGGCGCACAGGTACGGACTGAGGCTGTCTTCGATGGAAGGCGGCAACATGCGCAATGCCATTCCGCGTGAAGCGTCTGCCGTGGTCACCGTTCCCGCATCCGAAACGGCGCAGCTGAAAAATGATGCGGAGGAATTTCTGACCGTCATCAGCGCCGAACTGAGCGGAGTGGAGGAAAACATCGTTTTTACGGTAACGCCGGAAGCGCTTCCGGCAACGGTGATGACCGCCTCGTCGCAGAACAATGTCCTCAACACGCTGTATGCCATGCCCAACGGCGTTATCCGCATGATTGCCGACAAACCGGACGTGGTGGAAACATCTACCAATCTTGCCATCGTGCAGTCGGACGGAAAACAGGTAAACATCGCCTGTTTGCTGCGCAGTTCGGTTGACTCGGCAAAGGATGACCTGGCGAATGCGATGACCGCCCTGTGCGCGCTGACGGGAAGCAACATCAAACTGAACGGGTCGTATCCGGGATGGAAACCCAATTTCGACTCAAACATCCTGAAAACCATGAAGCAGGTGTACAGGCGTTTGTATCGGCGCGATCCCAAAGTAAAAGTGATCCATGCCGGACTGGAATGTGGCATTTTCGGGAAAAATTATCCGGATATGGATTATGTTTCCTTCGGTCCCACCATCATGCATCCTCATTCGCCGGGCGAAAAGGTAAATATCCCTTCGGTTGCCGAATTTTGGAAGTACCTGACGGCAACGCTGGAAGCAGTCTGAAAACAGCATAATCATTATTAGCGCTTGAACTGGTTAAAATATTCGGAAAGTAACCCCATGATTTTTACCCATGCTTCGTTTTGGGTATTTTTTCTGGCGGTGATGCTGGTTTATTCCTTTTTGTACCGGAAAAATACATGGCGCAATGCTTTTCTGTTTTCGGCAAGCATTTTTTTTTATTACAAGTGCGGCGGCTACTATTTTTCGCTGTTGCTCTGTTCCATATTGGTCAATTATTTGATCGGACGGGCAATAGCGTCGCGAAAATCCGGCAGCGGGAAAAAAACAGCGCTTGTTGCCGGAGTGTCGTTTAATTTATTGCTGCTGTCATATTTTAAATATGCCTACCTGTTTACCGATTGGATCAACCAACTGTTCGGCGCTTCTTTCGAGACGTACAACCTGCTGGCAAGCTGGAGCAACCAAATTTCCGGCACACACTTTCCCGTTTCCCGGATTCTCATTCCGATGGGCGTATCCTTTTTCACCTTTCAGGCAATCGGTTATATCGTGGATGTGTACAGAAACAGGGCGCCGGTGATCAATAATCCGCTTGATTTCGGGTTTTTCCTGTCGTTTTTCCCGCAGCTGGTGGCAGGTCCCATCATACGCGCGGCTGAATTTATCCCCCAGATGTCCCGCCAATACCGGTTGAGGGTGGAGGAGATGGGACATGCCCTGTTCCTGATCAGTTGCGGGCTGGTCAAAAAAATGATTATTTCCGATTATATTTCCATCAATTTTGTTGACAGGGTGTTTGATCAGCCCGTTTTATATTCCGGTTTTGAAAACCTGATGGCGGTATATGGCTATACATTGCAGATTTATTGCGATTTTTCGGGCTATACCGACATTGCCATCGGTTTGGCATTGTTGATGGGCTTTCGTTTGCCCGCGAATTTCAATTCCCCGTATCATGCGAGCAATATCACTGATTTCTGGCGCCGGTGGCATATCTCGCTGTCGTCGTGGTTACGCGATTACCTCTACATTCCTTTGGGCGGCAACCGTAAAGGAAGCGTTCGTACCGGTCTGCATTTGATGATCACCATGTTGCTGGGCGGACTGTGGCACGGACCCTCCACGCGCTTTATCCTGTGGGGCGGTTTGCACGGACTGGCGCTGGTGGCGCACAAGGCGTGGAGCGGCATTTTCCCCTCCCGTCCGGTGAACAGAAAACCGCTTCCGCATTTTGCCGGTTGCCTGCTCACATTCCACTTTGTGGCGTTTTCATGGATTTTTTTCCGCGCCGGCAACATGCAGACAGCCGGGGAAATGATCGCCTGCATCTGTTCTCCTGCTTCCGGCGTTGCAATAACGGATATACTTTTCAACCACCGGACTGTGTTCGGAATCATCTTTGCCGGATTTCTGCTGCACTGGCTTCCGGCACAATGGAAGGAATACATGCGCGGATGGTATATCCGCACCTCTCTGGTTGTAAAATTAGTGTTGGCGGTGGTACTGTTTTTCATTATTTACCAAATGAAATCATCCGTGATACAGCCGTTTGTATATTCCCTGTTCTGAAACGGCAAAAAAAAGAATACCGTTTCTCCCGTCCAATTCTGTGGTTCACCGGAGGTTTTCTTCGTCAGGACGAAACAACATTTGATGAAGCCAACAGCGCTTCAAAAAAAGAATTAACCGGAAATTCCGTTTTCAAATTAAATTTAATTATTTTTGCAAAAAGATTTTTTGGTAAAAACGAAAATATCCGGGCTTGAAAAAGATGAATTTAGTCGATGTTACCGCCTTTCTGTTTGATTTTGACGGGGTAATAGCCGATACCGAAAACGGAAGGTATGACGAGTACCGCATTATTCTGGCTGAGTATGGCTATGATTTGCCGAGCCGCTGTCTGGTGGAAGATTTGGTAGGGCTGACCGGCGACGGCTTCATAGGGAAGTTTTTTCCGGAAATTCCTTCCGAACAGGCAAAAGAAATTGTACGGCGGCGGCAAACGTACTATCTGGAGCATCTCGACAGGTTTTGCAGACCCTTTCCGGGCATGAGGCAAACCGTTAGAGATATAAAGGAACAGGGATATTTTCTGGCGCTCACCACCGCCAATCCGTTGGCATCGGCACAGCAACTTGTTCGGGTAGTTGGAGTGGCGGAATATTTCGACGTCATTTGCGGTCGCGAGATCTGTGAAAATCCCCTCACCAAAGTGAAGGACTACAGCCGTGTTCCGCAACACATCCATAAAACGATTGGCGAATGCGTGGTCATAGAAGACTCCCCGGTAGGCGTAGCGGGCGCAAAACGTTCGGGGTTTCGCTGTATCGCCTTTGAACATTTCAAGGATCAGTTTTCCGGCGGAGCGGCAGACTGCATCATACACGATTACAATGACCTGCGGGCAATTGTCGGCTTGCCTTCCATCCACTTGAACGGTATCTAAAAAATAATTTATGGAGCCATATTCCATTTTTAACGAAGTAAAAAAGTTTTTCAAATCGTCGGATGCGGTGACGCAGCTGGTCGCGGTGAACATTGCCGTCTTTGCGCTTTACCATATCGTGCATCTTTTCTTTCTGCTGTTTGCCGCCGAAGACAGTTTTTTCCTCTATTCGTGGCTGGCTGCCCCTACCGACCTGTCCTCCCTGTCGGCGCGTCCGTGGACGGTGTTCACTTACATGTTTTTCCATAAAGACCTGCTGCATCTCCTGTTCAACATGCTGTGGCTGTTCTGGTTCGGACGTATCCTCTGCTCGTTTTTTGAAAGGCAGTACCTGATCGGCGTGTTTATTCTGGGCGGGCTGGCGGGAGTGTTTCTGTACATCCTTTCATACAACCTGTTTCCTGCCTTTTCGTCGGCAAAGTATTTTTCTTCCGTCATCGGGGCGTCCGCAGGGGTGCTGGCTATTGTGACGGCAATATCGTGTTATGTGCCGGAGTACAGGATATCGCTGCTGTTTATCGGTCGCGTGAGACTGATTTACATCGCAATGGCTTCCGTGCTGCTTGACATTGTGTCTATTTCCATGAGCGACAACATCGGCGGTCATATCGCCCATCTGGGCGGCGCGGGTTTCGGCTGTCTGTTTGCCTTCAACATGCGTAACCGGAGGGATATTGTCCAGTGGCTGATCGACGGGTGGCGCCGGTGCGAAAAACCGTTCCGGAGAAAGTCGAAGCTGAAGGTCAATTACCGGAAACCGCCCGCAGACGATTGGGAGTACAACAGACAAAAGAAAGAACATCAAGCCGAGATAGACCGTATTCTGGATAAAATCTCTCTGCACGGATATGATACGCTTACTTCTCAGGAAAAAGAATTCCTGTTCGGAAAAAAATGAAAAGAATTATTCAAATCATCCTGATCATCATCAATGTACTCGCGGCGTCGGGTTTGCTGGCGGCTTACTGTTGCTGCCGGATCAGCCCGGAAACAGTCTGGTGGCTGGGCTTTTTCGGTTTGGCATACGTTCCTCTGCTGGCGATTAATGTATGTTGCATGATTTTCTGGCTGCTCGGCAAAAGGAAAAGATACGCCCTGCTGTCGGCAGCAGTCATCCTGTCGGGATGGGGATTTACCATGCGCTACGTTCAGTTTTTCGGCAGGGAGTTGCCCGAAAGTGAAAAAGACGGCAGCATCAAAACGATTTCGTTCAACGTGCACATGTTTCACCAGAAAGATACCCGGCAGGAAGACGGTTCCATGCTGAATATTTTCGACTTTTTCAACCGGAGCGGTGCGGACGTTATTTGCATGCAGGAATTTTCCGCATCGACGGGAAGCGCGGTACGCCCGGAAGACGTCAGCCGCCGGCTGAACATGCCGGACTATCATGTGGAACTGACGGGAAACGCCGCGGGTATCGCCACCTACAGCCGTTTTCCCATTGCGAACAGGAAACTCATCTATTCCGACAAAACCACCAACGCCTGCATGTACACCGATCTGCTGATCAACGGGGATACCATACGGGTGTTCAACATTCATCTGAAGTCCATCGGCTTCGGCATCCGGCAGCGCAATCTGTTAAACCATGTGATCAAAACGGAATACGACAACGCGGACGTCAAAACCATCAGAGGCATCATCCGGCAGATGGCAGAGGCTTCGCTTCGCCGTTCAAAACAGGTAAAAGCAGTTGAAAAACACATTCTTGAATCCCCCTATCCGGTGATTCTCTGCGGCGATTTCAACGATCCGCCCGTTTCATACTCCTATCAGCAGATACGCGGCAAGTTGAAAGATGCTTTCATGGAGTCGGGCAGGGGAATGAGCACCACCTACGACGTGGGACAACTCTCCAAACAGCGTATCGACTATATCCTCCATTCGCCGTCGCTGACCGCATACGGATATGAAAGCCCGCGCGTGCGCCTTTCCGACCATTATCCGGTGATGTGCCGTCTGGTGCGGCGAAAATAAACATAATTAAATTTTAAACCGATGAAACGTCTGTATTTTTTATTTTTTCTCCTGTCGGTTGCCTTTCCGGCAGATGCGCAACTGTCAAAGATTACGGAAAGTATTTTCGGCGCACGGGAAGCCGACCGTCCGTCGGAACGGGATGACTCCGCGCTTGCCGATTCGCTGAAGATAAGCGAACTGACATTGCAACTGCAACAAATGAAGTTGAAAGAGATCATCTACCGTGACGAATTGATGCGGTTGAAAGACGGCTTGGCCACCGATTCCCTGAGACGCGCCGGACGGAAATCCGAAATCGATTCCCTGCGGGCAGTAACCAAAGGCGTGCCGCTGGTGATAGGCGGCGATACGCTGTTTTCGTTTCATGCCGATCTCGGAGGTATTTCTCCTGTCGACAGGGCGGCGAATGCGGAAAGAAACGTGGAGGCGCTCGGCAGGCAGCGCGGCGTAACGCCCGATTCCATCTACCTTTTGCCGGTGAGGGACGGCTTGCAGGTAGAAATCATGTATCAGCGGAAGGTGATCGCTTCCGTCACGGAAAACGACGCCCTGTGGCTGGACATGACCATCGACTCGCTTTCCCGCATCGAAAAGGACAGGATCGTTGCGGCGGTGAAAGCCCTTCAGCACAAACACAGCCTTTTGCAGACAGTCAAGCGGATCGCACTCTTTCTGCTGTTGCTGGCGGCGCAGATATTCCTGTTTTACGGTATCAACAGGTTGTACAAGAAGGTGAAAATCCTCATCAAGGCGCACAGGCACCAATGGTTCAAGCCGGTGTCCATCCGTGGCTACGAACTGTTGACCGCCGCGCGCCAAGCCAATATCACGGTAATGCTGATCAATATATTCCGTTACGTGCTGATCATTATTCAACTGCTGGCATTCATTCCCCTCATATTCTCCATTTTCCCCCAGACAAACGAGCTGGCGTCCGTATTGCTGGACTATATCACCAACCCCGTCAAGCAGATTTTCTCTTCCATCATTCATTATATTCCCAACCTCTTTACCATCATTATCATCTGGCTGTGCATCCGTTACCTGATCAAAGGGATCGCTTTCGTTGCAAAGGAGGTAGAAAGCGAAAGGCTCAAACTTCCCGGTTTCTATACCGACTGGGCAATACCGACCTACCAGATCATCAAATTCCTGCTGTATGCCTTCATGATCGCCATGATTTACCCCTATCTCCCGGGGTCATCCTCAGGTATTTTTCAGGGGGTGTCCATTTTCGTCGGCTTGATTGCCGCGCTGGGATCAAGCACGGTCATCGGCAACATCCTCGCGGGACTGATCATCACCTACATGCGTCCCTTCAAACTCGGAGACCACATCAAACTCAACGATACCACAGGAAACGTAATAGAGAAAACGCCTTTCGTCACAAGGATCAAAACCACCAAAAACGAAATCATTACCATCCCCAATTCGTTTATCCTGTCGTCGCGCACTACCAATTACAGCGCTTCGGCGCGCGATTACGGGCTGATCATACACAGCAGCGTATCCATAGGATACGAAGTGCCGTGGAGAAAAGCCCACGAATGTCTGATCAGAGCGGCTAAAAATACCAAAGATACGCTCAAGGACAGGGAACCGTTCGTACTCGATCTGGGGTTGGAGGATTACTACAACTCGTATCAGATCAACGTGTATATATCCGATGCGGACAAAATGCACAGAATCCTTACGGAACTACATTCCAACATTCAGGATGTGTTGTTTGAAGAAGGCATTGATCTGGAATCGCCCCTGCTGATGTCCGGACGGAAAGAACCGGAAAAGAAATGGCAGCACTACATGTGACCCGCCGGTTTCCGCTGCGCTCCGGTTTCCATGCACGGTGATGCCGGGGATTGATCGGGTATATTTACTTTCGGTGAATGTACCCGATCGGTTTTTATTTCGGGTAGCGTTTCCTTTATTCAAGAAACCCAATATTTATTTCAGGCGGCGTTTCCTTTATTCAAGAAACCCAATATTTATTTCAGGTAGCGTTTCCTTTATTCAAGAAACCCAATATTTATTTCAGGTGGCGTTTCCTTTATTCAAGAAACCGGCGTGGAAAACAGTTAGAAAGTTTGCCGGTGATTTTAAGTTTAATCGGTGCAACAGCCACAGAAACAGGATTGAAAGTAAAAGCCGTTCTTGACGAAACACAATATGAAACAGGAATAAAAATTAGCGACGGGGAACCGGCAAAATGCAAGATAACAGGAAGTGGTTTTCATGGTGAATGGAACTGTTGCATTCAGCCTGATTGTTATGTTTATCTATTGATGGTTCCTTAATGTTAAAAACATATTTTTCATTGTCTTCACTGTCTCCATTTTGGAGGGCAAAGGTAATAATTTTTGTCTGTTTCCACAGGATTTTACTGGTGAGCCGTTACCTTGAATGTATTTTATGTTCAACTTTTCCTTCTGCGAAAGTTTATAAAAACTACCCCGCCTACAAAATATATCCGGGAAAACGGGCGCTGATCAAAACCGTCAATGACGAACCGAAAAATATTTGTCGGATAGAATATCACGGACGTCGTTGCTTTGAAAATTTCGCCGGCAAATAGAACAACGGCAACTCCATTTATCCCAAAACAGTGAATAATGGTTAATGCCATTAACCATTAACCATTAACCATTCCTGCAAAGTTTTTCCACAGGAGGTCGTCCGGCAGGGGGGCGGTGATAGTGACCTCTTCGTCCCTGACGGGATGGCGGAAGCAAATGCGCAGGGCATGGAGATGAATACCGCCGCCGGGATTTGATCGGGGGTAGCCGTATTTGAGGTCTCCCCGTATGGGACAGCCAATGGCGCTCAACTGGCATCTGATCTGATGGTGCCTTCCGGTTTCCGGATGGATTTCCAGCAGGTGGTAGCGGTCGGAGGAGGCGAGGTGGCGGTAGTGCAACGCTGCCTTTTGGCTGCCGGCTCGTTCCTCAAGGTATGCAAACGAGCGGTTTTTCTTCATGTTCCGTTCGATGTAATGCACGGGAGTATCGCTTTCCTTTGGCGGACATTCCCGTACCACCGCCCAGTAGGTTTTCCGTACGTTCCTCTCCCGAAACATCTGATTGAGGCGTACCAGCGCCTTGGACGTCCGGGCGAATACCACAACGCCGCTCACCGGTCTGTCCACGCGATGCGCCACTCCCAGAAACACTTCGCCCGGCTTGTCGTACTTTCTTTTCAGATATTCCCTGACCGACTGTTCCAGCGGCTTGTCGCCCGTGGTATCCGACTGTACGATCTCCCCGCAGCGCTTGTTGACCGCAATCAAATGATTGTCTTCGTAAAGGACTTCCATGTGAGAATTGTTAATGGTATTAACTGTTAACCGGCTAATATCAAGTTATCATCAATTATTCAATTATCATTCACCGGCTGTCATTCACCTTTAATATTGTTCGTTGTCGTTGGGGAAATCGCAGGTTTGCACGTCGCGGATGTATTGCTTCACCGCGCCGGTGATTTCCTCGGACAGGTTCAGGTAGCGGCGCAGGAAACGCGGCGAAAAGTCGGGATTGAGTCCCAGCATGTCGTGCAGCACCAGCACTTGCCCGTCCACGTGGCGTCCCGCACCGATGCCGATTATGGGTATTTTCAGTTCTTGCGCCGCTTTTGCGCCCAGTGCGGCGGGTATTTTTTCCAGCACGATTCCAAAGCATCCGAGTTCTTCGAGCAAGTGGGCGTCTTCGAGCAGTTTTTCGGCTTCGGCTTCATCCTGCGCGCGCACGGCATAGGTGCCGAACTTGTGGATGGATTGCGGCGTCAGTCCCAGATGTCCCATCACGGGAATACCCGCGTTGAGTATCCTTGTTACCGATTCGGCAATTTCGCGTCCGCCTTCTGCCTTCACCGCCGCCGCACCCGTTTCCTTCATGATGCGTACTGCCGAATCCAGCGCCTGCCGCGAGTTGCCCTGATACGATCCGAAGGGCATGTCTGCCACCACCAGCGCCCGCTTTGCGCCCCGCGCCACCGACGAGGCGTAACCGATCATTTCATCCAGCGTGACGGGCAGGGAGTTTTCATAGCCCGCCATGACGCCCGAAGCGGAGTCGCCCACAATGATCACGTCAATGCCCGCACTATCAAGGATGCGCGCCATGGAATAATCGTATGCCGTAAGCACGGTGATTTTCTCTCCTTTCTGCTTCATGGCGCTCAGCATGGGCGCGGTGACCCTTTTTACATTCTGATGTACGGACATGAGGCTATTTCAGTTCAAATTTGGCTGTCCCCAGCAGATAACCGTCGCAATAAACGTTTACTTCGTAGTTGCCCGCCGTCAGTTGATTGTTGTTGTCGGAAAAGATGCAGACCTCTATGTCCCTGTTCTCGTATTCGATGGTGCGTTTGTCCGTATATACCACGGCAGCGCCGTCCTGCACGGAGAACGTATCGCCCGACTTGTTGGGCAGCACCTTTTTATCCGGTTTGACAATCACGATGTAAAAAAGTTTTTCGCCCGCTTCGGTCACCGGATTTTCGCGCACGGTGAAACAGGTTCTCAGTTTCTCGATGCGCCGAACCCGTTGGGTTTCGCTGCTGCGGTTGGACAAGCCCTGCACCACAATATCGGCAACGGAGAGTACCTGAGCTTTCTGCACGGTGCTGGCGAGTTTCTCCTTGTCTTCGGTCAGCCTTGCACTTTGTGCTCTTTCCTGCGACAGCGTGCGCGTGAGTTCCTGCTTTTCGGCTGTAAGCGCCTGATTGCGGGTATTCAGCGAATCTATCTGTACGATATAGCTTTTCAGCACCTCGCGAAGGGTGGACAACTCTTTCTGGTATATTTTGATTTTATACAGGTTATCGGCTTGCACTGCCAGCAGTTTGGTGATTTTTACCTGTTGCTCCGACGCCAGATGTTGCAGGCTGTCATTATCGGTTTGCAACGCGCCGAACTGGTCTTGCAGGTCGGTAAGGTCGTCTTCCAGCGTTTGCTTTTGCTGTTCGAGAATGCCCTGTACTTCAGCCGACTGTTTCTGCTGGTCTTTCAGTTTCGAAAACATGACGCCCACGCCGGCGCCTAAAACAAGCACGACGATGACCAATAAAATCAATATGCCCTTATTGGACTTCAACCGTTCATTGACGGATACATTATGAGTGTTATCTTCCATTTTTCAAGTATTTATTAATAATAAAAAACGCCCAAAGTTAATTAAACCTTTTTAATTAACAATTGAGAAATGATATTGTCGAGTAATTTGGCTGAATATTATCGGGGATATGCACATTCCACCCCGCGGGGTTGCCCTTTTAACAATCCCGTACAGGCGAAGGCGCAGTGCAGCGAGGGGTGCTGCAATGACAACGCAAACACCCTTTTCGGGAGGGCTTTGTGCTGCCCTTGCAGAAGCGGCGGACGGGAAAAAGTATTGTGTCGTGCATCCTCAAAAAAGGGTTAGGACGTGAAATAGATATTATGATGATAGATATAGATCAATATTTTTGTATGAACGAACAGTGTAAGTGTTACGGTGTTCGTTTTCCGGCAACTTGATAAAATTTGCTGTAAAACAGTATTGCAGGAAAGTTCCGACAGTGCCTGCAGGAAAAAGAGGACGACCCTGACTGCCCGAAAAAACACTGAATCCGGAACCGGATGATGCTACAGTACACAAGACCGGAGAGAATGGCAGGGTGACGAAGGTGGAGAAAAAAATCATTTTCGGCGATGAACAACGCATGCGGCAAAAACTCTCGCACCGCGTCAGTCATACCCATCAATACTGCATACAGTGAACGATCAAACGGGACTTTGCGGCAAACGGATGCTCACCTGAGGAGAAAGAGCTTGACCATTGCCCAAAAAAAACATACTTTGAAGCCAAACTGAACATTATTATCTTTCAATATAACTTCATCAAGCCCCATACAACGCTGAGTAAAAATCCGGATAAAACTTCTACGCCCCGTACTCCCGCATTGTGTGCCGGTATTATAAAACAGAACCGGAATATGGACGGCGCATTCAAATTGCCTGTGATTATATCAATAAAAGTATGACACCATAAAAATATGGATGTACTTTTTATCTTTTAACCATCGAAAGTTAATAACTTTTTAAATATTTTTAGCTGCCGATTTATCATTGTATGGATAATTTATATATCTTTGCGCCCACAACGGGGGTATAGCTCAGTTGGCTAGAGCGTTTGACTGGCAGTCAAAAGGTCAGGGGTTCGATTCCCCTTATCTCCACAATAAACATTCATTTTCAACGAACTGAAATAACACCGTACACAAAAATGGATACGGATTGTGTTGAAATTGGTATTTCCCATTCCTTCAATCCATCCGCAATTTTGATACAGGGCTTCATGATGAGGCGTCTAAAATCCGTAATGCCAGAAAAAAATCGTCCAATCACTAATATGCAATGAGCGATGTCATATCCTGCAATGTCAACGTCCTGCCTTTGGGAAGTCTGCTCCTTTGAATGCCTAAAATAATCAATCACTTTTCCCGACCAATATGGTTGTCTTTTCCGATTCCAGTTCGAAATGATTGACCGCAGTTATTGATAATTGAGCCTGTTCGGTTGTCTGAAGGCTTATTGCCATCCGCAATTCCGGCGCCGGCGCCGGAATTGCGTCATCGCCGTTGGTACTGAACTGCTGATATTTGCCGGAGGAGGGGAAACGCCCGATCAGCTGGTTGTTCTTGCGGATATTGAAATGGCTGATACCCGATTCAATATCGGCGTCCGCTTTCCATGTCAGCGTTACCGTCGTCTGATTTTTCCGCTCGATTTTCACATCGTAAGGCGCCTCCGGAGGCGTAACATCCGTTACGGTTCCCGTGCTGATGTATTCTTTCCATTTAGCGGCGGTATTTTGGTCGGGCAACCAGTGCAACGCGGTTTTGTCGCCGGTACAGGCGGACGCCTTATAGATCTCCTTTGTGTCGGGATCGCCCAACCATGCTTTAGCAGCATCCATATCGCGCATTGCCTGATAACCGGCTGCGCCGTCTTGGGGAAGTCGTTGAGCAAGCGCTGCCTCAAAAAACGGAATAGCCATGTAGCGCACATAGCTGAAATTATGGGTCTGTCCGGGAGTATAAGCCAAACTGACCAAGCCGCCGTGGGGTCTCAACCTGTCGAAGGCGTGCAAAGCCGTGTTATGGCAACTCACCGGAGGATCATTGGCGTCGCCGTCTCCGGCATGGCGTATCATCAGGGGTATTTTAAGCGCTGTCTCCGGATAATTCCATGTCGGGTCGAAAGCCGGAGAGTAGGCGAATATCGCCATGATCCGTTCCGGATAAGTCTTCAACATGGATAATGTCCAGTAGCCGCCGCCCGAATGTCCCCACAGGAGCAAGGGCGCATCGGCGATTTCAGGATGTCCCGACAGGGCGCCCACTTCGTTCAGCATGTCGAACAATGCCTGCGCCGAACCGGATTCCACATTCCGCCACTTGTCGCAATTACCCACGGCAGCATACAAGTCGGGAGCAACCACCGCCAGTTTCCATTTTTTGGCGAAAGACTGATACTGCACATCGTAAGCCGTCGAAGCGCCAAGCCCTTCCATGGTGCAACCATGCTGATGCACCAATACGCCGCGTATGACGCCGACGTCTTCGGGAATAAACACCGTATAGTCGGCGCGGTCGAAGGTATAGGAGGAACTGGCGTCCGTAGTGCGGTAAATCCTTCCTGTCGGCGTTTTTGTTCCCGCTTCGGCGGTTTGGGTAACTTTTACCGTTTTCGACAACAGGACAGCCCCTCCGGCAGTCGATGCAATAACGATATTTCCCTCGCGCGTCACGCCCGGCATTGGCGACGAGGCGATAAAATGATAGGTTTTGGAGCCGGTTACAGGTGTATTATTCCCGTCGTTTTCCACCCATTCGGGCAACGTGACGGTAAACGGAACGTTGCCGGCGACGTCCACCGAAAAACGCCTGTCGTCGCCTGAAATGGCGATGTTCTCCGGCGTTACCGAAAGCGAGGGCGTATTACCTTCCTGTGTCACGGCAATGGTTATATCGGGTAAAACGCCGGCAGACACTGCCACAAATGCATTTCTGGTATCAATGCCGTCGTTGCCGGTAACGGAAACAGTTAATTCTATTGCCGAAGCGGAGTTTAAACCGCCTTTTGCCGCAACGACGCTACACCAGACACGGTCGGAGGTCGCCGTGATTGCGGACTGATTGGTCAAAACCGTCACTGATCTGCTGTCGGCTTCCGCCCCGAAAAACTGTGCCAGATCTGATGGGGCAATGTCCATGAACGGATGCTCCGAAAGTTTTTCGCGTGCGTCTCCACAAGCCGGCATGACGGTTGAAAGCAACGCTAAAAAAATATATCCGATAATTATAAAACCTGATATTTTTCCGATTCGATTTTTTGACTTCATTATTGAGAATATTACTGCCACTTTCTCACCCGATGCTCCCCCATACTTCAAAATCCTCCAAAATGTTTGCCGGTATCAACATTTTACATACGGTTGTGAATAAACTTTCCGTATCAGGTCGCTCTAATCGTTTCCTGCCCATTTCTTCTTTTCTGCAAAAGTACTAATTATTTTTCATAGTACCTCAAAAAAAGGTAATGTCATGTTTTTATTGATATAATCACAGGCAATTTGAAAGCGTCGTCGATATTCCGGTTCTGCTTTATAATACCGGCACACAATGCGGGAGTACGGGGCGTAAAAGGTTTATCCGATTTTTACTCAGCGTTGTATGGGGCTTGATGAAGTTATACCAAATTGAAATGAATAATAGTCCGATAGTTGATGCATGATGTACGGCTTTCCTGCATTCATTTATTCATTTTGGACTAATTTATATGACCCTTTGTTGGTATAACCGTCACTCTTCGTAACGGAATTTCTCCGCCGAGTTGTTTACCATGTGCGTTGCTGCAAAGAGGCGACAAATGCCGCCTCTCTCATATCTGCCATTGCAATCGGGATGATTATTCTTCCTTCCTGTCTTCCGGCGTTACAACTTCTTCTTCGGGATTTTTGACTTCTTCCGCAGGCGCTTCCTTGTCTTCAATCTGCGGCTGCAAGGTATCTGCCGTTTTTTCAACCTTTGTTTCCTCTGTTTTGGGAACGTCGGTTGTTGCATTTTTCTTACCTCCACGACGGCTTCTGCGCGTTGTGCTCTTGCCTTTGACTTCTTTAGTGACCAACATGTTTTCGTTGTAGTCCACCAGTTCAATGATACATGTTTCGGCAGCATCGCCTTTGCGGAAGCCCGTTTTCAGTATTCGCGTGTAACCGCCCGGACGATCCATGATTTTAGGGGAAATTTCGCGAAAAAGTTCCGATACTGCATTTTTGTCCTGCAGGTAATTGAATACCATTCGGCGGGAGTGGGTAGTATCTTCCTTTGCCCGTGTAATTAACGGTTCTACGTAAACCCTCAATGCTTTAGCTTTGGCGGTGGTGGTCGATATGCGCTTGTGCAGTATCAACGATGAAGCCATGTTTGACAACAATGCCTTACGATGCGTATTGGTACGACCAAGATGATTGATCTTTTTTGCGTGTCTCATTTGCTGATTACTCCTTATCTAATTTATACTTTATTATGTCCATTCCAAAATTCAGGTTCATGCTTTCCAGCAACTCGTCCAGCTCGGTGAGCGATTTTTTGCCGAAGTTACGGAATTTCAACAAGTCGTTTTTGCTGAACTTGACCAGATCGCCCAATGTTTCCACTTCTGCGGCTTTCAGGCAGTTGAGCGCACGCACCGACAAGTCCATGTCCACTAAACGTGTTTTGAGCAACTGGCGCATTTTGAGAATTTCTTCGTCAAACTCATCGCTGACCGGTTTTTCATCCTCTTCAAGCGTGATTTTCTCGTCGGAGAACAGCAGGAAATGGTGGATCAGGATTTTTGCCGCTTCCTTGAGCGCTTCCTTGGGATGAATGGAACCGTCCGTATCAATTTCTATCACTAACTTTTCGTAGTCTGTCTTTTGTTCTACGCGATAATTCTCAATTGAGTATTTGACGTTTTTGATAGGCGTATAGATAGAGTCAATGGCTATCAACCCTATTTCCGCATTTTCCGGTCTGTTTTCTTCGGCAGGGACATATCCCCGTCCCTTCTCGATGTCGATCCTCATCTGGAGTTTGATATGACCGTTCATGGTACAAATCAACAGATTGGGGTTCAATACCTTAAATCCGACAAGGAATTTATCCAGATCTCCGGCTTTAAACTCGCTCTGACCGTTAAGCACCACATGAATGATTTCATTTTCGGCGGTATCGTCGATCCGTTTCAACCGGATCTGTTTCAGATTCAGAACTATTTCGGTTACATCTTCCACCACTCCGGGAATGGCGGAAAATTCATGCTGTACACCGTCAATTTTGATTTTGGTGATAGCAAACCCTTCCAAAGAAGACAACAAAATTCTCCGCAAAGCGTTACCCACCGTGATCCCGTAACCGGGTTCCAGCGGTCGAAACTCGAATTTGCCGTGTTTGTCGTTGGCTTCGAGCATAATTACCTTATCGGGTCGTTGAAAAGCTAAAATCGCCATGTTATTTTTTTTATTTTGAATACAATTCTACAATCAGTTGTTCCTTAATATTTTCAGGAATATCGGTACGTTCGGGGACATTGAGAAATTTACCCGTCAGGCTGCTCGCGTCCCATTCCAGCCACGAATAGCGGGATTGGCGGGATACGGAGTTGGTGATGACTTCCAACGATTTGGAACGTTCGCGGACGCCTACCTGTTGTCCGCTCTTTACCTGATACGACGGCACGTTCACCACTTCGCCGTTCACCACAATGTGGCGGTGGGACACCAACTGGCGTGCCGCCATGCGCGAAGGGGCTATGCCCAAACGGTAAACCACATTGTCCAACCGCGACTCAAGCAGTTGCAGCAAAACCTCTCCCGTCACGCCGTGACTGCGGTGCGCCTTGTCGAACAGGTTCGAGAACTGCCGTTCCAGCACCCCGTAGGTATATTTTGCCTTTTGCTTTTCTTTCAATTGAACGCCGTATTCCGAGGTCTTTTTATGCCCTTTGCTGTTGCCATGCTGTCCCGGAGGATACGGCTTGCGTTCGTATGACTTGTCGGAGCCGAAAATCGGTTCACCGAATTTCCTTGCTATTTTTGTTTTTGGTCCGGTATATCTTGCCATTGTTATACTTTTTGAAAAATGATTTTATGATGATGTGCGCCAAGTTACAAATTACACTCTTCTGCGTTTGGCAGGACGGCATCCATTGTGCGGCAACGGGGTAACGTCAATAATTTCGGTTACTTCGATGCCTGCCCCGTGAATGGTCCTGATTGCCGATTCGCGTCCCGAACCGGGTCCTTTCACAAAAACCTTCACTTTGCGCAAGCCTAAATCGAACGCTACTTTTGCACAATCGGTTGCTGCGGTTTGCGCCGCATAAGGCGTGTTTTTCTTCGAACCTTTGAAACCCATCTTGCCGGCGGACGACCATGAGATGACCTGACCGGAATTGTTCGACAATGTGATGATGACGTTATTGAACGAGGCGTTGATGTGCGCCTGTCCCGTCGGTTCTACTTTTACAACTTTTTTCTTGGTGGTTCCTGACTTTTTTGCCATAATCCTTTATTCTATACTAAATTATTTGGTAGCTTTCTTTTTGTTTGCAACGGTTTTCTTCTTACCTTTACGGGTACGGGCGTTGTTTTTGGTACTTTGTCCGCGCACGGGAAGCCCGATGCGGTGACGCACGCCGCGGTAACAACCGATGTCCATCAATCGTTTGATGTTCAACTGCACAATAGAACGCAATTCGCCTTCTACCTTGTACTCTTCGTTCAGGATGGCGCGAATCTTTCCCAAATCCTCGTCATCCCAATCCTGTACCTTTTTATCGAAATCGATACCGGCTGTACTTAAAATTTTCCGGGCGGAACTGCGACCTATTCCGTAGATGTAGGTCAAACCTATTTCTCCGCGTTTGTTTCTTGGTAAATCAACACCAACAATTCTTGCCATATTATAACATAATGTTTTAAATTATCCCTGACGCTGTTTGAACTTCGGATTTTTTTTGTTTATCACATAAAGACGTCCCTTGCGTCTCACTATTTTACAATCTTCGCTTCTCTTTTTGATAGATGCTCGTACCTTCATCGTTTTATTTATTTATTAATAATATTCAATGGTTGCCTGTTCTCTTGACTTCTCCATTCCGTCGGCGTCATGCTCCGTATAAACTATGGATACGGGATAGTCATCCGCATTATAGGAATACTGATACTTCAATATCTTATTGTCTTTTTCTGCCGGAAGGGTTATTTCAACCACATTATTGACGAAATAATAGAAAAACTCAATCTCATCCGTATCCATATCCCACATAATCCACTGAGGAGTTTGAACATTGCCCAAGATGCCTTTGTGGGTATCATACTTGCATGTCCGCCCCTCGCCGTCTTCAGTCTCTTCAATCAAATTACCCGCCGCATCATAGGTATAAAGCACTGTTCTTCCGGAAAATTCCTCTTTAACTGCCCTGTTATTTTCGAGCGTAAACGTTGATTCTGAAGAATTTTCCTGCACTCCGGCGTCATTGTAGGTTTTTTCGACTACTTGCATTGTATTACCGTTTACCGTTGCTTCTTCCTGACGCCAGAATTGTTCGGAATTTACGTAGTGAAACTTTATCAGATAAGAGGTACCGGTCGGGTAACTTACTTCCATCACCACATCCTTGTGCGGCGCGGTGAATTTGGTCAATCTCTTTTGTGCGTCAAATTCAAATTCCCCACTCCATGCTTTACCGGAAACGGTTGTCCCGTATATTCTTTTCGGAAGATACACCTTCTCCTCGGTCTCATTACCATTGCCTTCATTCTCTTTTTTACAGGAAAAAAGAACTGCAACAATGATACATATACCCAATAAAAATTTACAACTCTTCACTAATTATTTTTTTACAAGTTTACTTATACCTGAATTTAATTCGTCCTTTGGTAAGGTCATAAGGCGACATTTCAAGTTTCACCCTGTCCCCCGGAAGGATTTTGATGTAATTCATCCGCATCTTCCCTGAGATATGGGCGGTTACAACGTGCCCGTTTTCCAGTTCAACGCGGAACATGGCATTGGATAATGCTTCCAGTATTGTACCGTCCTGTTCTATAGAAAGCTGTTTGGTCATACCTTATGACAACATTTAATTTAAATTCGACTTTTCTTCTATAAACGAAAACGTTGATAACACATCCGCCCGTTGCTCGCCCACGGCGACCGTTAATTCGAAATGTGCCGACGGTTCGTTGTCTTTGGTTCGGATGGTCCACCCATCGCGTTCCTCCATCACTTCCCGCTTGCCCTTGTTGATCATCGGTTCGATACACAGTACCATGTTCTTCCTTAGCCGTATCCCGACGCCTCTGCGCCCGTAATTAGGCACATCGGGACGTTCGTGCATTTGTGTGCCGATGCCGTGACCCACCAATTCGCGCACCACCGAATAGGTATTGCTTTCGGCGTGCTGCTGAATGGCATACGCCAAATCGCCTATCCTGTTCCTTGCGGTGGCTGCTTCTATCCCTTTGAACAGACATTCTTTGGTGATCCGAAGTAACCGGCGCGTGGATTCGCTCACTTCGCCCACCTGAAAGGTATAGGCGCTGTCGCCGTAATATTTGTTCAGCAGTACCCCGCAATCAATGGAGATAATATCCCCGTCCTTCAATACCGTATTTTTGGACGGAAGACCATGCACCACCTGACTGTTGACCGACGTACACAAAGTGCTTGGATATTTCCTGTAGCCTTTGAAACCCGGCACGCCGCCATGGTCGCGAATAAATTCTTCGGCGCGGGTATCCAGTTCGAGGGTGGTGACACCCGGACGAATCATCTTACCCACTTCCGCCAAAGTCTTTGACACCAACAGCGCGCTTTGTCTGAGCAATTCTACTTCCTGATCTGTCTTTTCAACCATCAAAGAACTTAATTTCCCGAACGGCCCTTGATCCGTCCGCTTTTCATTAATCCGTCATAATGCCTCATCAACAGGTGACTTTCAATCTGTTGCAAGGTATCCAGCACTACCCCTACCATAATCAGCAGGGTGGTGCCGCCAAAGAATTGCGAGAATTGATAACTCACCCCCAGCAATATTTTGGCAAATGCGGGCAATATAGCCACAAACGCCAGAAACAGAGAACCGGGCAAGGTAATCCTCGACATGACGGAATCCAAATATTCAATCGTTTTTTTACCCGGTTTCACTCCCGGAATAAACCCTCCGTTGCGCTTCATGTCTTCCGCCATCTGCGTCGGATTGATGGTTACTGCGGTGTAGAAATAGGTAAAGATAACGATAAGAAATGCAAATACAAAATTATACCAAAATCCTGTAACATCGGTAAATGCGGACAAAAAACCGCTCATGGATTCGCCCGTGGCGGTAAATCCTGCCAGTGTAACGGGAATGAACATCAATGCCTGTGCAAAGATGATCGGCATCACTCCGGCAGCATTGACTTTCAGAGGAATGTACTGACGCACGCCGCCGTATTGCTTGTTTCCCACAATACGTTTGGCGTATTGTACGGGTATTTTCCGCGTACCCTGCACCAGCAGGATGGACACGGCAATCACCAGAAGCCAGATAACCACTTCTACCAGCAGGACAACCAACCCACCGCCCTGATTTTCAAGACGCATGGACAGTTCCTGCACCAGCGACTCCGGAAGACGTGCAATAATACCTACCATGATGATCAGCGAAATACCGTTGCCTATGCCTTTATCGGTAATGCGTTCTCCTAACCACATGACAAACATCGTGCCACTTGTCAGGATGATGGTATGAAATGCTTTGTCCCAAAAATCATAACTGCTTCCCAGAAGGAAGGCTTCTTCGGGTATCTGCCTTTGCAGGTTAAGCAAATAGGTAGGCGCCTGCACCACCAAAATCAGGATGGTCAGGTAGCGGGTAATTTGATTGATTTTGCGGCGTCCGCTTTCGCCCTCCCGCTGCATTTTCTGGAAATAGGGAATGGCTATGCCCAGCAACTGCACCACAATGGAGGCGGAAATGTAGGGCATGATCCCCAGCGCTACAATAGAGGCGTTGGAAAATGCTCCTCCGGAAAACATGTCAAGCAAACCCATCACGCCGTCGGCGGTCTGGTCGCTTAACGCTTTCAATTGCGTCGGGTCCACACCCGGCAGGGTAACGAATGAAGAAAGCCTGTACACCACCAATATTCCAAGCGTGAACAGTATTCTTGTCCTCAGTTCCTCAATTTTCCAGATGTTTTTTATCGTTTGAAATAAAGCCTTCATGCTGTTTACAATGTTACGGCTGTTCCTTCCAATGCTTCGATGGCGGTTTTGGCGGCATTGGAAAATTTATGCGCCTTAACTTCCAGTTTTTTTGTCAACGAGCCGTTTCCCAATATTTTCACCAGACTGTTCTTTGGCGCTAATCCGGCTTTGATTAAGGTATCGACGTCGATGGATACGCTGCCTGTTTTTTCTGCAAAGGCTTCCAGCACATCCAGATTGATGGCTTTATATTCCTTGCGGAAGGGATTTTTGAAACCGAATTTGGGCAAACGGCGCTGTAGCGGCATCTGACCTCCTTCAAAGCCGATTTTCCGCGAATAACCGGAAATAGCTTTTTGCCCTTTGTGTCCTTTCGTGGAAGTTCCGCCTTTGCCGCTTCCCTGTCCGCGTCCAAGCCGTTTTCCTTGTGATTTCACCGACCCTTTTGCCGGTTTCAGATTACTTAAATTCATTGATTTGATGATTATTAAGTTGATGCTATTTTTCAACACTTACCAAATGGTTCACTTTTGCCGCCATTCCTAAAATCTGCGGGGTATCTTCGTGTTCCACCGACGAGTTTACCTTTCCTAATCCCAAAGCTCTGACGGTAGCCACCTGACGTTTGCTTGCGTGAATAACGCTCCTTTTCAATGTGATGCGAATTTTTGCCATTTCGTTGATAATTAACCGTTAAACACTTGACTTATAGAAATACCCCGTTGCTGGGCAATGGTACGTGCATCGCGAAGCTGCATGAGCGCTTCGAAAGTGGCTTTTACCAAATTGTGCGGGTTGGATGAACCTTTCGATTTGGCAAGTACGTCGTGTACGCCCACGCTTTCAAGTACCGCACGCATGGCGCCCCCTGCCTTAACGCCCGTTCCCGGCGACGCCGGCTTCATGAATACGGTGGCTCCACCGTAGCGGGCAATCTGTTCGTGAGGCAGAGTTTTGTTCAGAATCGGAACCTTGATCAGGTTTTTCTTCGCGTCTTCAACACCTTTGGCAATAGCGGAAGTCACTTCGTTGGATTTTCCCAGTCCGTAACCCACTATCCCGTTTTCGTTTCCTACGACAACAATCGCAGAGAAACTGAATGTACGTCCTCCCTTGGTTACCTTGGTAACCCGCTGGATGCTGACCAACCTGTCTTTCAATTCCAAATCGGCCGTTTTTACTTTACGAATACTTGTTGACATATATCTTTTTAAAATTTAAGTCCGCCTTCCCGCGCTGCGTCGGCTAACGATTTAACTCTTCCATGATACAGATAACCGTTGCGGTCGAATACCACCTGAGCAATTCCTTTTGCAAGAGAACGTTCTGCTACCAGCTTTCCCACCAGCTTTGCCTGTTCGGTTTTGTTTCCCTGATGCCCTGCAACTTCCTTGCAACGTGACGAAGCGCTCAACAAAGTAATGCCCGCAACATCGTCAATGAGCTGCACATATATCTGATTATTACTGCGAAAGACTGACATGCGCGGCTTGTCAGCCGTTCCGGAAACCACCTTGCGGATTCTCTTCTTGATGCGTTCCCGTCTTTCTATTTTTGTTAATGCCATTTTTATGCTCTTTAATGCTTTCGTTCAATTATTATTTAGCACTTGCCGATTTACCGGCTTTTCTTCTTAACTGTTCGCCTACGAACTTGATACCTTTACCTTTATAAGGTTCCGGTGCGCGCAACGAGCGGATTTTTGCCGCCACCTGCCCCAGCAACTGCTTGTCGATGCTTTGCAGGGTAATGATGGGATTGGCACGCTTCTCGGTAACGGTAGTCACCTTGATTTCCTTAGGCAATGCAATCATGATGTCGTGAGAATAACCAAGGCTCATTTCGAGTATCTGCCCTTTGGCTTCGGCTCTGTAGCCCACTCCCACCAACTCCTGCCGGATGGTAAATCCCTGCGACACGCCGGTGACCATGTTGTTCAGCAAAGCGCGGTACAAACCGTGCAGCGAGCGGTGACGCCGCTGGTCGGTAGGCCGGCTCACCAGTATCTGGTTGTTTTCTATTTTCACGTTAATATCGGCGTCCACTTTTTGGCTCAATTCGCCAAGCGGTCCTTTCACCACAATGGTGTTGTCCGGCTGAATGGTAACCGTTACTTTATCCGGTAATACAATGGGTAATTTTCCTATTCTTGACATGGGTTCCTCCTCGTTTAATAAACGTAACATATTACTTCGCCGCCAATATTTTTCAGGCGGGCTTCTTTGTCGGTCATCACCCCCTGAGAGGTGGAAATGACGGCAATTCCCAAACCGTTCAGTACACGGGGAAGTTTGTCGTGGTTCACATACTTGCGCAACCCGGGGCGGCTCACACGCTGAATCGACTTGATGGCAGGCAACTTTGTTTCGGGATTATACTTCAAGGCTATCTTGATGTTTCCCTGCGGACTGTTTTCGCCCGCCTCTTCGAACTTGTAATTGAGAATGTAACCCTTTTCGAACAATATCTTGACGATGTTCTTCTTGATATTCGATGCCGGACAATCTACTACTCTGTGCCGAGCCATGATGCCATTTCGAATACGGGTTAACAAATCTGCTATCGGATCAGTCATTTTTACTGGTTTTGATGATTTGTTTTATAAATTAATAAAAAATCGATATCCTAATAGATACACTAAATCTAAATTTGTTCTATCCGAATTTCTACTTGCTTAATATTTCAAATTATTTTAAAATTTGGGTCTGCAAAGGTACGACTTTTTTTACAAAAAAAAATATTTCTGTAATTTTTTTTTAAGAATTAAGCTAATTTGCATGTCAATAATCAAAAAAATAACTGATTATCATTACTTTAACCGATAAAAATAAAAAATAGTTTGTGGATATTAAGCGCATGATGGGAAAAATTTTCACAGCGCTCTATACATTAATATATAGATCAACAAACGGTGATTCATAGATTTCTTACAATTGATTATATCAAAGGTAATTATCCGTCCATCTGCTGAAATTTGAGATTTTTTGAGGTACTATTCATACCAAATGGTAATATGCCGGCAGAAAATGTACCCGTCCCTGCGGGATTTTCTTTGCCGATCACAGCGGTTCTTCTACCGGCATGTAGTCCCGCACGGGATTATATCTGTTTATTCTCATGCGAAATAAAAATCGCATGACCTGCATTGTGACGGCGACAGTCTTTATTTTTCCGGCAGTTCTCAGTTAGAGTATTCGTCGTAAACCACATCTCCTCCGAACTCGCTTTCTACCGCACAATCCATATTTACGTTGAATCCGTCCGGGCGTTCGAACGGTCCTTGCGTCAGGGCAATGTTTTTGTCGGCATATACCTTTTGCATGAACAGCCCGTAGATGGGCAACGCCATGGCTGACCCCTGTCCCAGACGCATGTTGTCGAAATGGACGGAGCGGTCTTCCCCGCCCACCCATACGCCTGCCGTCAAATCGGGCGTGATCCCGATGTACCACCCGTCGGAATGGTTTTGCGTAGTACCGGTTTTCCCGCCCATGTCGTTCATGAGCTTGTAGGCATAGCGCAGCCGGGACGCCGTTCCGCCTCTTACCACGCCTTCCAGCAGGTTCACCATTTTATAAGCCGTATGGGCGCTGATGGTTTCTTCCTTGTAGGAGTGGAAACGGGCGCCTATTTGATTGCCGTTCCTGCCTTCGATGCGGGTGACATATATCGGCGTGGAATACATGCCCTTGTTGGGGAATATCGAGAAGGCAGCCACCATCTCGGCAAGAGTGATTTCGGGTGTTCCCAGAACGATGGAAGGCACAGGGTCAATCCGGCTGGTGACGCCCATTTTATGCGCCATATCCACTACCGCCTGCTCGGAAACCTGTTTCAACACCCACGCCGTGATATTGTTTTCGGAGGTAGCCAGTCCCCATTTCAGCGTCACCGGCTGATAAAGATGTTCCTTCCGTCCGGAGCTTCTCGGTTTCCACGTGCTGTCGCCGACTATAAAAGACTGTTCCACGTTCAGCACCCTGTAGCATGGGGTTAATTCCGGTTTTTCCTGCATGATCAGCGTGTAGAGGAAGGGTTTGAAGGTAGAACCGACCTGACGCTTCTGCACTTTTACCCCATCCCATTTGAAATGCCGGTAGTCGATACCACCCACGTATGCCTTCACTTCTCCCGTATGCGGGTTCATCGCCATCATACTGGCTCTCAGGATACTTTTGTGCCAGCGAATGGAGTCCCACGGGCTCATGAGCGTGTCTATGTCTCCTTTCCATGAAAAAACGGTCATCTCGCAGGGCGTTTTGAAGTTTTTGACGATATTGTCCTGCGACCATCCGCGCTTGCGCAATGTACGGTAGCGTTCCGTCTGGCGCATGGCGTTCAGCATGATCATGTTGATCTGCTCGTCGGTCACTTCACCGGAAAACGGCGCTTTTTTCTGTCCCTTTTTTTCCCTGTAAAAATCCGGCTGCAAGGATTCTTTCAGGTGTTGTTTGACGGCTTCCTCGGCATGCCGCTGCATTCGCGAGTCGATGGTAGTATAAATTTTCAGACCGTCGGTGTACAGGTTATACGGCGTACGGTCGGGCTGGAGGTTCTTGTTGCACCATCCGAACAGGGGATTTTCCACCCACTGTATGGAATCTTCCCGAAAGGACTCCTGATTTTGATAACGTTTCCGTTCCGGTTTTTTTTTGGTCATGGTCAGCCTCAGGTATTCCCTGAAATAGGTGGCGCTTCCCGTGTGGTGGTCGAGCCGTTCAAAGTCGAGCAGCAACGGCAGTTGCTTCAGCGAGTCTGCCTCGGTTGCGCTCAGGTAGCGGTGTTCCTTCATTTTCGACAGGACGCTGTTCCGGCGGGCGGTCACCCGGTCCGGATATTTGACAGGATTGTAATGGCTCGGTCCCGGCAACATGCCCACCAGCATGGCGGCTTCCTCAATTTTCAGGGAATCGACGCTTTTCTTGAAATAGGTGCGCGCGGCTGACTTAATGCCGGCGGTGTGGTACCCGAAAGGCACTATGTTCAGGTACATGGTAACGATTTCCTGTTTGGTGTACTGTTTTTCGAGGCGCGTGGCGATGACCCATTCCCTGAATTTGATGGTGGCAATATGCGCTTTTCGCACAATGCCCCACCGGTATTGAGTGGTATCCCGCTTGAAAAGCTGTTTGGCAAGTTGCTGGGTAATGGTGCTTCCGCCGCCTTCTCCCGACCGCCGCAACAGGACGGTTTTTACCCCTACCCGGATCAGTCCTATCCCGTCGATCCCCGAATGACCGGCGAAACGATGATCTTCGCGTGCAATGAGCGCATGCACCAGATGCGGAGGAAGATCCTTGTACGACACGGGATTTCTGTTGTTTTCGTCCATGTAAAAGGTGGTCAGCACCACCCCGTCGGACGAATAAACCTCGGTGGCGATGCTGGTTCGGGGATTTTCCAGATATTCGAAAGTGGGCATAAATCCGAACTGTCCGTAAATGATCAGCACAAACAGCAGCACCACAAAGGCAAACACTGCCGCAACGCTTCCCCAGAACGCAATAACTATCTTCTTTCGGATGTTCATAATGGTATTTTTTTTACCCTGCAAAGATAAAGTTTTTTTTGTTTTTCCTTAAAGTCACAATATTTTTGTAATTTTGTCCGGCGTTTATGATCGCATCGGGCAAAACAAAGTTGTCGCAGGCGTATTATACACCACAGTATCATAAGAAGTTAAATAAACATGCAAATCCAATATAAAATGACAGGCAGGATATGGAGACTTGCCGGCGCAGGCGCGCTGGGCGTCTTTTTCCTGTTTTCCTCGTGCAGCAGCGACGATTCCACGATGGGCAACTATCTGGTGGAAACCAGCACGCGCACTGTTTTCGTGGATACATTGTCCGTCAGGTTGTCCGTGCTTGCCAAGGATTCCACGGTTACCTCCAACACCGGCGCATTATTTGTCGGGAAGTTTAATGATCCGTTGACAGGCGAGTCGGAAGCCAAAAGCTTTATTGAATTTACCCGAACCGCCGACAGCGAAAGCAACGAATATCCGCGCTTCGATTCCGTCACGCTGGTGTTGCGCCCCTCCGGAAGCTACTACGGCGATACCCTGCAACCGTTCGGTATAAAAATATCCAAGTTGAAAATACCGATTGAAATGAACGACGACGGTTACCGGTATTCCACCTCTTCCGCCCCTGTTGAAAGCGCTTCTTTGGTAGAGGAAGTGCGGCTGAACATGAGAGGACCTTCGCAAAAGGAAGTGGAAGTGACATTGCCGAGGGAGTTAGGCGAGAAGATGTTTCAGGGCGTCTTCAAGAACGAAACGGAATGGAACGCGGATAACTATCTGAAAACCTTTCCCGGACTGGCAATTGAGTCTGTGGGGAGCGATTCGTGCATTTACGGTTTTTCCGTCACCGACAGCACCTGCATGATCCGTATTTACTACAGGATTACCGGCTCTGCGGATGTGGAACGCAAAACCATGACTTTCAAAGCTAATTCCGCAAAGCAATTCAATCATTTCAAGATGTCGAATTTCAATCCCAAATTGCCCGAATCATCGAAGGAAGACCCCGTACCGACCGGGCAGACGGGCAACATGGGCTTTGTGACGACCGGAGCCATTCCCCTGTACACCCGTATGGATTTTCCCACGTTGAGCGGGCTGCTGGTGTACGGAGAAATCATCCTGATAGAAAAAGCCCGGCTTATTGTCCGTCCCGTCCGTCATTCGTATGACCGGGTTCCCCTGCCGCCGGAGCTGTACCTGTATGAACACAATCCCGCCAATGACACGAGAGGCAACTATCTGTCCGTTCAAACGTCCACTTCAACGTCGCCGTTAAACGGCAACCTGAACGGGGCGGGCAAGGACAAAAACGTGCATGAAACGTATTATTACGATTACGATATTACCAGTTTCATTTCGTCGCAGCTCAATGCTACGGGCTATGACAAGATTGCCCTGAGCATTGATATTCCTTCGTCGACAAGCGGATCCACGCCATTCCAGCGGGTTGTTTTCGGCGACAGGCATTTTTTCCGCCTGAGCGACGCCCAGAGCAAAGACAACCAGATCATGTTAGAGGTCACCTACAGCATTTATCATGAGTATTAAAAAGCCTAAATCCCAACAGCAGACAATGATCGTTCACCATATCATATCCCGCAGGATCGCCATCCTGTTGGCAGTCCTTCTGGCAGCAGGCATTTCGCTTTTTGCCCAGAACAGTACAAGTTCGCCGCTTTCCATCTTCGGGATAGGTGAAATAGAATCCCGCGATTTCGGGTCCACCACGGGGTTCGGAAATGCCGGCATCGGGATGAAATCGGTCAATTTCCTGAACCGCCGCAATCCGGCAGGATTGAGCGGAATAGATACCCTGGTGTTTATTTTCGACATATCGACAGCAGTAAAATCTTCCGTTTTCTCAACGTCGGCTATGGACAAGCAGGCGGTGGATTTCAACTTCAAAAACCTGTCCGCAGGGTTCAGAATATCCAAAAGGTGGACTACCGGCGTGGGGCTAAGCCCGTACACGAATGTAGGATACAGTATTTCCCAAATGCAACAGGTGGAAGGTACCCCGGAGACCTTCAATACGGTGTTTTCGGGTGAAGGCGGGGTCAACAAAGTATATTGGGGCAATGCGGTGGAAGTGGTACGGGGATTGAGCCTCGGACTGACCGCATCGTATTTTTTCGGAACCATCACCCATAACGAAACGGCAAGGTCGATCCTGATCACGGAAACAATGACCGCCAACAAGCTATATCTTGATTTCGGCGCGCAGTATTCCCTGCCGATAGAGAAACATACCCTGCTGACGGTGGGAGGCGTGTACGGATACAAATCGAATTTCGACCTTTACCGGCGCCGCACCGTTGCGTACTACAACGTGCTGGGGAAGGACGAAGCCCTTGCCGATAAAAGAATGTACCTTCCGGAATCGTTCGGGGTGGGATTTTCCGTGTGGAGGCACAAGAAAGACCATGAATGGCTGTTTGCCGCCGACTATTACCGGCAAAACTGGTCGGTTAACAGCGACCGTCTGCGGGGACTTGTGTTTTCCGACAGCCAAACGTACAACGCCGGCTTGCAGTTTGTCCCAAACTCCAGACGTCCGAGCAATTACCTGCAGGTGATCCGCTATCAGGCGGGGGTTAGCTACAGCGAGTCCTACCTGTCCATCAACGGGTACCCCGTGAAGGATTATTCCGTTTCGTTCGGCTTGGGACTGCCGTTTTCCAGAACCCGTTCCTACGTGAACGTGGCGGTAAACGCAGGACAATCGGGAACAGGACACAGGGGAGGCATCACCGAAAATTACGTGCTGTTTTCGGTAAACCTTTCGCTGATAGAGTTGTGGTTTGCCAAGCAGAAGTTTGAATAGGAGGGTATCCGGCAGCGCCGCCTCTGCGGTCAAACGGCGGAAAATGACAACGCGGTCAATAATTATCCCTGACTGGGAGTAGCTGCATATAAATTTGTCGGCTGATCATTTTGGAGCCATCAATAAATAAACCTAACCATTAGGTTGAATGCAACAGTTCCACTCACCATGAAAACCACTTCTTATTCTCTTGCATTTTGCCGGTTCCCCGTCGCTATTATTCCTGTTTCATATTATGTTTTGTCAAGAACAGGTTTTTCCCTTCCTCATTCCACCACCGGCGAATGGCAGCAACTGCAAATTCCGATGTATCCCTGCTGATTCCAACGCTTATAAATCCCTGATTGTTTGCAATATCATAAACACCATAAGGCGATGCTTTGCCATTTGTTTTATCTACAAAATCACAGACATTTACTTTAACCGGATTGCCTACCGGCTGCCATTCCCGACCGCTGTTTTTATCATTGCCGATTAATTCTTTTTTCTTGCAACCGACAGATATAACAGGTTGATTTAATGCAATAAATGACTTTGCTGCACGGTTAATATGTTCAAATTGCGCATCGCGGTCAATGTGTTCGCCCCCTTCAAAGACTTTTCTGTTGGTTTGCAGGTGGTAACCCTGAGAAGACAATATCTGCCGTACCAGTTCGTGAGAAATTTTATACCCTTACAATTT
>JAISRX010000016.1 GCA_031273395.1 Bacteroidales bacterium | reverse complement strand
GAGAGAGAGAGAGAGAGAGAGAGAGAGAGAGAGAGAGAGAGAGAGAGAGAGAGAGAGAAATTACACGCGCATAATTTACGCATATTTTGGAAATATAGTACAGCCACAACATTGTTTTTTGCAATGTGGCGGTTTTTTTGTCCGGCAAATTACCCTGTCGGTATTTTTATGCGAGTATTCACCTTAAAAATCTTTCACAAATGAAAACATAATCAATCATATTCACGCAAAATCCGGCAGATCTGGAACATCTACCGGATGAAACAAGGTTTTAAATATAATTTTAATCTGTCGTTTACCCGATGTTTTTAAGTCAGAGGGTAAAACGGCATCATATCAAAAACAGTCAAATATATGAAATGTTTGGAACAAACAAGTTTTTTATTCTTAAAAAAAGTATCAATAAAAATGAAAGTATCTTTTTCTTTGTTGATTTTAGGGATTTTGCATGTTGCAGGCAGTTACGGACAAGATGTCAAACTGACGATCAATGAGCGGGATATTGAATTGGGTGCACTTTTGACTTTAATTGAAAAGCAAAGCGGTTTTTCCTTTTTCTATAATAACGATCGGATAGACAAATCCACCAAAGTAAGCATCCGTGCCCGGGAAGAAAATATTGTCGAAGTGCTTGAGAAAGTGTTGCCGGGTATCGGAATCGATTTTTCCATCAGGAATAAGACCGATATTATCCTGAGAAGCAGGGAAGAGGCTCACGACAAAGTTGCAGGCAAAACCAACAAAGTGCGGCAGGACATCACGGTCACCGGAACAGTATCGGACGGTAAGGGGGAACTGTTGCCCGGCGTCAATGTGGTAGTCCGCGGCGTCGGCAGCGGTACTACTACCAACGACAACGGCGAATTTACCATTACTGTCCCCAGCGACACATGCCTGTTGCAGTTCAGTTTTGTAGGTTTTCGGATGGAAAGAGTGATCGTGGGCAACCGGCGTATTTTTGCCGTAACGCTAAGCGAAATGCCCACGGATTTGGACGAAGTGGTCATTGTCGGATACGGCACTCAGCGGAAAGAAAGTGTAATAGGAGCTATTGCGGCAGTAAAACCGGCAAAACTGCAAACCAACCAGTCACGTGCTTTGTCGAATGCAATGGCTGGATTAATCCCCGGTATCATATCCGTGCAACGATCGGGTGAGTTGGGTTATGACCAGTCCGAATTTTACATACGCGGGATGAGTACCTTCAGTGAAGGGTCAAGAACCCCGCTGGTACTGGTGGATGGCATCGAACGCAACATGGATAATATTTCGCCCGAAGAAATCGAATCGTTTTCGGTGTTGAAAGATGCGGCTGCAACAGCCATATACGGCGTTCGCGGAGCCAATGGAGCTATTCTGATCAAAACCAAACGGGGAACGGTGGGCAAACCGCAAATATCCGTAAAAGCCGATTATGGAATCACGATGCCTACTAAAATGCCGGAATTTGTGGATGGCGTAAAGTATATGGAAATTTTCAATGAAGCTTCGGTACTGTCGGGGGCTTCGCGGGGACCATTCTCACCTACCGCAATAGAATATACCGGAACACAGGTGGACCCTGATCTGTATCCGAATGTGAATTGGGTGGATGAAGTGATGAAAAAGTCTGCTTCCAACCAAAAGATAACTGTAGATGTTGCCGGCGGAACGGAACGGTTACGTTACCGGTTTATAACGAGTGTTTACAACGAAGCCGGCATGACGGTGTACGACAAGGATGTTTCATGGGACGGTAAGTACAAATACCGGCGATATACCGTAAGAAGCAATGTGGATATGAATCTGACGCCGTCCACAGATTTGACGTTCAGTGTAGGCGGATTTGTTACCGACAGAAATACGCCCGGAGGAGACGGCGGTTCCGGAATTGTTGCCAGGGCAATGCAAACACCGCCGGTGGTGTATCCTGTGAAGTATTCCACAGGCGAATTTGCCCAAGTGCAAAATTCCATGAATCCCTGGGTCTGGGCAACACAAACCGGTTACCAGCGACAGGACAACAATGGCTTGCAAAGTCTGGTCACTGTGAACCAGAATGTCGGGCAGTTGTGGGAACCGTTGAACGGATTGCAAGTCAAAGCCACCTTTTCATTCGATGTGTACAGTTACCATAATGTGCAACGGTACAAATATCCGGCTACATGGATGGCGTCCGGTCGTGATGCTCAAGGAAACCTGATCCTGACCAATACCAACAAGGGAGATGAATTTCTGGGCTTCGGCAAGGCAGCCGGCGGCAATCGGAGAATGTATTTTGAATTGCCGGTGAATTACGACCGAACATTCGGCAGCCATGCTGTCGGCGCCATGCTGTTGTTCAACAGGGACAGTTATATCGACGCCGATGCGGGTGATCCCGTTGCGGCTTTTCCCTACCGGCATCAGGGTGTAGCAGGACGTTTCACGTACAATTACGGGTTCAAGTATTTTGTTGAAGCCAATTTCGGATATAACGGTTCCGAAAATTTTGCGTCGGATTTACGATATGGTTTTTTCCCGTCTTTTGCTCTGGGCTGGATGATCAGTAATGAAAAATTCATGGAAAACATACAGGGTACGGTTTCCAAGTTGAAAATACGGGGATCGTGGGGCAAAGTAGGGAATGACAATATAGGCGGACGCCGTTTTGCGTACGTCGGCACTATCAATACTACTTCTGGCTATAGTTTCGGTTATACGGCAAACAATTCATATTCGGGTTTCAGGGAGGGCGATGCAAACGTTGACGCCCTGTCATGGGAAATAGCCGACAAAACCGATGCGGGGATAGAATTGGGGCTGTGGAATGTGCTGAATGTGACAGTGGACATGTTTATCGACAATCGTTCCAACATCTTCCTCCGCCGGAAAACCATTACGGAATTGACCGGATATTCCAACATGCCTTGGGCAAATATCGGGGAAGTGGACAACAAGGGTTTTGAAGCGAGTGTCGACTATTTCAAATCGTTCGGCAAAGACTTTTCCATATCTTTTATGGGCAATTTCACCTTTACAACCAATAAGGTAATCAATGACGACGAGCCGTCGGACATACTCGGCACCAACCGGTCGCGCACGGGTAACCCGTTGAATGTGCCCATGCTTCAGGTGGCGGAACGACTTTTGACCGTTGATGATTTTATTGATCCCGCCAATGGGATACTGAAACCGGAAATACCGTCTCAATTCGGGCTGCGGGTATTTCCGGGCGACATACTGTACAGGGATGTCAACGGGGATACGAACGTGACGGCTGAAGACGAAACCCAGATGGGTAATCCTACCTTGCCGGCTATTATCTATGGATTCGGTCTTACCGTGCAATATAAAAAATTCGATATGGGGATCATGTTTCAAGGCGCCGGCAAAACATCCATGGTGCTGGAGGTATCGGGTACCAATAATTATTTCATACCCGGCAGCGGAGGACGTTCTACCGGCAATATTCTGTCGAATGTGGACGACCGGTGGACGGAAGACCATCCTCGACAAGACGTATTCTGGCCCCGTTTGGGAACTACCAATGCAGGCATCAACAATCGCGCGTCAACATGGTGGCAGAAAGATGCGCGGTTCATCCGGCTGAAAAACCTCGAAATCGGCTACACTCCCGTAAAAAATGAAACAGCCGCTTTCAAAAGTATCCGCATGTTTTTCAGAGGTTCCAACCTGTTCGTATGGTCGCCCTTCAAATTATGGGATCCCGAACTGGGAGGCGACGGCTACCGTAAATATCCCATGACCAAATATATGTCTTTCGGACTTGAAGTTAATTTCTAATTGAAACACAATGATGAATATGAAATCAATCAATCTTTTTATTACAGGAGTATTGCTGAGCGGTGTACTTGCAACAAACACATCCTGCGACAAATATCTGGACGCCCATCCGGACGATATTATCACGCTGGATATGATTTTCGACAGCGAACCGAGAGTGCAGGAATGGCTGGCAGGTATCTATGACAATATCATAGACCCCACATGGACTTTGCCGCATGATTACGGGTTCGATATTCTGGCGGATGACATGCAGATACCGCTTGACTGGCAACAATTCAACTGGTGGCCTATGGACGCCCAACGGGGCAATTGGTCGCCGTCAAACACAGGTCAGTTTACCTTTGCGTGGACGAGCACTTATCAGGCTGTACGCGCCGCCTATATCTTCCAAAACAGGGTGAAAGCGCTTCCAAGCCAGTATTTGTCGCAAGCCGATGTGGACATGATGAAACTGGAAGCGCGGTTTCTGGTGGCGTATTTTTATTCGTTCATGCTGGAATTGTATGGTCCGTTTCCGCTGATTACCCGTCAATTCGATTCGGAAGCCAAAGTGGAGGATATGGTATTGCCCAGAACTCCTTTTGATGAGATCGTTCATTGGCTGGATCGGGAATTTTACGAACTGTCCGAATTATTGCCGGAGACTTTTACCAATGAAGCAACCCGTTACGGCAGACCTACCAAAGGCATGGCGCTGGCGTGCAGGGCGCGGATGTGGCTGTTTGCGGCAAGTCCCCTGTTCAACGGCAACCCGTTGCTGGCGAATGAAAAAAATAAGGACGGTAACCACCTGTTTCCCGGAAAGGATCCGCAAAAGTGGATCAAAGCCAGGGAAGCCACCGAAGATTTGCTCGGTATGGGAAGATATGAATTATACGTGGAAAGATACACGAACGGGGAAATAGACCCGTTCCTGTCTTTTCAAAATATATTCCTGAAAGGCGGCGAACAGAATCCGGAAATCATATTTGCCGTTCCGGAAAACGGATACGTTAATCTTACAACACACAGTTCCCCGAAAGGGAACAACAACGGAGGGAATAACGGCTACAGTATTACCCAGCAATTGGTGGATGCGTTCTTTACCAAAAACGGATTACCCATTGACGAAGACGGGAGTTATCAATCTTCCGGATTCAGCAGCGCCGACATATCCTTTCCGAATACGGCATACGACCTGAGCACGCAGTCCAGAACAAAAGGATTGATTACTCCTGCAGGCGCCTTCAATATGTATGTCAACAGAGAGCCGCGTTTTTATATCACGGTTACTTACAATGGTTTGTATATTCCCTCTTATGGCAGCGTCACCGAGTTCTTCAACGGCGGGCGCGACGGCAAAAACAGCGGATGGGATTATCCGCCCACGGGATACCTGAACCGGAAGAATGTACATCCGGAAGATTCACCGAGAAACAATACTTTCCCCTATCGACCGGGGATTATCATGCGATTGGCTGAATTTTACCTGAATTATGCCGAGATACTGAACGAAATAGACTATGCTACCCATAGAAATACCATTGTCGATTATCTGAATCGCATCCGCAAAAGGGCGGGTATTCCCCTGTACGGATCCGGAAACGGTGAAATTGCCGTTCCGGCGGATTATGATGCGATGACTGCCGCCATACGGCGCGAAAGGAGAGTGGAATTGGCTATGGAAGGCATCCGCTACAGGGACATGCGCCGGTGGATGATCGGTAAGGAACTCTATGATGACCGACCGATCACCGGAATGAACACCGATGATGACGGTTCCTCCGCTTTTTATCTGAATGCAGGAAAAAAAGTCTTCCTGGAACGGCATTGGGACGATAAAATGTATTTGTGGCCTATTCCTCAAAACTGTATGGATAAAAATTCCGAATTGATACAAAACCCGGGATGGGACACCAAATAAACAATCATATAATTAAATTATGAGCCTGTTATCCCGTTTTTATGTAAAAACGATCGTTCCCTTAGTAAAAAAAATTACTTTTAGGGTAGAACGCGCACGTTCCGTGTATAAATTTTTTATTTTAGGGGGTAGAACGCGTGCGTTCCGAACAATACAAGTCCTTGTCGGGCTTGGCTGCATACCCCAGTGGAGTACATTACTTCGCATAATTAATAATTAAATAATCACATTAAATCGTAAATAATATGAAAAGTATCATTAAATTCAGTTGTTTGTTTGTATGTTATGTATGGTGCGCTATGGTTTTATTTTCCTGCAAGGAAAAGGAAAAGGAAACAGCGCCCCTGCCGGTAGCGGATTTTACGTATGACCGGAACGAAGAAAACCTGTTGGAAATATATTTTACCAACACGTCGCAAAATGCAGTATCCTATAGTTGGGATTTCGGCGACAATTCCAACTATTCGACGGAAACCAATCCCGTCCATATTTACCCGTTCGGCGGAACTTATACGGTTACTCTGATTGCTAAAAACAGCGACGGAAAATCGAATATATATGCCCAACCGGTACAGGTGACGCAACCCATAGATCCCAATGCGGATATTCCCGTAACGGTAAGAACAGCCGATCACAATGCCGATCAATTGACCATTACCAAAACCGGAGACGAGTGGGAACTGGAAATGAGCGGTAATGATCCGTATTTTTGGCTGGACGCCGCGAAAGACATTGACATCGGCACGCACTACATCCTGTCGTTCGATGCAAAAGTCATTGCCGATAACTTACCGGGACATCCCGCTTTTATTGTCTTCCTGCAAGCGCCCGTTTATCCCGACTACTGCATTGACCACGATTTGGGCTATCAGGTTCCGAGTGCCGAATGGACGCGTATTTCGGTAGATCTGACCGGTGCAAGACTGACTCCGGATCCCTTCAACATGTTCAGATGCAAGTTCGGCAAAAGCGAAGGTGATGCGGTGAGAAAAATCGCCATCCGAAATATAGTGGTACGCGTACCTTCGGAAGAAGAAAAAGCCGCTGTAACGGCAACCGTTCGCGGGGAAAACAACGAACGATGCACCGTTTCACCCGACGGATCGGGAGGCTGGAATATTGCGACGGAAGCAGCGGTTGATCCCTATTTCTTTATTGATATGCCTGTTCCGGTATTGTTCGGCGCCAACCATGTGCTGACCTTTGAAAGCAAAAACGATGAGGAAGCCGATTTGTGCATGTTTGTAGGAAGTTTTGCGGGCGGTTTTTACGTGAGCGAACAGAACGGAGGATTTAAAATACCCGCTTCCGCCGAATGGGTAGCCAATACCTTCGATCTGTCCACCGTGTTGTTCTATGGTCCTCCTTCGCCGCTCACATGGGTACGCATCCGGATCGGCATTGACGATCACGCCAGAAATCTCAGCATCAGGAATATCAAATTTCAGTAATCATTAAAACAACAATTTTAAAAACCAATTAAATATCAGTATCATGAAAAACAGTATTCAATTCAGTTTTTGGTGCGTATTGTGCGCCATAGTCATGTTTTCCTGCAAGGACAGGGACGAAGAAGCCGCGCCGCTTCCGGTTGCGGGATTTTCTTATGAAGCGGAAACAGCCAATCCGCTGGTCGTTCATTTTACCGGCACATCGCAAAACGCTGTGTCTTACGGTTGGGATTTCGGGGATCAATCCCTGCCTTCTGCAGAAAAAGATCCTATTCATACCTATACGGCAGCGGGCGCCTATGAAGTAACCCTGACAGTGACCAACAGGGACTGGAAAACCGACAAAAAGACGCAGAGCGTGGAAGTACTGGCTCCTGTAGTGCCCGGTGCGCCGATAGAGGCTGATTTCTCCTTTCAGGCGGGAACGAACAATACTTTGACTGTTCAATTCACCGATGCATCGCAAAATGCCACCGCTTTTAGCTGGAACTTCGGAGACGGCTCCGCGCTTTCTGCGGAAAGAAACCCCGAACATACCTATGCCGCAGGAGGTTCCTATGAGGTAACCCTCACGGTAAGCAACAACAACGGGGATCAGGCGACGAAAACAATCTCCATCACCGTGGTACAGCCCGAAGGTCCGGCTGCCGAGTTCACTTACGTTGCCGACGGCTTGCAGGTTACCTTTACCGACGCTTCGGCGAATGCGGAATCGTACAGTTGGGATTTCGGGGACGGCACTGATGCAAACACTTCTCAAAACCCCACGCATACGTATGCAGCGGGAGGCGTCTATACGGTAACGCTGACCGTGGAACGCAGCAACGGCACATCGAACTCCATCTCGTACTCCGTGACGGTTACAGACCCTAACGCGCCCGTTCCCCTGACGGTACGAACTTCAGGTCACAGTAGCGATCTAACCATTACGCCAACCGGCGATGGATGGCAACTGGCGATAACGGGCGGCGGTCCGTGGTTTTATCTGGACGCCCCGGAAGGCGTGCACATCAGTACCGCTACGCATTTTATCCTGTCTTTCGACGTCAAAGTGAATAGCAATAACTTGGCGAATGTTCCGGTTATTCTGTTCCTGCAAGCTGATGGATGGCCAAACTCAATTATTGATTGGGATTTGTACAATATTCCAAATACTGCTACATCATGGACAACCGTGTCCATAGATTTGACGCTGGTCAGAAAAAGCAGTGACAGCCAACCGTTTCCGACGCAATTCAATTATATCAGACTACAGTTTGGCAAAGGCGACAGTCAGACAACAGATATGGAAGTCCGCAATTTCGTAGCGCGTATGCCTGCTGCAGAGGAAAATAATCCCGTGCCAGCATCTATCCGTTCGACCGACGGAAATCAGGTAACCATCACAGGCAACGGTGGCACTGACGGCTGGAGTATCGAAATAGCGGCAAACAGTAACGATCCTTATTTTTATGTTGATTTTGCTCCGGTATTGTGGGGAGCTAACCATACCCTGTCTTTTGAGAGCAAACTCACGGAGGAAGCCCGGTTGTGCATGTATGTCGGACGTTTTGACGGAGGCTACTACCTGAGTGAAGATGATACGGATTTTACCATAGCGGCTTCCGGCGAGTGGACTTTACATACATACGATCTTGGTGATTATATCCATCTGAATGGTAAATTAACGTATGGTCCTTATCCGCCGCTGACATGGCTACGACTTCGGGTCGGCTTGAACAATACCGCCAAAACTCTCAACATCAGAAATATTCAAATGCAATAATCATCGAATCATCCGGTTCAAGCGGCAAAGTTTGAACCGGATTTATTCCATGTTCACATCATAAACATGCAAACAAGATACATCATGAAATCATCCGTCATCGTTTTTCTAATCATGCTCGCATTGAGCGATTGCAGGAAACAAAAGGAAGCATCGCAGGAACCCGACAATCCGAACGTTCCGACGCCCGTTGTTCCCGTTCCTGCCGCAGACGTCATCCTCACGCCGAGGCAAAAGGATTACAACCACATGACGCTGACCCCCGACAGGATGGAATGGGAAGTAACCACCACCGCCAATGACCCGTATCTTTTCGTGGACGCCGAGGCGCCGGTCAATATCGGGACGCATTACATCTTGAGTTTTGAAAGTTTCAATACAACGGAGAGCTTACCGTTGCTGCTCTACGTGGGAACCCCGCTGAACGCTAACCACCTCATTGAGGGTTATACGCTCCCGCGCACGGAAGGATGGACAAGCAACGCATACGACATGTCCGTCACTTTGGAGCCACCCGAAGAGCCGTTTACCTCCATACGTATCCGTTTCGGGAATACTGACGGCAAAACCGTCCGGCTGCGCAACTTCATACTGCGCGCGCCTACCGACAGGGAAAAGGAACAGGCGGAACAGCGCGAAGACAATTTGCGCCGTGATCGGGAACTGTCCGAACGTTTGCAAAGTTATTTGACCGAAAGTTTTGCATCTTCCGTTACTTCCGTTGACATATCGTTCCATACGGGACAAGTTACGGTGCAGGGGCAGTATTCCGGCAGCAGCCTGCTCAACGCGGGACTGGCGGAAATACCGATGTGGCAGGACGCCACCGGCATCGACGAACCCGCCTCGTTCACCCCGTTGACTTCTTCTTCGGCGAATTTTACTTTTGAAAGATTTGCCGGCGACGGACATGACCGTTTCCTGTCGGGATGGGCTATGATGCGGAAAGATAATCAAGGAACGGAAACCCGTTACGAGTTGCTTTCGCCGGTACGTTATGCAGACAACATCACGCCGCGGGCAAACCTGCCCAAAATCGTGCCGGCTTCGCTCAAGGGCATCGGCGGATGTCCGCTGGATCATCAGGACATGACCGATCTGGGCATTGCTTCAGTCACCTTCAATATCATTCTGGACGCCATTCTTTACAGGGATAACGCTGCCGGACGGGTAGCCTACGAGTATGCCGGCAAAACATGGTACGCCGCCACAGGAGCGGGCAGCCATGTGGACGGGATCGACAGGGATGTACGGATTGCCGCACAACACGGGTGGATGGTATCGGCTATTTTGCTGATCCCTGTTAACCGGCAGGGCAGCAAATTTTCATGGCTGGCGCAGGCAGCCCATCCCGACACGGAGATGAGCGCAGCCTTTTCCATGCCGAATTTTACCACCCGCGAAGGCGCGGAAGCCTATGCCGCAACTATCGCTTTCCTTGCCGAAAGGTACGGTAAAGATGATCCCGGACGAATACACCACTATATCATCCACAATGAAATACAAAACGGTTTCTATTGGACCAATGCGGGAAGGAAAACCATGGAAACCTACATGAACCTCTACCAGAAATCCATGCGTACCGTGCAGACACTGGCAAGGCTGTACGACCCAAACGCCAAAACTTTCATCTCTTTGGATCATGACTGGAATCGCAAAGGCGATCCGAGAGGCTACGCGGGCAGGGACATGCTGGATTTGCTGGTGAAGTTCAGCCGGCAGGAGGGCGATTTTGAATGGGGTATCGCTTTCCACCCATACGCACAAGACATCAATAACCCGCGCACATGGGAAGACAATCAGGCATATTATTCATTCAATACGCCTTACCTTACCTTCAAAAATCTGGAAGTACTCGATGCATGGGTAGAACAGGCAAGTGTACTGTATAAGGGAGTCTCCCCGCGCGAAATACAGTTTACCGAACAGGGATTAAATTCTCCCGATTACGGCGAACAGCGCTTGAAAGAACAGGCGGCAGGCATGGCATACGTTTGGGCGAAGGTGGAACGCCTCCGCAATGTTACGGCATTCCAGTATCATCTCTGGGCGGATGCTTACGAAGAAGCCGGCTTGAAACTCGGACTGAGGAAATACAACAATGCCGCCGGCGATCCTTACGGCAAGAAACCGATCTGGTATCTCTATCAGGCTTGCGGAACATCCGCATGGGAAACGGTCGCCGCGTCGTACAAGGCGGTAATAGGCGTCGGGAACTGGAGCGAGGCGTATTATGGCGGGACAATTAATTAAGAGCAAGTTCATAAATGAAAAATAACATGCAAAGAGTTGCTTTTAAGATGAAATTGAAACAGGGTTGCCAACAGGAATATGTCAAACGACACAGCCACCTCTGGTCTGAAATAGCCGAACTCATTAAATGTTCGGGTATCGGCGATTATTCCATCTTTCTGGATGAAGAGACCAATGTACTTTTTGGAGTACAGAAAGTAAGCGGCAATACCTCCTCGCAGGAATTGGGAAACATTGCCGTCCAACAAAAATGGTGGGATTACATGAGCGATATCATGGAAACCAATCTCGATCATTCGCCGGTAACCGTGTATTTGAAAGAAGTTTTTTATCTGGAATGAAAAAATACATTAAATCGGGATCAAAAAATGAAAAACCCATAATAACAATAAAAAATGAAACCGAAAATTTCAATTATATCATTGGTATTAACGATTTCCACGACTTGTTTCGCTCAGTCGCTTGATCGGGAGGCTTTCGGGAAACGTTTGTATCAGACGTCGGACAAAGTTCTTCCTTACCGGTATCTTTTGCCGGAAGGATATGACGAAACGGATCGAACGAAGAAATATCCCCTGATCCTGATCCTCCACGGATCCGGAGAAAGAGGCAACAACAACGTGTCGCAGTTATATGATTTTCTGAGTGTTTTTCAAAGAGATGATATTCGCAAAAAATACAGGGCAATCGTAGTGTTGCCGCAATGCCCCGCAAACCAGAGTTTTGGCGACACTCCATTGAGCGAATTGATTGTTGCATTGCAAAAAGTCTTTTTGATAGACCCCAACCGGCTTTATGTAGGCGGTCTTTCGATGGGAGGTTACGGAACATACGAAATCGTTGTTAAAAATCCGGGCATTTTTGCCGCCGCCTTTCCGATATGTGCATGGTGGGACGATATGACAACCGTTCCACAGATGACCGTTCCCGACTGGTGGCTTTTTCATGGGGATCAGGATCAGTCCGTTGCCGTGTCGGAATCCTATAAAATGGCGCAAGCGTTGCGTGACGTTGGGGCAAGCGTCAAACTCACCATCTATCCGGGCGTTAACCACAACAGTTGGGACAGGGCATTTGCCGAGCCGGATTTGATTCCCTGGTTGTTCTCCAAAAGCCTGAACGGTGTTTCCACAGGGCTATCCGGCAACGATGGAACTGCACTTTCGCTCTATCCGAACCCGGCGCATGATGTGCTCACTGTCGACGGCTTGACGGGTGACGAAATCATCAGCTTCATTGACCTTAAAGGTAACATTCGGATGACTTTTGCCGCTTCGGGAGAAAAGGAAAGCATTTCAATTAACCACTTGCCCAAGGAATTATACATCGTTAAAATTGTCAAGGGCGAGGAAATGAAGGCAATAAAACTGTCCGTAAATTAGTCAAGGTAAAACATCTTTTAGATTAAAACAAAATGTATCTTGTAAAAATATGCTTTTGTCTCTGCATATCTGTTGGAGTATATGCCCAAAAGCCGAATACCTTATCAAAAGCCGAGAAAAGGGACGGATGGCAATTGCTTTTCGATGGGAAAACAACGAAGGGTTGGCATTCTTTCAATCAACAGAGCGTATTGTCACCGTGGAAAGTGAGAGCCGGAACGTTGAATTTTAAAATTACCCGCGAAGGAGAACGCGGAGGAGACTTGCTTACCGATGAAGAGTTTGAAAACTTTGATCTGCGCCTTGAATGGAAAATCGGCAAGGGCGGGAATAGCGGCATTTTTTACGGAGTAAAGGAAGGCGCCGAATATGGATGGGTGTCGAGTACAGGCGTGGAAATGCAGATTTTAGACAACATCGACGGCGCCGACCGCCACAATCCCAAACATTTGGCAGGAGCAATGTATGATCTGGTGGATGCTTCGCAAGCATCCCGTCCCAAACCGGTTGGCGAATGGAACGAAGTCCGGATATTGAAAAACAGCGGACAGGTCACTTTTTGGCTCAATGGCATCATCACCGCCCGGGTAGATATGAATTCTGTCGAATGGACACAAATGCTTCGTAACAGCAAATGGAACGGAGCCGATAAATTCAATGGAGAAGATTTCGGCAAATTTCGGAAAGGCAGGATAGCATTGCAGGATCATTTTGACGAGGTATCATTTAGAAATATTAAAATCAAACGACTGCCATAAAAAGTGGTTCTAACTGTTATACCAAAGTGACTTATTTCATAGTCCAAAAAGGGTCTGCAATGACGTATGGGAATGCACAGGTAGACTGCACAAGGTCAGCAGCGAGTTTGCCGACCTGTTCCGTGATGAATTGACTCACCTGATCAAGCGAGAGATGTATCTTATTGGTAAAAGCCCTTT
>JAISRX010000017.1 GCA_031273395.1 Bacteroidales bacterium | reverse complement strand
AAATAGACTTTGTGCTGGCAGCCACCAATACTCCCGACATGCTGTTCCCCTCCACTGCCTGTATCGTGTGCGACAAAACAGGGATACGCAACGCATGGGGATATGATTTGCTGGCTGCCTGTTCCGGATTTATCTATGCGCTGGAAACGGTGAACAAGTTTATCGAATCGGGGCAGTACAAAAAAATATTGTTGCTGGCGGGCGACAAAATGTCCTCCATTGTGGACTACACCGACCGCAATACCTGTCCGCTGTTCGGCGACGCCGCCACCGCCCTGCTCATTGAGCCGACCACCGAAGATGTAGGGATCATCGACCATCATTTTCGCGTGGATGGCGTTGGTCGTCATTATCTGTACCTGCAGGGCGGCGGATCGCAGTATCCCGCCTCGCACGATACGGTAAGCAAGCGCATGCATTACGTGCATCAGGACGGGAAGATGGTATTCAAGTACGCAGTATCGAACATGGCAGACGTGGCGGTGGAAATGATGGAGCGCCACGGGATCAAACCGGAGGAGCTGTCGTGGTTGGTGCCGCATCAGGCAAACCTGCGTATTATCGACGCTGTGGGTCGCCGGATGGGAATTACTCCCGACAAGGTGATGATCAACATCGAAAAATACGGCAACACCACCGCAGCCACCATTCCCCTGTGCCTGTACGAGTGGACGCCTCAATTAAAGAAAGGCGACAAACTGATTCTTGCCGCTTTCGGAGGCGGTTTTACATGGGGCGCCATGTATGTAAAATGGGCTTATTGACATGTTGTAGCATATTTGCGGACGTGACGTAATTGGTAGCCGTACCAGATTTAGGATCTGGCGCCGTAAGGCATGGGGGTTCGAGTCCCTTCGTCCGCACAAAGAAAACGAATGAACGGCTTACAGGTCAAAATTCAGACTGGGATCGCTGTAAAAACCGAAGAATGTTATCTTTTAACTTATCGCCATTGTCCGAACCTCGATTTACAGGATGAAAGGATTTTCATGATCTTTCCATTTTAACATATCCCCCGACGGTGAGGTTTGCGTTTCCCGGAAACCGCCGAAGGAAGGGCGGTTCTCACTCCCGTCATCCGGCTTTTTCCTGCACAGCCATAATCCTGCAAAGGTGATCAGCCCGTTCACCATCAGCAGTTCAAACCCGAATCGGTATCCCCAGAGCCATTGCTCGGAGCAGTGGTCGAGCAGGCAGGTGAGCAGCGGCGATGCAACGGCTATCAGCGGGACAAGCCTGTCGCGCACCTGCATCTTCGTGCATAGCCCGAATGAGTACAAGCCCAGCAGAGGACCGTAGGTGTAGCCGGCAACGACGAAGAAACGGTCGATGACCGCCCGGTTGTCCATCTGCTTCAATCCGACCATGAGCAGGAAAGCCAGCAGGGTGAACGACAGGTGCACGAAATGCCTGATGCGCGTCCTTTTTCGGGGGGTGGGGCAGCGTTTGTCCAGCCGCAGGACGTCGATGCAGAAGGAAGTGGTAAGGGCGGCGAGCGTTCCGTCGGCGCTCGAATAGGCAGCCGCCACCAGCCCTACGATAAACACGACGCCCGCAATGCCTCCCAGCCGGTTGACGGCAATGTCGGCAAAGAGGAGGTCGGTATCCGCCGTTTCGATGTTGCCGGCTTGCGCGTACATCACCAGCACGGCGCCCAGGGTGAGGAAGAGCAGGTTGACCGCTATCAGGACGGCGCCGAAGGAGAGCATGTTCTTTTGCGCGTCGCGCAGGGTACGGCAGCTGAGGTTTTTCTGCATCATGTCCTGATCCAGCCCCGTCATCACAATGGGAATGAATATCCCGCTAAGGAACTGTTTCAGGTAAAACCGCCTGTCCGTCCAGTCGGTCACCACCATCCCGGAATATTCGCTTTCCTTCACCTGTCGGAATATTTCCGGCAGGCTCCATCCCATTTCCTTTCCTGTGAGCCATACGGATATGCCCACGGCAAGCAGCATGAAGGTGGTTTGCAGGGCGTCTGTCCACACAATGGTTTTGATGCCGCCCTTGAAGGTGTAGAGCAGGATCAGCGCGGCGAACACGAAGGCGACCGGCTCGAAGGAAACGCCCCAGCGCCGGAAGACAAACAGGTGGAGGATATATACGGTGAGGAACATGCGTATGGACGACCCTACGGCGCGTGAAAGGATGAAAAACGACGCCCCCGTCCGGCGGGCGCAAATCCCGAAACGGTTTTCCAGACAGGCGTATATGGAGGTGAGGTTCAGGCGGTAGTAGAGCGGTAGCAGCACGAAGGCGATGATCACGTAGCCGGGCACGTAGCCGAAGACTACCATCATGTAGGAAAACTGGGTGTCCTTCACCCATCCCGGTTCCGACAGGAAGGTAACGCCCGAAAGCGACGCGCCGATCATCCCGTAAGCCACCACGTACCACGGCGACCGCCTGTTTCCCCTGTAGAATGCGTCGTCGTCGGCTTTGCGCGAAGTAAGCCTGCTGATCAGGAAAATGAACAGGGTATATACAAGGAAGATAGCGGAGGGCAGGAGTGCGTTCATGGGGGAAAATTGCGCTGCCGCATGGCTTCAAAGGTGATGATGGCGGTGGAGACGGAAACGTTCAGCGAGTCGGCGACGCCGCGCATGGGTATCTTGATGCGGCGGTGTGCCGCCCTGAGCCAGAAATCGGTCAATCCGCCAGCTTCCGCGCCCATCACCACGGCGGAAGGGACGGTGAAGTCGGTTTGGTGATACCATTGCGCAGCGGTCAGTTCGGCGGCATGGATGCGGATGTTTGCATCACCGAGCCACCGCAGCGCCTCTCCGGAGGTGCACGCGGCAACCTGCCGGGTAAAGACGCATCCGATACTCGACCGGATGATATTGGGATTGTAGAGGTCTGTTTGCGGATCGCACACGATGACGGCGTCGGCGCGGGCGGCGTCGGCGGTGCGCAGTATGGCGCCGAGATTGCCCGGTTTTTCCACCGTTTCCAGCACTATCACAAAGGGATTTTCCGTAAGGAACACGTCCTGCAGGCGCAGCGGACGGGCAACAGCCACCGCGAAAAGACCGTCCGACTGTTCCCTGCGGGCAAGTTTCCCGAAGACGCTGCCGCTGACGCTTTCCGTGCGGACGGAAGGCGTCCGGCGTATCAGCGCGCGGCTTTCGTCGTTGAGCAGTTCTTCGCACACCAGCAATTCTTCCACGCGGTACCCCCCCGCAAGCGCCGATGATATTTCGCGGCTGCCTTCAATGGCAAACAGACCCTGCTCGCGGCGTTCGCGCGCCTTTTCCAGCTTCAGGATACGCTTGATATGCGGATTTTGTACGCTTGTGATCAATGAATGGCGATGAACGGATAATTAAAGGGGCATAACGGACGGCAAACCGCCGGTAAGGGATGTTTCATGCTTCATTCGCGGTTTTTCAGTATCCCGTCCGTTCTTCTCAATACTTCTTCCCTGCCCAGCACGTCGGCAATCTCCTGCAAATCAGGACCGAAAGTGCCACCTGTCAGGGCGATACGCAGGGGGATCATCACTTCCCCCATGCCCAGTGAGCGTTCTTCCGCATACGCCTGCAAAGCGTCGTGCACAGCCTGCCCGGAAAACACGGGCAGGCTTTCCAGCAGTTGCCGCACATCACGCATAACGGCAGGCGTGTTTTCCTTCCACCGCTTTTTCATGGCGGCAGGGTCGTAACTTTCGGGCGCAACAAAGAAGAAGGACGCCTGATCCCATATTTCCGACACGAAGTTGACCCGCTCCTTCACTAACCGGCACACCCTCGCTACGCGGGCGGGGTCGGCGGACAGGTTTTTGCCCTTCAGCGTTTCGGAGAACCATCCGGCAATGGTTTCCACGGGCTGTTCCATGAGGTACTCGTGGTTGAACCAGTGCGCCTTTTTCAGGTCGAACTTGGCGCCTGCCTTGCTGATGCGTTCCAGTGAAAACAGGTCGATCAGTTCCTGCATGGTGAATTTTTCCTGTTGCGTACCCGGATTCCAGCCCAGCAGCGCCAGCATGTTGATCACCGCCTGGGGGAGGTAGCCGCTTTCGCGGTATCCCGACGACACTTCTCCCGACGCTGGGTCGCGCCATTGCAGCGGGAAGACGGGAAATCCGAGCCTGTCGCCGTCGCGTTTGCTCAGTTTGCCGTTGCCGTCGGGCTTGAGCAGCAGGGGAAGATGCGCAAACTGCGGCATGGAGTCCTCCCAGCCGAGCGCCCTGTAGAGCATCACGTGCAGGGGCGCCGAGGGCAGCCATTCCTCCCCGCGTATCACGTGGCTGATCTGCATGGCATGGTCGTCGGCAACGTTCGCCAGATGATAGGTGGGCATCCCGTCGGACTTGAAAAGCACCTTGTCGTCCGACTGCCCGGAATTGACGGTTACCGTTCCGCGTATCAGGTCGTTGACCGTGATTTGGGTGTCGGCGGGAAACTTGAAGCGCACCACGTAAGGCGCGCCGTCGTTCAGCCGTTTCCGCACTTCTTCCTCCGGCAGGGTGAGCGAGTTGCACATCGCTCCGCGGGTAGCGGCGTCGTACTGGAAGGTTTTCCCCTGCCGTTCGTACTCCCGGCGGCGGGCGTCCAGCGCTTCCGGCGTATCGAAGGCGCAGTACGCCCAACCGTCGGCGATGAGCCTGTCGACATGCTGCCGGTACAGCGGCTTGCGGTCGGACTGCCGGTACGGCGCATGCGCCCCGCCTATGTGCACTCCCTCGTCAAAGCGGATGCCCAGCCACGCAAGGGCTTCTATAATGTACTCCTCCGCCCCCGGAACGAAACGCGCCTGATCGGTATCCTCTATGCGAAGGATCAGGCTCCCGCCGTATTTGCGGGCAAACAGGTAATTGTACAGCGCCGTGCGGACGCCGCCGATGTGAAGCGGTCCCGTGGGACTTGGCGCAAAACGAACACGGATGTTGTTCATGGCAATATGCGGCTATTAATGAATATTATTTTCAGCCGGCAAAAGTACAAAATATTTTTGATTTGCCGTTTCGGAAGATTGGCAGGGGGGATATTCCCCATTGCCGCATACGCAAAAAGTCCCGCACGGGATTCTTGCACATCTTCCATACATGCGACAATTTGAACGGCGAAGCCCTCGCCGAAGGTAAACGCACCCTAAATGCCTCTTCACTCCCTCAAAAAAAATCAAAAAAAATTCAAGATTTTGAAACCTTTTTTTGCTTTTCCACGTATAAAAAGGAAAACCGAATAAACGAAAGTAACAATTAAATAATAAAGATTATGAATTTCAGATTTTTAAGTATTGTGGCAGTCATGATTGTCTGCATGGCAGCCTGTAAAAAAGAAGAAAGCCAACCCGCGCAGGTGATCACCCTGAGCGCCGGAGCGAGCGATACCGAAGCCATTTGCTGGGGCAAAGCAGTCAAGGGAAGTAGCGAAATTACCGAGTATGGTATTCGCTGGGATGGAGAGTTTATACCCGCCACAGAGACGAAAGCCGATTCTTTCGGCGTAAAACTCACGGGACTGTATCCGGGCAGGTCTTATGATTACATGGCGTATGCCGTTGATGGCGGCACAAATCGCTACGGCGAATCGCGCAGTTTTACCACCATTACTACTCCATCCGTATATGTTTATCCCGACGCAAAGTCGGCAATCATCGGGTTTGAAGGAATCGCCCAGCTGAAGGAGTGGGGTTTTTACTATACCAACAGCGGCGCTGCCACCGCATCGAGCGCCAAAGTGGAGGCAAACGGCAGCGCCAGTGTGACGCTTGACGGCTTGCAGCCCAATGTGGAATATTCGCTGTTGCCCTATTTCATCACCAAAAGTAACATGAACATAGACGTACAAGCCACAACGTTTACCACCAAAATTGATACTCCGACAGTGGTACTGAATGAAATTTCCAACATAACGGTTTCGGGCGCCACCTTTTCTTTTGAGGTAACCTCCACCGGCGGAACCGAAATCAGCAAATGCGGTGTGCGTTATTCCGTTAACGGGCAAACATGGACAGAACGGACAGCCACTTACGCAGAAGGCGCTGTCACTTGTGCCGTAACCGGTTTGCTGCCTGCCACACGCTATTATGTACAGGCTTTTGCCTGCAATCAGCCGACTACTTATAATACGCTCCAGGGATTCAGCGCTACAGAAGAAATGACCACTTTGGGCGCTGTGCCAACCGTAGCCACGCCGCAGGTCACAGCCACCGTTTCGTACAAAGCGAACATGACCGGAGGGCGCGTAACCAACGACCACGGTGTGGCAGTGACCGAATACGGCTATTGCTGGAGTACGACTTCCGGCGGTGCGGTAGCCGAAGGCGACAATTACAAAAAATTTGCGGGAACAGGCAGCGATGCGTTTGAATACCTGTCCTACGACCTGTTGGCAGATACAAAATATTATGTACGCGCTTATGCCAAAAATCAGGTGGGCGTCGGATACAGCGAGCAGGTGGAAGTAACCACCCCCGGCGGTAGTGTATGGAGAAGTAGAGGACAGATGGAACAACAACGTCAAATACAAAACGGTAGTGATAGGCGAACAGACATGGATGGCAGAAAACCTGATTAATAATGGAGACGAGGGAGAAACATTCGATAAATATGCGGTTCGAGATCATGTAACCGATATGTGTCCAATAGGGTGGCATGTCCCGACAAAAATTGAAGCAGACGATTTGATTACGGAAACCGGAGGAAAAGAAATAGCATCCAAAGTACTGAGAATTACAGATGAGCATTATACATTAGGGACAAATGCATCGGGTCTTTCTCTTGCTACTTCTTATGCAAGTATTAGTATGTCTAGAGTAAGTCTTTGGACTTCAGCAGAATATACCTCACCTAATTGGTTAGGTTATTTTTGCATAGTTCTATATAGTGATCCCCGCAAGAGTGATATTGGAAATGCAGTAACATTACAGGAAGATACTGGTAATCACCCAGTAAGATGTTTAAAAACAAATTAATAGTATAATATATATAATAAAACCAGCATGAAACGTCTATATCTGATTATGTTAATTTTAGCGCATTTTTATTATTCCAATGCGCAAGTGGGTATAAACACCAATAGCCCACATTCTTCAACAGCGTTACATATTGAATCTGTAAAGAAAGGATTGCTCATCCCTATGGTCAACCAAGAAATGCGGAACAATTTAGCCGAGTCTGCTGCAAAAGGATTGATTGTGTGTGACACTACAGGTCAAGTGCCTATTTTTTATGCATTTGATGGTACTAATTGGATTACTCTTAATCCATTGCAGGCAACAGACGAAACAGAGGACATCATCAAATTGTCCAACGGCGCATCGGAGGTGACTTTGAATAATAATCTGAGTGTTTTAGGCAATTTTTCACGGTAAATCCGACATCATCCGAACCCGAACAGGGTTTTGAAAAACCCTGTTCGGACTGTCCGTGCAAGGCAAACACGCAGGTTTGCTTTTTGCCGGGCGCCGGATTTTGTCATTGGTAACTGCGGGGAACGATGCAACGACGTGATAACGTCATCATCATTTTTTGACGGTTCCTAAATATGTATGGCTTCTCCCCATGCGGCGGCGGCGGCTTCCATGATGGCTTCGGACAGTGTCGGATGCGGATGAACGGATTTGATCAGTTCATGTGCGGTCACTTCCATGTTGCGGGCTACAACCAGCCCGCCCAGCATTTCCGTTACATTTTCCCCGATCAGGTGAGCGCCCAGCAACTCGCCGTATTCTTCATCGAAAACAAGTTTGACGAACCCGTCCTTTGCTCCGGCTGCTGCCGCCTTGCCCGAAGCGGCGTACGGAAACTTGCCCACCTTGACTTTGTATCCCGCTTCAACGGCGGATTTTTCGGTCATTCCTACCGATGCTATTTCGGGCGTGGTATAAGTGCATCCGGGTATGTTGCGATAGTTGACCGGTTCGGGGTTCAGTCCCGCAATATATTCCGTGCAGGCAATCGCCTCGGCTGAGGCTACATGCGCCAGCGCCGGCGTAGGGATGATGTCGCCGATGGCAAACACTCCCGGCGCGCCGGTCCGGTAATGCCCGTCCACTTTGATGCGTCCCTTTTCCACGGCAATGTTCAGTTCCTCCAGACCGATATTTTCGATGTTCGGCGTGATGCCCACGGCAGACAGTACCACCTCTGCCTGCAACACCTCTTCGCCCTTTGCCGTTTTCACCGTCACACGGCAATCCGCGCCGGAAGTATCGACGGAAGTCACGGCGGACGAGGTTAACACCTTCATGCCCGCCTTTTTGAACGACCGTTCCAGCTGGGCGGCTACTTCTCCGTCTTCCAGCGGAACAATCTGCGGCATAAATTCCACCAGTGTCACCTGCGTGCCGACGGACTGATAAAAAAACGCAAGTTCGCTGCCGATTGCGCCCGACCCCACCACCAGCATGCTTTTGGGCTGCTTCGGCAAAGCCAGCGCCTGCCGGTAACCGATGATCCTGACGCCATCCTGCGGAAGATCGGGCAGTTCCCTCGAACGCGCTCCCGTGGCAAGAATGATATTCTTCGCCGTAAGGGACGATGTTTGCCCGTCGCTTCCGGTTACGCCGACCGTTCCGTTGCCCGTCAGCCTGCCGACGCCCCGGATGACTTCTATCCCGTTCTTTTTCATGAGAAACTGTACGCCTTTGCTCATCCCTTCGGCTACGCTGCGGCTGCGGGCGACGATAGCGGCAAAATCGGCGCGGACTGCTCCTTCCGTCGAAATGCCGTAATCGGCTGCATGAGTCAGGTAGCGATATACCTGTGCGCTTTTCAGGAGCGATTTGGTGGGAATACAGCCCCAGTTCAGGCAAATGCCTCCAAGATGTTCCCGTTCCACAAGCGCCGTTTTCAGTCCTAACTGCGACGCTCTGACGGCAGCAACATAACCGCCCGGTCCGCTGCCGATAACTATTAAATCGTAATTCATTATTATGTAAAATTATTTTTAAAATGACGGTCAAAGGTAAGAAAATTTAACCTGTATATACAACCTGTGAAAAAAATATTTTTCCGGCGCAACTGATATTTTTATTCAAATATTTTTCATTTGTATTGACACTTGAAAAAAAACAGTATCTTTGCGCTCAATTTTTATTTTTAAAAGCAATATACAAATATAAGATACAATGCGGAATAAGGGAATTATCAGGACATTTGCCATAGCAATGGCGCTGGTGTGTCTGTATCAGTTATTATTTACATGGAGAACATATACCGTTGAAAAAGAGGCGGAACTTTATGCCGGCGGGGATTACGACAAGAAAAACGCTTATTTGGATTCCATATCCAACACGGTCGTATATAATTTTCTCTGGTTGCGTAAATACACCTACAGGGAGTGCAAGGAACGCGAGATCAATCTCGGTCTTGACCTCAAAGGCGGTATGAACGTTATTCTGGAAGTTTCGGTAGCCGACGTGGTAAAGGCGCTGGCGAACCACAATCCGGACGTCACCTTTCAGACAGCCTTGTCGCGTGCATCGCAGATGCAGCAGAACAGTCAGGACGACTATCTGACGCTCTTCGGAAGGGCGTTTGGAGAAATTGATCCCAATGCGCAGCTTGCCGCCATTTTCCGGACGCCTGAACTGAGCGACAAGATCGGCTTCGACGCCTCCAATGAGGATGTGCTGCGGGTACTGCGCACCGAGTCGAACAGCGCCATCGACAATGCTTTCAACATCATCCGTACCAGAATAGACAAATTCGGCGTGGTGCAGCCCAATATCCAGAAACTGGAAACCAGGGGGCGCATACTGGTGGAACTGCCCGGCGTGAAGGAACCCGAACGAGTGCGCAAACTCCTGCAGGGATCGGCAAATCTGGAATTTTGGGAAACGTACGAAAATTCCGAAATATATCCGTTTCTGGAACAGGCAAACCGGAAAATCAAAGAGATAGAAGACGCCAAAACAGCCGTTGCCGCGAATGATTCCCTTGCGAGGACGTCCGCAGGCGGCGCGCTGCCATCCGATTTGCAGGCGGGACAGGCGCCATCCGCCGGACAGGACAGCGCGACGCAGGATGCAGGGCTGCTCGGACGTCTGGCGCAGGAAACCGCAGCCGACAGCAGCGCGATGGACACTGCCCGTTTCCAACCCGACGCAATGAGAGACTATCCGCTGTTTGCGGTATTGATGCCGCAGGTGTCGCAAAGCAACCAGTTGCTGGATGGATCGGTGGTCGGCATGGCGGCAGGGAAGGATACAGGGAAAGTGAACCGCTACCTTGCGCTGCCGCAGGTACACGATCTCATGCCGCGCAATCTGAGGTTCGTTTGGGCGGTAAAGGCATGGAAAAATCCTCAAACAAAAAAAGATACGGACTTGTTTGAATTGCATGCCATCAAGGAAACGGGGCGCGACGGACGTCCGCCGCTTAACGGCGACGTCATTACCACCGCCACAGCCGATTTCAGCCAGAGCGGAGGCTCCAGCGCCGAAGTATCAATGAGCATGAACCGTGAAGGAGCGCAAACATGGGCGCGGATGACCAAGGAAAATACAGGGCGCTGCGTTGCCATTGTGCTGGACAACAGCGTATATTCGGCGCCGCGCGTGACGGAAGAAATTTCGGGCGGGCGATCAAACATTACCGGCAATTTTACCCTCAACGAAGCTACCGACCTTGCCAATATTCTCAAATCGGGAAAACTTCCGGCAAAGGCGAGGATCATTCAGGACGAAGTGGTGGGTCCCACGCTGGGGAAGGAATCCATCCGCGCGGGGTTCATGTCGTTCATCATGGCGCTGATCGTGGTGATGATTTATCTGGCGTTCTATTACAGCAGCGCCGGAATAGTTGCCGACATTGCCCTGATGGTAAACATGTTTTTCCTGATGGGAGTGCTGGCTTCGCTGGGCGCAGTGCTAACCCTGCCCGGTATTGCCGGTATCGTGCTGACGCTGGGGATGGCGGACGACGCCAACATTATCATATTTGAGCGCATCAGGGAGGAACTGAGGGCAGGAAAAGGAATACGGCTTGCCGTTGCCGACGGTTACAGCAATGCCTACTCGGCAATTATCGACGGAAACGTCACCACGTTCCTCACGGGTTTGGTGCTGTATTTCTTCGGAACGGGTCCCATTCAGGGATTTGCCACCACGCTGGTGCTGGGTATCATTACCTCCTTGTTCTGTTCCATATTCGTTTCCCGACTGATCTTCGAATGGATGCTGAGTCGCCGCAAAAACATCACTTTTTCCGTGCCTGCGACGGAAAACGTTTTCCGTCACGCAAAGTACGCCTTCATGAATTTTCGCAAAAAGGCATACGCCATTTCGCTGGCGGTGATCTTTATCGGTTTGACTTCCATTGCGGTGCAGGGCTTCAACATGGGCATCGACTTCATAGGAGGACGCACCTACACGGTGCGGTTTGAAAATGCGGTGAATACCACGGAACTGCAGGCAATGCTGCGGGACGCCTTCGACAACAACACGCCGGAAGTAAAAACCTTCGGCTCGGACAGGCAGGTGCGCATCGCCACCGATTATCTGATGCAGGAGGAAAAAGACCCGGAATTTGCCGAAAACGTGGACAGCATTGTTGAAAGCCGCCTGTTTGCAGGTATCCTGCCATTGCTGAAAGAAAACGTCACGATAGAGGAATTTCGCGAAAACCACCTGATGGACTCGCGGAAGGTAGGCGCAAGCATTGCCGACGACATCAAGCGGGACGCCGTTATTGCGGTATTGCTGTCGCTGCTGGTGATATTCCTGTACATATTCCTGCGGTTCCGAAACTGGCAGTTCGGCGTGGGTGCGGTGATTGCCCTTTTTCACGACTCGGTCATCATGATCGGGCTGTATTCCCTGCTGTACAAGGTCATGCCGTTCTCGATGGAAATCGATCAGCATTTCATCGCCGCCATTCTGACGGTGATCGGTTATTCCATCAACGACACGGTGATTGTCTTCGACCGTATTCGCGAGTATATCGCCCTCTATCCGAAACGTCCGATAAGGGAAGTATATGACGCCGCCATCAACAGTACGCTGGGACGTACCATGAATACCTCGCTGTCCACGATGTTCGTGTTGCTGATCATCTTTATTTTCGGCGGAGAAATGATCAGAGGGTTTTCATTTGCACTGCTGATCGGTATTGTGGTGGGTACTTATTCTTCCGTATTTGCAGCCGCGCCGATCGTATATGATCTGATCACCTCCAAAAAGAACAAAAAAAAATGATATGACAGGGGCGCGCCCGTGTGTGCGCCCTTTTAATAACGGTGGGGAAACAGTCGGCGCGTCTTGTCGATGGAAGGATGCCATCAAGACCGTATTCTCCGCAGCGAAAAGAGGCTGTCTTAAAAGTCAATTTAAACGCAAAGCAACCGCAAAGGGGGTAAAGTCTATATCGCACTATTCCTTTGCGAACTTTTTGCGGTTAAAAAATTTGTTTCTACTCAGCACCGTTCAAGATGTCATATTCAGAATCACTATCAACCGGCTAAAAGACAAATTTGTCGGCTTGCTTGTTTAATATAGCTAATATACAATTAAATATGATTTTACTTTTTATTTTTCAAAAACTTGCCATCAACGCCGCTACGGTGGAAAATGCCTTTTCGTTTTTGGATAATGCCCTGATGACATTGAGCAACAAATGCGCTGTCATGGTACACAAAATCCGGGTTTTTATGCCGTTTCCGGTTTCCGAATAGAAACACCCATGACATAAAGATAAGTTTGGACACACAAGGGGATGATTATATTGCGTTTTGTAAGGTGCAGGATATAAATAAAAATTATAAATAGATGAAAAAACTGCGGGCAGAAAAAATAAAACTGTAATTGTGTCGGATAAAATGCCGATTGTCGGCGTGTAAATGTTGATTGTTAGCATGTAAATGCCGATTGTCAGCGTATAAGTTGTTTCCACGACATAAAAGCGCAGTATCCTTTGTCGCTTTTCTGTTGCCGAACCAAAAGGTCAAATTTCTCTTTCGGCAGCATTTTTACTATTTGTTTGAAGATCGGCTGACCGACTAAATTTTTTGTATTATCTTTACCCATCGTTGTAAGATTGTTTTTGCAAGTACAAATTACAACTTTCGGGCGACCTGACAATGGTCGCCTTTTTTAGTCGGAATAATTTAGTCGGTCAGTAGTGATTTTTTCTCATATTTTTGATAAATCTTTTGCACTCCCTATCCGTAAGGGCGGTAGGGGGTTTCGATCGGGAAAAGAGAAGGCAAAGGTAATATTCAATCATCAATTATACATATTCAATCATCCATATTCTATTATCTACTATGGGACGTAAAGTAAGTTGCAATCGCAAAACAGACAGGCTCACCCTGCGCAATCTCTCGCCCTGTCAGCGGGAGTTCATTGAAGAAAAAGCTGCCGTGGAAACTGTTCGCAGAGGCTACGTGGTCAGCATTTCATCCGTCATATCGAAGATTATCCGCGAAAGAATGAAAAGCGAACAATTCTCATGTGGCTTGTAAATGCAACGCCGGAAATATCAACCGGTTGTGATTTTTTTTGCATTAATCAAAAAAAAAATGGGTGGTTTTCCGAAAATATGTTGTATATTTGCAGTTCAAACAGCCTTCATGCTGTTGAGCTTTATCAACAGACAGGGATGTCTCCGCCGAGCAATCGGCGCAGTCGTACCAAATGTTCAGCCGGATACTTGTTGTCCGGCTGTCCCATTTTATAGCTGATATATTTTATTTTCTTTCCCTGAAAAGAAATAATACGCCTTTATTCCCTTGTTTTTAACTACTTCCAATTGCTTGTATATCGCATCTGTTTCCTTATCAAACTGAAACAATACCATCTCGGCATGTTGCTCGTGTATTGCCTTTTTTGCATAATTAACGATATTATTATGACTTGATGTTCGTTTCAAATCAGCAAGTATGTTATTACATCTGGCATCCGGCAAGCTAATCCGCGATCCTTCCTTTAAAAGCTCCATGCGAAAACCGTTTTTAGCAAAAACCAGCGCCTGTTCAAATTCTTTATCAAATTTCGCCTTTTCGTTCTTGCTTATTTTAGCGTGTTCAATCCGTTGTCGGCTGGGAACAAGATAGCCGCCGGTTATTTCGTCAAAATAATCATGGCGGCACTTTTTGCCGTCATACGAATTATACTCTTCCCTTGCTACTTTTACTGTCTCTGCTCTGTCCACATTCATGTCTTTTTCGGAAATCGCCTGCAAAGGTAGCGCTATCTTTCAAAAAAATAAGACAACTTTCCCCGTTCATTTGCCTGCTCTATAAATACGGGTTGTTTCATCAAGAAAAATTTTGAAAAAAATGTTGTTTTCTCAAAAAAAATATCGTATATTTGCAGCGAACGCGATAGTTTTATACTGTCAAGTTCGCAAGCGTGTGCTGCGGTACACGCTTATTTTTTAATCTATCCAATTGTCGGAAAGCACTTTAAAAATCGTGTTGTTTTCATAATTCTTCCGTGTAATTCTGGCTATTTTTTTGTTTTTCAAAATAATATCAATAATTTCCATTTTTTTTGCATAAAAGAATGCATCTTTCACTCCTTTAACGATACTTTCTTTGTCATATTTTCGACTTAGTTCTATTACGGTATGAATAGCTCCCTGTTTTTGTGCTTTTGCAGTAAGATTTTTTATTGGACTTGAAACGTTTTTATACAGGTTGTGATTTGGCGTTTTACGGTCTGCCAACCTTCCATTTATTTCAAGCTCCGGATTTGAAACGTTGTCCTTTTGAACATGTTTCCGTATGCGAACATCATCTCCGTTTTCTTTTGCCAGAAATTCGGCAAGATTTTTGTTTCCCGTAAAATCTTTTTCGTCGTAATCCTTTTCAATAATTACATTCCCCTCGCCGACATTTTTTTTACTCACCACATTTTTTATTTTAATCGCCTGCAAAGGTAGCACTATCTTTCAAAAAAATAAGGCAACTTTCCCCGTTCATTTGCCTGCTCTATAAATACGGGTTGTTTCATCAAGAAAAATTTTGAAAAAAATGTTGTTTTCTCAAAAAAATATCGTATATTTGCGGTGTAGATTTAAGATGGTCGCAGTTGGAAGCGGGAACCTTCTATCAAGATTGTTATATCGCAGGTTCAATTCCTGCCTTAAATCTTATCATAAAATAGCGCAAACATTCGTTTGTGCTATTTTATTTTTCTGAATATATTAATATTATCCAACTGCCTGCGTTCAACAACTCCAATTGATTTTAAAAGATTTATCACGTTACCGTTTAAGGTATAATTCGGATGAATTATTGCCTTTAAAACCTTTTGATCATAATCGGAGGTATATACATATACCAACGTGTTGGAATTTATATCTTCATATATATTTAGCGGATTTTTAACCAGTTGCTCAATTTTAGCATATCTTTTCGGATCAATCACCGCTCCCTTTTTTTCTTTTGGATGATTCAAGTATTTTAAAATCTTTCTATCTGTTATAAATACGCTGTCCGATTGCAGGTCAACTCCTTTTTGCTTCATATCTTTAATAATGGTATTATCAATTCTGCCAAGCTGCTTGACAACATCGCTTGTATGTTTGGATGACAATACCTCATCTGCAAATTCTTGCAAACTGCCTTCAAATTCTTCTAATTTCTTAATTTTCCTGTTCGACATATTGCCTGCAAAGGTAGCGCTATTTTTGAGTTTTTCCCTTATTTCCTGCGGCGCCATTGCCTCCGGGATTGGGATCAGTTCGTGTCCGCAGTTCCAGCCTCCGCAGTTTGCCCGAAAGTTTTCGGCGGTGGTTCCTTCCTTCATCCCGCGCGGAAGTCCCGTTTTTTCGCAGATTTCACACTGGTGTCCGTCGATGTTGCCTTTCACTATCGGGTATTTCGCTTTTGTGAACGTATTCCTTTTCGGTTAAAAGCCTGCAAAATTCCCGCGTGGTGGTCAGGTTGCTTCCCCGATAGACGAATCATTCCCACCAAAGCCATGCCCGACTGCAAGGCGGTGAACGTTCCTGCCGGTACCTGACAGGGTCAGGCAGTATCACCGTATTCGTGCCACGATGATTCCGGAATGGTTTCTGCGGGCGGCAAGGTAGTCATGCAGGCTTTCCCCGCTTGTCACCACCTTTTTTTCCTCAGAAGAGGCGTGCAGCAGATGTATCGTTTCGCCCCGGCGCACGGCAAAACCCACGTGCGACACGTCCAGTCCCGCGATGCGGGTGGTGATGGCTATCAGGTCGCCGTGGCGGATTTCCCGCTCCGCTCCCACATTTTCCCTGGGAACATACTCCAGCGCGTACCGGTTGACCGACTGTTCCATCTCGCGGGCGGCGGCGCACAGAGCGGGATTTGCTTTCAGGGCGGGATAGCGGTCGCAGTGGGCAGACATGAACGACACCTCCGGACGGAACGGTTCGCCGGAAGCCGGCTGCGGCAGCCACAGCACGCCCCGTTCACGGTTCGCGCAAAGCCACTCGCTGGTGTAGTGCAGTCGGGAAAGATAGCCGTCGGGAGCGCCGTGCCGGTAGCGCAGCCCTTGCAGGATTTCGCAGAAACGCGCAAAGGAAGGATGGGCGTCCCTGCGAGTGAGGCAGAGTGCCACCACGTTTTCCACAAAGGTAAAGCAGTCCATCTCGCGCAGATTGACCCGCAGGCGCTCCGTCGAATCGCCCTCCAGCGTTCCTCCCGCGTAGGGCGTGTCCGTAAAAAAGGCGGCAAGACGCGCCACGTCGTCCCCAACGGAAGCAGCATAACGCATCCATCGGTTAAAAATTGCCGTATCCTCCGGCTGATAAAACGCCTGACCGAAAACGGCATCCGTCGAAAGCAAAATAACCGCCGCCACGATGATCCGTTTTTTTATACCATTATATATATGCATCGTACTTACTTATAATTGAGATATTCAATATCCTGTTTTGTGTTCATTCAATAAAATCAGGGCGGTTTTATCCTGTTTCTTGTCCATTAAGCCATGAATTTATCCGCCGTTCGGCACACACTGTTTCCGAATATTTTCCTACAGATCAAGAAAAAGAATGGCGAAGCCGCTCAGACAGATCGTTGCGCCGGCTATGGCGTGCATGAAACGGTCAATGTTTTTTGCCGGCAGGATTTTCAGTCCGTAGTACCCCACCGTCACCGCCGCGCACATGGTGGCAATGGTGATGACGGAAAACAGGAGAGTAACCGCGATGATTCCGTTGGTATCGTGCCGGCTGGCGGGTTCCATCACCAGGGGGATCAGTATTTCGCAGGGACCCAGTACGAAGATGATGAACAACGCCCACGGCGTCAGCGTTTTTGCGCCCTTTTCATGCAGATGAACATGTTCGCTGTTGTGTGCATGTTCGTGTATGTGTTCATCTCCGGCGTTGTGGAAATGTGCATGAGTATGAGGTTTGTTTTTGATGGCTTTGAAGACGCCCCATGCCATGTAGGAGAATCCGAAAATGAAGAACGCCCATCCGGCAAGGTTTCCGCGTATCGCCTCAAACGTTTCGATACGGGCGATACCGTATCCGATGGCAATGCCCGCGAAGCCGATGACTACCGAACCGGCAACATGCCCCGCACCGCAGCATACCGTGGTGAACAGGGTTCGTTGCAGACTCCAGTGACGGGCTTTGGACATCACAATGAACGGCAGATAATGATCCGGACCGAGGACGGTATGCGTAAAGGCTGCCGCGGCTGCCGCTATCAGCAAAATATGAGTATCGAGCATGGCAGTTATGTATTGGATTTGACAACGTACAACCGGCCGGTTTCGTAGCGGATGATCTTCACCTGCTCTCCCGGATTGATATAGCCTATTTCGCTGCTGGCGTCGTACAACCTCCCGCCGACGTCGATTTTTCCCGACGGACGCAGGACAGTGCGCGCCGTGCCTGTTGCCCCCGTCAAACCGGACAGATCGTCGAAACTGACGTAACCTTCGGAACTTTTTTGTTCCGCCTGCAGCGTTATTCTTTTTAAAACGCGATGATCAAAGAAACAGCCGCTCAGCCATATCGACAGCCCCAAGGCAACGGACGCCGAAACAATCACCATGCAGGCAGCCTTGAAAGCAGCCTTCAATCCGAGGCTCAAATCCCACCGGAAAACGATATTGTCCACCATGGCAAGACTGATGCCCAAAATCATCAGGACAATACCTGCAACGCCTGCAATTCCGAAGCCCGGAAGGGCAAATATCTCTATGCCGACCAGTATCAGACCGACAAAGAAAAGCGCCAGTTCCCAGTGATTGGCGATACCTTCCACATAAAGCGGCGCAAAATAAAGCAAGCCGGCGCAGATGGACACCGCAGCGGCAAAACCGATGCCGGGCGTTTGCATCTCAAAATAGATACCGCCGATGATCAGCATGATCAACACGCTTTGAAGGAAGGGGTTAAGCAGGAATTGAACGATTTTTTCCACAGCCGTGAGCGTATGATACACTATCCGGCGGTCGGTCAGATGATTGGCGGCAAGGATGTCGTCTATTTTTTCGGCTTTTCCTTCGCAATAGCGCAACCGAATGGCTTCCTCCGTTGTCAGGGCAAGCACCCTTGAGGAATCGACCACTCCCGTGATGGTGGAGGTGGAGCCGACCATGGCTTCGGCGATGAGCGGATCGCGCCGCCAGCGGTAAGTGGTGTCGCTGCCCGTGACGATGGTATCCTGTCCGTGGGCTTCGGATACCGAATGCATCATTTTGCGCATGGAAGCCTGAAATTTATCCGCAAACGGCTCGCCCGTCGGGTTCACCACCGTCGCCGCGCCGATGCGCCCGCCCGGGCGCATGTAAATTTTATCGGCTGATATGGCTATCAGTGCGCCGGCAGATATGGCGTTGTGATCCACAAACACATAAACGGGTATCGGGCAGTGGAGTATTTTCTTGCTGATGGAATCGGCAGCCTCCAGCAAGCCGCCATAGGTATTCAGATGGATAATGATCACTTCCGCGTTCAGCTCTGCCGCACGATCCATGTTTTGCGCGGTAATGCGCCATGCGGCAGGACCTATCTCACCCGTCAGATCAAACACGTAAACGATTTTTTGACCGGCGGGAGCGGCCTCGTCTG
>JAISRX010000216.1 GCA_031273395.1 Bacteroidales bacterium | reverse complement strand
GTCCCGTCAGGGACAGAATGTTGGTAGAACACAGAATCAGTCACAAACAACCGTCCCGTCAGGGACGGAATGTGTTTGTTTTTCCGCCAATGTATCGTTTATTTTTGTACAATGCCTTAGTTTTCATTCCTTAAACCCAAAATCCGCATTAGAAAGTTGGTGATTCTTTTTTGCTATTTGAAATCTCTTGTATATGATTGAAAAACAATAAATAAACCCCATTTTGCCCCCATTTTTTCTAACGCTACGCATTAGAAAAATTTAATAGTTCCGTATTGTATATAAATTATTTGTAATGAGTTTTTTCTAATGCTGAATCTGGGTTAAAAAGCACAAGTATAATGTCAACGGGTTTAATTTTTAATTAATGTAGAAGTATTATCTTTGCGCCGTAAAAAAATAGATTTAAGATAAGAAATGAATGCAACAGTAAAAAATCCATCAATGAAAAAAGTCCTGATTACAGTGGTCTTTGCCGCGCTGTATGTATCCTGTTCAACTCAAATCACGCAGTTGGACAAAGAGTTTGCCGTTCCGCCCTCAACCGTTCAAACCGGTGTTTACTGGTATTGGATGTGCGGCAATATTTCAAAGGAAGGCGTTGTGAAAGACCTTCAGGCGATGAAAAGGGTCGGCATCAATCGCGCGTTCATCGGGAATATCTATTTCGAGCCTTACGAAGGGGGGCGCAATGTAAGGCTGATGAGCGACGAGTGGTGGGATATTACTCACACCGCCCTGAAAACGGCTGCGGAATTGGACATCGAGATAGGAATGTTCAACTCGCCGGGCTGGACACAGGCAGGAGGACCGTGGGTCAAACCCAACGAAGCGATGCGTTATCTGACCGCGTCGGAACGGAGAGTGAGCGGTCCGGAAAATATTTCGGTACAGCTTGAAAAACCGGTTGCGGAATTTGACGACGTGAAGGTAATAGCCTTTCCCGCTCCCAAAGATGACCGCCTGTTGCTCAATCATAAAAATGCGAACATCACGGTATCGCCCGCTCTGGAAAATGCGGAACGGCTGTTCGACGGCGATACGTTTCACGGGGCAGGAATGCCGACCGATACGGATGTATGCATTGATATTGCAGCCGACGGCGAATTTACCGCACGCAGTTTGACCGTCTATCCGGGACATTCGAATATCCATATTTCCTGTGAATTGCAGGCGAAGCTCGGAAACGGATTTAAAACCCTTTCCAAATTCGTGATTGACTGGCATCATTTATCCGTTATTGTGGGATTCCAGCCCTTTGCGCCCGTTGTCATGTCGTTTGATGAAACAACGGCAAGGGAATTCAGGCTGCTTTTTAAAAACACTCATCACGAAGGCGGAATCGGCGAGATAGAGATTTCCGCTTCACCCCGAATTGAAAATTATGCGGCAAAAACCCTTGCCAAAATGTTTCAGGACCCGCTTCCGCAGTGGGATTACTACCTGTGGAGAGACCAGCCGGAAGCAACGGACGCCGCGCTCCATATTGATCCGGCAAAAGTGCTGGATATTTCGGAACACATGACCGCAGACGGCAAGCTGACATGGAATGTACCCGAAGGGGAGTGGGTTATTTTGCGTACGGGCATGACCCCGACACAGGTTACAAACAATCCGGGCGGACCGGACGGCACAGGTCTTGAAATCGACAAAATGAGCAGGCAACATGTTTCGACGCATTTCGACGCATTTATCGGGAAAATTTTGGAGCGTATTCCGGCGGAAGACCGAAAAACATTCAAAGTCGTTGTTCAGGACAGTTACGAATCAGGAGGAGAAAATTTCACGGACAGCTTCCTGACCGCTTTCAGGGAGCGCTACGGCTACGATGCGCTGCCGTTCCTGCCCGCCTATTTCGGGAAAGTGGTGGGCAGCGCCATCGAATCCGACCGGTTTTTGTGGGACATGCGCCGGCTGGTTGCCGATAAAATTGCATACGACTATGTGGGCGGATTCCGCGAAATATGCCACCGGTACGGATTGCGCACATGGCTCGAAAACTACGGACACTGGGGTTTCCCGGCAGAGTTTTTGCAGTATGGCGGTCAGTCGGACGAAGTCGGCGGAGAATTCTGGCTTCCCAATGCATATCCTTCATGGGAAAATGATTTGGGAAACATTGAAAATCGCGCCGCATCTTCCTGCGCTCACATTTACGGTAAAAATCTGGTATCCGCCGAATCGAACACCAGCGGGGGACCCGCATTCTCGCGCGTGCCGGCAGACGCCAAACAGCGTACCGACAAATATTTCGCCGAAGGAATCAACAATACCCTGCTCCATGTGTTCATTCATCAGCCGGATACGGATAAATTTCCCGGAACAAACGCATGGTTCGGCACCGAATTTAACCGTACCAACACATGGTTTTCGCACATCGACCTGTTTATCGACTACGTCAAACGGTGCAACTACATGCTCCGGCAGGGACTCAACATTGCCGACGTCGCATACTTCATCGGCGAGGACGTCCCCAAAATGACGGGAATACAAGACCCCGAACTGCCGTCCGGCTATCAGTTCGACTACATCAATGCCGAAGTTATCATACGCGACGCCTCCGTCAAAAACGGATTACTCACACTGCCTCACGGAACGTCATACAGGGTGCTGGTTTTACCGAAACTTGAAACCATGCGCCCCGAACTGCTTGCAAAAATCAAACAGCTGGTTGCGGACGGAGCCGTCGTTTCAGGACCCGCCCCGGTGCGTTCGCCAAGTCTGCAAAACCAGCCGGAGGCTGACCTGTCGGTGAAGCAAACGGCAAAAGAATTATGGGGAACTGTTGACGGAACAGCCGTAACCGCCGCAAAATTCGGGAAGGGAATGATATTCGACGGGGTGAGCCTTGAAGAAGTGTTTTCAAAAACAGGCGTCATTGAAGACTGTAAAATTCCCGATGGAGCGCCGATCACCTTCGGACATCGCAAAAAGGATCATACGGATATATATTTTATCTCGAATCAGGGTGAAGACGTTCAAAAAGTGGACGTCAGGTTTCGCATCAGTGGAATGCAGCCCGAATTGTTTGATCCCGTTACCGGACGGACGCGCAAACTTACCGAGTTTACCTTCGACGCTCAGACTACGACGGTTCCGCTTGTACTGCACAAACTGGAAAGTGCATTCATCGTATTTCGGACAAAGGGAGAACCCGTTCCCGGCACAAGGAACTTTCCGGAACTCTCCAAAGTCGCCGAACTGAATGCGACCTGGGAGGTTACTTTCAACGGAACGCTCACCAATCCGCCTCCCATACGCCTGAATCGACTTTATGACCTTGCGACGTCCGCCGATGACAATATCAGATATTTTTCGGGAAACATGATATATACCGCCGCATTTGAATTTGATCCTGCCTCTGCCGAAGGGCAGGACGTTTATCTTGATCTCGGCGAGGTGAACAGGATGGCAAAGGTGTGGGTCAATGACCGGTATGTTGGGGGAGTGTGGACGCCTCCCTACCGCGTGGAGATTGCATCCGCGCTGAAACAGGGCGCGAATACGCTTCGTGTGGATGTTGTCAACACCTGGGTCAACCGAATGATCGGCGACAAGACGCTGCCGAAAGAGAAACGGGAAACATGGTCGGGAATGAATCCGTACGAGCCTGATTCTCCTTTGCAGAAGTCGGGGCTGATCGGTCCGACGGTCATTTACAAGGCTAAGCGGTAGTATTAATTAAATTGGAACAGGTTTTACTTTGCTATAATCCACTATTGCAAGGCAATAAGCCAAAAAAAATGTGATTTTGTAGCAATTAACCTGAGTTCCGTTTAAGCGCGACCCAAAAACAAATCAGGCAGTTGGGCATGAAAAGTTTATCCGACAAAATATCAATTCCGCCGGTCCCATATTTCAATGAGGATCAAAAAATTA
>JAISRX010000183.1 GCA_031273395.1 Bacteroidales bacterium | reverse complement strand
AGTTAGATGAGAATAGTGAAGACTTGTTAATTGTTGCGTAAATTGCACCTGATAATCAGGAGATTATAATATCTCGCGACACTATTAACGGGGAAGATTAGGGGTGGGAAACTTCAATTTCTCTATTCGCAAAATTATTGGCTCGCGGATTTAAGGATATATTAATAATAATCAAAAAATTACATTTGAAGATTGAATCTGCCAATTAAAAAATTACCCCGATTATTTGTATTTCCAAAAATTCTTTTTACCTTTGCACCCGCAAAAAGGTACCATAGCTCAGTTGGTAGAGCAACGGACTGAAAATCCGTGTGTCCTTGGTTCAAATCCGAGTGGTACCACATCGTGAAACGCCAAATGTCAGGAATAAGATATTCGGCGTTTTTGGCTTATGGGAGATTCTCCGCCGACAGTATGGCTCCCGCCGACAATGGCTCACCAGCAAAACCCTGGGTTTAGGCATAAATATTAGAAAGTCTAAAGAGGAAAAAATGTTACTACTCAGGCAGGTAAATTATCTTAACAAGCGGCTAATACCAAAGGGTCGTATAAATTAGTCCAAAATAAATGAATGCAGGAAAGCCGTATATCATGCATCAACTATCGGACTATTATTCATTTCAATTTGGTATAAATCATATCTGTTTTCTTTATTTTCCGTTTTCATGGTAATGTCATTCACTTATTGATTTATTTTTGTACCTTTGCGTCAAAATACCAATAGATATTATGATAGATATACATCAATATTTTTGTACGAACGAAGCGTGTAAGTGTTACGGTCTTCGTTCACAGGGCAGCTTGATAAGGGCGGGCACCTGCATTAAGCAGGGAGAGAGGAAGCAAATGTTCAGATGTAAGATTTGCGGGTACCGTTTTTCGGAAACACGCAATACCATTTTCTTTAACAGTCGCTGCGACAGTGCAACGACAGGGAAAATCATACGCTGCATCGCCGAAGGCAACGGGGTTCGTTACACTGCCGGAATCATCGGGTTGAGCAAAGATGCGGTGAATGCCGCGGTACTTAAAGCAGGTCGGCATATTGATGAAACATGTTTGAAACAGTGAAAAACCTCCTTCCTCGTTCAACCCCCCATATTCGGTCATCATGGGTCGATACCGCCGTTTAGGCAAAAATACCCTGCTGGTTTTTACCGGCAGTGCGGGCGCAAGACTGATAGGATTGCTGATGCTGCCCTTCTACACCCACTGGCTGTCGGTAGAGGACTATGGCACGGCAGACCTGATCGGCGTATATGTATCCCTGTTGCTGGGAGTGGTGACTGCCTGCATCACGGAGGCGGTTTTCATTTTCCCCAAGGGACAGCCCGTCGAAAAACAGAAGAGTTACTTTTCGTCCGGATTGGTTTTCGCACTGGCGGCGCTGGCGCTGACTGCCGTTTTGTTTGAAGGCGTCCGTTCCCTTCTTGCATGCAATGAAATATCCGGCAGTTTTACGCGGCATACATGGCTGATCTACGGTTTGCTGACGACCACCTTCCTGCAGCGATACGTTCAACAGTTTGCCCGCAGCATCGACCGGATGCTGGTGTACGGCGTCACCGGCATTGTTTTCACGGGCGGCACCGCCCTGTTTTCTTTTCTGCTCATTCCCCGTTGGGGCGTTTTCGGATATGTGTCGGCAATGATTCTGGCAAATCTGTTGGCAACCGTTTATTCCTTCCTCTTTTCGAAGGCTTTCAAATACTTATCCGCAAGCGCCGTCCGGAAAACTGCCTGCATGACGATGTTGAAATTCTCCGTCCCGTTAATCCCCAACGGCGTCATGTGGTGGTTAGTCAGCGCATTGAACCGTCCGCTGATAGAAAGGCATCTGGGGGTAGATGCAGTGGGTCTTTTTGCGGTGGCGAATAAATTTCCGGGCATACTTGCCATCATTTTTTCCGTATTTGCCACCTCCTGGCAGATTTCCGCAGTGGAAGAATTCAGGCGGGGCGGCTACGCGGATTTCTTTAATCAGGTATTCCGGTGGGTATTTGCCGGTCTGATGTGCTGTTTTTTCGTCCTTGTCCTGTGCAGTCAAATAATGGTGACCGCTTTTACAACGGAAAAATATTATGAAGCATGGCAATATGTACCGGTACTGACGCTGGGCGTTATTTTTTCCTGCATTTCCGGTTTTGCGGGAAGTACATTTTCCGCAACAAGGGAGAGCAAATACCTGTTTTACTCCAGTATATGGGGGGCGGTACTGTCGGTGGCATTCAATATCATACTGATCCCTCTTTTCGGGACGATGGGCGCCGCCGTGTCGGTACCCCTGTCGTTTGCCGTGATGGCGGTAGCCCGGATAAAATACGGGTGGAAATACGTGAAAATACAGCATCTGCAAAGGTTTATGTGGATGTTGCTGACAGGAGTCTCGGTAATTGTGGTAATGCTTGCCGTACAAGCGATCTGGTGGAAACGGTTTTTGACGGTGTTCCTGCTGTTGATTTTCCTGTGTCTGAATTACCCGTTAAAAAAAGATATGGTAAAACTGTACCGGAAGCGGAAGCAGAACGGGTAAGGTATCATATTGACGTTCCGGCGGAAGTCAGGCGACATGGTGACGGCAAAACAGCATCAATGATGCCCCATTGTCGACATGTTGCCGGCAAAACAACGTCGATGACGACCTCTTGTCGACATGCTGCCGGCAAAACAACGTCAATGGTGACGGAAGATGGAACTTTTCTGACATTGTGGCAGACAATGCCCGAAAATGCACGCATTTTTTTAATATTGCAACGTCAATGCTCCAAAAATGCGCGCAATATCTGACATTGTGACAGATAATGCCCGAAAATGCACGCAATTTTACGGCATTGACGTTTCGACGCTCCAAAAATGTACGCAATCTTACGGCATTGACGTTTCGACGCTCCAAAAATGTACGCAATTTTACAGCATTGACGTTTCGACGCTCCAAAATGATGCGCAATTTTACAGCATTGACGTTTCGACGCTCCAAAATGAATCAGGTGTAATGGACAAAATCAAATGGTAAAACAGCTTCTTTGTCATTGTGCTTAATTCTTTTTTTGAGACGCTATTGACTTCATCAAACTCCCGGCAGAGACGTGGCATGCCACGTCTCTACGACGGTGCAGTCCCGCACGGGACGACACTTTATTAACCGCAGGTGTAGCGGAACACAATGCACAAGTCCCTTCAGGGAGTTGTGCCATCTCCCCCATACATGCGGCAATTTGAACGGCGAAGCCCTCACCGGAGGTCAACGCACCCCAATCCATATTTTATAAAGCATAACCGAAAATTTTACGTAACTTTGCGCGATGATTGAAAAAGAAAAGGGCATAGTGTATATTCGGGCGGCAGCACAAATTTCCATACAGGAACCTTTGTCGGATGAATGGTTTGGCAATCCCCTGCGGTACGACAGGGTTTATGTACGCGCGCAGGAACCCGACTACAAACTGTTCCTCGCTCCCGGTAAACTGCGGCGGATGGGTAAAGTGTTGCGGCGCGCCGTGGTCAGTGCGCAGGCAGCGCTCCGGCAGGCGGGGATAGCCATGCCCGGCGCCATTGTCAGCGCCACCGGGCTGGGGTGCATCGAAAACACCGAAATATTCCTGAAAGCCTTGCTGTCGGACGGCAGGGAATTTCTTCATCCTGCCTGTTTCATGCAATCCACCCACAACACCATCGGTTCCCTCATCGCCATTGAACTGAACTGTCACGGATACAATACCACCTATGCCCACAAGGGCGCTTCCTTTGAAAGCGCTTTGCTGGACGCCTATCTGCAATGCCGGTCGGGAAGCATACCGTCGGCGCTGGTGGGCGGATACGACGAAATGACGCCCGATTATCATCTCATGCTCAGCCGCATCGGCTACTGGCGGGCGGACGGCGAAGGAGTGCTGCTCCGGCGCGGGGAAGAAGCGTTTGCAGGCGAAACTTCGGTCAGTTTCGTGCTGACTTCCGAAAAAAACGACCGCGCATTATGCCGGCTGGCTGCTGTGGAAATGCTCTACCGCCCGTCGATGGACGGCTTGCAGGACGCGCTGGAACGGATGCTGCAACAAAACGGATATACGCTCGACGACGTGGATGCGGTATTGACGGGCGTCAGCGGCAACAGGGAGAACGACGGCGTGTACCGCGAAATCATCCGCAGCCTGTTTCCCGGCAAACCGACGGCAATATACAAGCATGTTTTCGGAGAATCCTATACCGCCTCCGGGCTGGGAATATATGCCGCCGCGGTATGCCTGCACAGGGGGAGCATCCCGCAGCATCTGCTGCTGCATCCCTCCGGCGGGGCGAAAAACGTGCGGCGTATCCTGTGTTATCACCAATACGAAAATAAAAATCATTCATTTGTACTTTTGACCTCATGCTGAAATTAGTCTTGTTCTCCACCGTTCAGTCCCTGTTCCTGGCACTGACTCAAGTATTCCTGAAATTCGGACTGGAACGGATGTCCCCTTTCGGGTTCAACTGGCGTTTTTTTAAATCGGCGCTGTTCAATCTGCCTTTTGCCGCGTCGGGGATATGCGTTGCCGCCGCTTCGCTGATCTGGTTCTACATTGTCAAGCATTTCGAATTGTCCGTGGCATACCCGATGATCAGTATCAGCTATGTGTTCGGCATGCTGGCTTCGGTGTTCATTTTCCATGAACAGGTATCCGTGCTGCGCTGGATCGGGGTGGGGTTCATTATGACGGGCGTTGTTTTTCTCACAAAATAAGTGATGATGTACTGCCGTTTCGTCATGTTTTGTTTTTGCCTTGCCGGGATGCTTTTGCCCGTTGCATCGCAGGATGGTTACCGGCAGGTTTCCGGAGCGGAAGCGGAAGAGATGCGCAGGAACATCACGGCGGCGTCTGCCGGAATGAAAACGCTGCGTTGCGATTTCGTACAGACAAAAACGCTCTCGCTCCTTTCCGAAGACCTGATTTCCACCGGCTTCATGACCTATCGCCAACCCGACATGCTGCACTGGGAATATGTTACGCCCTATCATTATGTCTTTGCCCTGAACGGCGAAAAGGTCATCATCGAATCCGGCGAAAACAGAAGCGAAATAGACGTCGCTTCCGGAAAACTGTTCCGGGAAATCAGCGCGGTGATTGTTTCGGGCATCAACGGACGCGATATTTTCAATCCGGCAAGGTTCGGTTCGCAGCTGATGACGGGAAAAGACGGCTGTCTGGTGATGCTCACACCCGTGCAAAAGGAAATCAGACGGATATTCGACGGGATACTCCTCTACTTCAATACGCGGGACTACACCGTGGACAGAGTGGAAATACGTGAAACGGGTGGAGACAAAACAACCATTGTGATGAAGAACAAAAAAATAAATACGACAGCAGGAAATGAAATGCCGGATATGGATTAGTATGACCGTTTGCCTGTTGCAAGCCTGTTCCGCAGGACATGCCGTTTCCGGCGACCGTCCGTTGCCCCTGCAAATGGCGGATATTTCCGCCACCAACCGGTTTGGAGTGGTGATCACCACCGGAAAGGCAACCGTTACGGGCGTCATGGTGGCAAAATATATCGACCGCGTCTGGAAAGGCGCGCTGGTCAACGAATTTGGCGTCAAGATATTCGATTTCATTTCTTCGCCTCAAGCCTGCACGCTGCTCAATGTCGTGTCATTCATTGACAGGCGGCACGTCAAAAAAACGATTGCCGCCGACCTCCGGTTCCTCTTTGAAATCGACCATCCGGAATATCCGCCATACCGAAAGGCAAAAAGACGCATCCGGCAGGATACGCTGGAAATAACCTGCCGCTCAACAACGGCGCTGCGGTTTGCCGACGGGAACATCCGGCTGGAAAACAAAAAACGGGGAATAGTATATCTGTTTACACCGTTGAATGATCAAAAACGAAATGTGTCAACCGATGAATAATAATATAATTCATGAAGCTCAAAGATGATTTTTTCAAGCTGATAGCCACCCGTGCCGACGAAAACGGCGTGGACTGTCATATCCGGCTCAATGCCGCGCATCCGATTTACGAAGCTCATTTTCCGGGAAATCCCGTCACGCCGGGGGTGTGTATCATACAAATGGTAAAGGAACTGTCCGAGTTTCACCGGCAAAAGGAACTTTTTCTGTATCAGGCGCCGCAGGTCAGGTTTCTGAACATTCTACATCCGGCGCTTCACAATGACGTCCATATCACTCTTTCGTTCGCCGGCGAGGAACGCCGCTACAGGGTAACCGCCGCCGTATCCTGTGCGGAAGTCGTTTTTGCCAAATTATCCGTTGTATTGACGGAAGAGCCTCCCTGTAGCGAATAATGAACTTCGGACGCAGTGAGGAGGATTACGGGTAAGTGCGTCCGCTCTCCTCCCAATCCCGAAGCAGCTTGAATATAACTCCGTGCTGCTTTGGTTGACGAATGTCGCACTGATGTTCGGGAGTTTCGGAGCATGTCCGGCTTGATACTCTCCTGTCATGAGAGTGAAAAAACAGAAAAAAAACTTCGCATCCGGTATCAATTTCAAAAAAATGTTGTATGTTTGCCACATATAAAAAATGCAGGTAATGATAATTGCCAATCCTTTATATGACAGAGTTTTCAAACGGTTGATGGAGAACGGGCAGGTAGCAAAGTTTGTTATCGGCACGCTGCTGGATCAGTCTGTTGTGTCCGTGGACGTGAAGTCGCATGAGTTTATTTATGTGGAAGATGAAACGGGCGAGCATGAAGCGGCAACCCTGAGACTGGTAAGGCTTGATTTTGTTGCCACCATCCGGACGGAAACAAACGGGTACAGGAAAGTGCTCATTGAAATGCAGAAGGTACTGAAAGTGGCGGATATCAAGCGGTTCCGAAAATATATTTCC
>JAISRX010000161.1 GCA_031273395.1 Bacteroidales bacterium | reverse complement strand
TATAACGTGAAAGCGGAAGTTTATTTTCCGGAACGGAAACCGGTCGAAGACTATGTCGGCCGGTACGGAATCAACGCTTTTTACGGGAGCATCGACAAACGGAAAGCCTGCTGCCGCGTGCGGAAAATAGAACCTCTGCTGCGTGCCCTGTCCACCCTCGACGTGTGGATTTGCGGGTTGAGGCAGGAACAGTCCGTTACCCGTCGCGGCGCGGAAGTTGTGGAATGGGACGAAGCCAACCGGCTGATAAAGATTAATCCGCTTGTGCGCTGGAGCGAACAGGATGTGTGGAATTACATCCGGCAGTATCACATACCTTACAATATTTTGCACGACAAAGGTTTTCCGAGCATTGGCTGCCAGCCCTGCACGCGGGCGGTTGCCCAGGGCGAAGATATCCGCGCCGGACGCTGGTGGTGGGAAAATCCCGAACACAGGGAATGTGGATTGCATAAAAGATAAAACAAATGCAGAACGAAGAGTTGAATTTTTTGCCCGTCGCCATCAACATTGCCGGGAAAAAGATCGTGATCATCGGAGGCGGCAAGGTCGGTTTTCATAAAGCCTCGCTGCTCAGCCGCTTTACGGACAGGGCTTGCATCATCTCGCCCGAATTTCACGAAGGCTTTGACGAGCTGCCGTTCATACGCATCCGAAAGAACTATGACAAAGATGACCTGCAAGGCGCGTTTCTGGTCTATATCTGTACGGAGAATGAAGCATTGAATGCCCGTATCAAGCGCGATGCCGAATCGTTGGGCATACTGGCAAGCGTCTGCGACAATCCCCGGCTTTGTGATTTCGTATCGCCGGCGATTCATCGCGAAGGAAATATTTCCATTGCCGTATCGTCCAATGCCGAAAATGTCCGCCGGTCTATCCGTGTTCGCGATCAGATCAGGGAACTGCTAAAAGCCACAAGCCCCCTAAATCCCCCTCAGGGGGGACTTGAAGATAGTCTTTGGACTTGAAGGCGGGCTTTGGACATGAAGGCGCTCTTTGGACTTGAAGGCGGGCTTTGGACTTGAAGGCGGGCTTTGGACTTGGAGGGGGGCTTTGGGAAGGGCAACGCCCTTTAATCAAACAGCGCAGGGCAACGCCCTGCGAAATGGAATATACACAAATCAAGCCCTGAAAGGGCGCAATCAAATGACACGGATTACGCCCTTTTAGATTGAAGACGGGTATCTTCAAACTTGAAGAAAGGCATCTCTAAACATGGAGCAGGAAATGTAAGCAAAAGTATTATATAAACACAATTAAAACGCATAAAAAGAACGCAAACAATGGTAAAAACGCCTCAAGAAGAATTAAAGCCTCTCCGCAGGAAAAGGGGAGAAGTCCATACAGACACACAATGCCGAAGGTGTTGCCACTCAATAACCCCGTATGAAATGCGGGGCAACAGGCTCAGACATGCTTTCTCCTCTCTCTTGCGGAGAGAGGCGGGAGGTGGTATTTCTCCCCTCTCCCTGCGGAGAGGGCCCGGGGGTGAGGTGGCGCTATGATTCAATACAGGCACATCAACAACGCAGAATACGGACTGGCGGAGCGCGAATTGCTGTCAAATACGGCGCTCATCGACAAATCCGTACCGCACGTCCTTCTGGCGACCTGCAACCGCACGGAAGTCTATTGGGGCGAGGGTGAAGTACCGCCCGCACTGTTGCGCCACCTCTACCGTGTGGCGTCGGGGCTGGAATCGTCCCTGACCGGCGAACGCGCCATACAGGGACAACTGAAGTCGGCCTATATGGATGCGGCGGAAAAATATCGCCTGTCATCGCCGCTGAACCGTCTGTTCCAGTCGGCAATGCACACCGGCAAACGGGTACGCACCGAAACGAAGATAGCCCGGGGCGCCGTATCGCACAGTCAGGTTACGGTCGATATGTTAAAGCGGAAAAATATCGACCTGAACAAAAAGATTGTAAGCATCATCGGCGTCAATAAATTGACGGAAGACATTCTGAAATACCTCACTGCCGGCAAGGCGGTAAACGTTTTCCTGTCGAACCGCAGTTTTGAGAAAGCGGAACATCTGGCTCAACAATGTAACGGCACAGCGATGCACCTGTCGAACAAACGGCAAATGCTGGCCTTGTCCGATGTGCTGATCTGCGCCACCTCCGCACCCCATACCCTTGTCCGGAAAGACGATATTCCGGAAGAAAAGGAGATGCTCATTTTCGATTTGGCATTTCCGCGCGACGTCGAAGAATGTGTCGGGAAAATGCCGGGTATCACGCTCTACAATCTGGACGACATCGAACGCTTTGCCGCCGAAAACCGTCGCCTGCGCATCTCCGAAATCGCGAAAGCGGAACAAATCATTGAAGAAGAAATGAACGAATTTTATGAATGGCAAAAAAACAGAATTTATGAACAGAGAAAAATCCGTTGCAGCCTATAAGGAGGCTGTACAATACATCCCCGGCGGCGTGAACAGTCCCGTCAGAGCGCTGCGCAGTGTGGGAGAATCGCCGTTGTTTATCCGCCGGGCAAAAGCGACGCGCCTGACGGATGTGGACGGCAACCGCTTTACCGATTTCTGCCTCTCGTGGGGCGTTTTCATCCTGGGTCATGCTCATCCTCAGGTGAACCGCGCCGCGCGACAGGCCATCGCCAACGGGACAAGTTACGGCATTCCCTCCCTGCAGGAAACGGAACTGGCAAAACTTGTCAACCGACACATCCCAAGCATGCAAAAAGTGCGCTTCGTCAATTCCGGCACGGAAGCCGTGATGAGCGCCATACGTCTGGCACGCGGATTTACGCGACGGACACTCATCGTCAAGTTCGACGGCTGCTACCACGGTCATGCCGACCATTTGCTGGTATCTGCCGGATCGGGCGTAGCCGGACTGGGCGAATCATCGTCGGCAGGCGTGCCCTCCGGGTTCGTCGCCTGTACGATAAGTATTCCGTTCAACGACCGCGAAGCCGTCGGTCGGCTGTTTCGCGAAAAAGGAGAACAGATTGCCGCCGTGATTGTGGAACCGGTACCCGCCAACATGGGCGTTGTACTGCCGCACGACGGCTTTCTGCAATACCTGCGCGACATAACGGCGCAACACAACTCCCTCCTCATTTTTGATGAAGTAATCACCGGCTTCAGACTGTCCGGCGGCGGAGCGCAAAAAACATTCCGCATCACGCCCGACCTCACGACGGTCGGCAAAATTGTCGGAGGCGGTTTCCCCGCAGCCGCATTCGGCGGACGAAACGACATCATGGCGCTCTTAGCCCCCGACGGCGCCGTATATCAAGCCGGCACACTGTCGGGCAACCCCGTAGCCATGAGCGCCGGCATTGAGACATTGCGGATATTGTCCGAAGAAGGATTTTATGAAAATCTGGAAGCCCGGGCAAACGCTTTTTTCCCCGCGCTGCAGGACGTCATTCGCGGCAAAGACATCCTTTTGAACCGTGCAGGCAGCATGTTCACGCTGTTTTTCAAGGCGGACAAAATCCATTCGTTTGAAGATGTTAAAAAAACCGACCGGGAATACTTCGCCCGATTTTTCCGCTTCATGCTGGCGCACAACTTCTATATCTCTCCCTCACAGTTTGAGGCTAACTTCCTGTCCGTCGCCCATACCGAAAAAGAATTGGAACGGTTTACGAAAGCGGTGAAAATGTTTTTTTGATACATGCCGGTGTGAGTGAGAAACAATGATCGTTCTATCCAAACTGTAAATAGTAAATTATGCTATTATCCGTTTGCAAAGTTACCTGATTATCTCCGAATGGCAAAATATTTCTACAAATTGTCGCATCACTATAGCGGCAGACATTTTGCCATTATAGCCGTCCTCTCATTCTACAATAATTTATTTTTTCCGTGAGATTTTTGCAGGGAATTACAATTAATTTTGTACTTTTGCACTCTGTTATCAATATTGCAGACCTTATTTTTTACAATTTAAATATATTTAATCATGAAGAGAAATTTCAAATTAATT
>JAISRX010000085.1 GCA_031273395.1 Bacteroidales bacterium | reverse complement strand
CAGGGAAATCCACCATGATGAAAATCATTTGCGGATATATTTCCGCCACGTCCGGCTCGGCGTCGGTCAACGGGTTCGACGTGCGTCGTCAATCGGAAGACGTCCGCCGCAGTATCGGGTATTTGCCCGATCACAATCCGCTGTATCCCGATATGTATGTGAAGGAATATCTCGGATTTGTGGCGGGATTGTACCGTCTGAAGCGCGATGCGGGAAAAAGGATTGCCGAAGTGATAGAGGCTACGGGCTTGGGAAGGGAACAGCACAAAAAAATAGGATACCTTTCCAAAGGCTACCGGCAACGGGTGGGACTGGCGCAGGCGCTGATCCACCATCCCGCGGCGCTGATACTGGACGAACCGACTACCGGACTGGATCCCAACCAGATTATTGAGATTCGCCATCTGATTTCGGAAGTGGGAAAGTCCAAAACCGTTTTGCTCTCAACGCACATCATGCAGGAAGTGGAAGCCATCTGCCATCGTACCATTCTTATCAACAAAGGCGCGGTGGTGGTCAACGCAACGGTGGCGGACATACAGCAAAGCAACCATGCCGGCGAACGCACCATTGTAGTGGAATTTAGCGCGCCCCTTCAGGAAACGGATTTCCGGCAGCTGGAAGGCGTGGCGGAAATATGCAGGCTGAAGGAAAACAAATGGCTGATCCGCAGCGAAAAAAATACCGACCTCCGCAGCGCCCTGTTTCAATTTGCCGTGAACCGGAAAATTGCAGTGCTGGAGATGCAGCAGAAGGAAAAATCACTGGAAGACGTATTCCGTGAACTGACATGAAATAAAAATGAACGCATATTTGTAAAAACAGGATATGGAAAAGAAAGGATTTTATTTTATTTTGCCGTTGCTGAAAAACAAATTCAGCCTTTCACTGATTCTCTTTTTTGTATGGATTGTCTTTTTTGATTCCAATAACCTGATTGAAAGAGCCGTGAAACTGAAACAGGTGCATCAGCTGGAGCGGGACAAAATCTATTACAAAAAGAAAATAACGGAAGACCGTGCCAAACTGGAAGAACTGGAAAGTAATCCCGAAAATCTTGAAAAGTTTGCCCGCGAACAATATTTGATGAAAAAAGCCGGCGAAGATATTTTTATTATTGAGAAATAGGCGAAATCCTTCGTATTTTGATGTTGCGAAACCATACGCGATCGTTGTGGTACTGCAGGAGGATATGTCCCTGAGGCGCCTCCCCGAACCTGTTCAGTCCGGCGAATTTGCTCTCCGCCACCAGTTTCCTGTAAGCATCGCTTCCCCGTTCGTATTCCAGTATTTTAAACCCGTTGAGCCAGTGTTCCACATGCCCGTTAACGGCAATGATCCGTCCCGTATTCCATTGTCCGATACCGTTGAAGCGTTTGTTTCCTGCCGGTATCAGGTCATACAGCGAGGCAAGTTTCCGGTTGCCGTCCCTGCCCTGTTTGGCGTCGGGATGCCGCTCGTCGTCCAGTATCTGGTATTCAAGCCCCAGTGCGCCTTTGCCATACCCGTTCTCCGTAACGTAGTATTTTAACCCGCTGTTGGCGCCTTCGGAGAGTTTGAAATCAAATACTATTTCGAAATGGTCATACTGACCGGTGGTTACAATGTCGTTGCCGCCTCCGCTTTCACTTCTCGGTATCGCTTCCATCGTGCCGTCATGGATGTTCCATCCCTTGCCGGGAAATGTTTCCGACAATGCGCCGCGCCAACCTGCCGCTGTTTGCCCGTCGAACAGCAAAATCCATCCGTCGGCTTTTTCGCGGTCGCTCAGCGTGTTGGGAATAACGTTTACCTGCTTGACGGGCGGCGTATCCGTTTTGCGTCCGGCTTCAAGACGGGCGGTCATGATGCGGATGTTGCGCCAGCGCACGGTGGCGCCCTCAGACCAGGGTTTGGTTTTCGCGTTAATGGCATGTACCTGCAATGCAATAAATCCCGATGCGTCCGCATCCGTCAGAAGATCGGCGGCAGGGATACCGTTTACCCATGTTTTGATATGGTTACCGACAGCTTCGATGCGGTAATGATTCCATTCGCTGTTTCTAAAGGCGGACACCGCGGAGGGATTGTGCGGAGTAACCGGATACAGCCACCCTGCACGCGCCTCATCGTAAATACCTCCGCTCCATCCCCGTTTGGACGGGTCGATTTCCACCTGATAGCCGTGTACCCTGCCGTCTTTGTATTCGGGAAGACTGTGGCTGCGTATCTGTATGCCCGAATTGAGGGAAGTATCTATTTTCACCTCCATTTCAAGGATGAAATCACCGTAATCCTGTTTGGTGCACAGGAAACTGTTGGGCGTACCGGATTGCGAAATACCGACAATTTCCCTGTTTTCCACCCTGTATTCCGCCTTTCCGTTGAGTTGTACCCAACCGTCAAGGTTTCTCCCGTTAAATAATTTTACCCACCCGCCTTTGTCTTTTCCGGCGCATCCGATGGTCAATGCAATGATTGACGTACATAAAAAAATGAATTTCATTGTGTTGTTTCATTAAGATGATCACTTCCGAACGGCAAAGATAATCAGATTTGAAGATAAAAAAAAACAGGTTAAAAAAAGATTAATTCTTTTTTTGAGGCGCTATTGAGTTCATCTTTTTCTCCGTCGTCTCAAAAAAGATTCCGACTTTTCTGCCGGGCAATGAAATTCTTTTGTATTTTTGTTTCCGATTAATATTCGATATGCAAATAAAGGAGTATCACAGGCGAATAGACGGGAAAACGCTGCTGTACGTGCGGCAGTGCATGCCCGATGCAAAACCGGACGGCATCGTGATGATGCTGCACGGAACGGGCGAACATTGCGGCTGCTATGCACAGTGGGCAAACCGTTTCACCGGTCATTCCACAGGATGTATCCTGTTCGACTGGCGGGGACACGGGCGGTCTTCGGGAAAAAGAGGACATGCTGCACTGTCCGGATTGAAAAGCGATCTTCATGCGATGATCCGGACAGCGCGCGAGGAATATCCACAGACGCGGATTTTCCTGTACGGACACAGCATGGGCGGGCTTATCGCTCTTGCCTGCGCAATGGACGAGCGCCCGGAAATAACCGGAGTCATTGCATCTTCGCCGTGGATGGAACTCTTGCATCCTCCGCCGCCGCTATTGGCGCGGACGGCTGCAATTGCATCGCTTCTGTTTCCTTCATGGACGGTAAGAACAGGCATTAAGGCGGAACAGCTTGCAATGAACGGATCGCAGAAAAGTTCAAAAACGGACGCTTTGATCCATAAAAGAATCTCCGTCAAACTTTTTACCGATTTGCGGCAAGCTGCCGGAGAGGTGCTGCAAAACCGGTATCAGCCGCATTTGCCGGTTTTACTGATGTTCGGAAAGGAAGACCGGCTGGTTTCCCGCCGTGCGGGAGAATTGCTTGCCGGACGCATCGCATCCGTCGAATACAAACTTTGGGACGGGATGGGACATGATTTGCCCCATGAAGTCCATAACGACGCTGTTTTTTATTATGTACTCAACTGGATGATCCGACAAATACGAAAAGATGGAAACGTTTAGAACCGTCATCCGTCCGGTACGTTCGCCGGACAGGATCAATTACGGTACGCCGTTGATGATGCTCGGCTCCTGTTTTGCCGAAAATATCGGCTGTCAATTGCAACGGCTCAAGTTCAACATGGTGATCAACCCTTTCGGAACGGTTTTTCATCCGTTGCCGATCGCCCGGCAGCTGCAACGGATGATAGCGGCGGAAAAATACACAAAGGACGACCTGCTGTATCATCATGAATCGTGGATCAGTTTTGATCATCACGGAAGGTTTTCGCATCCCGATGCGGACGTTTGCCTGCAAGGGATCAACAGGGAACTGCTGGAAGGACGCCGGCAACTGACACAAGCCGGATGGATATTCGTCGCATTCGGTACGGCATGGGCATACAGAAGGAAAGATACCGGACAGATAGCAGCTAACTGCCATCAATATCCGGCAGGCATGTTCGAGCGGGTCAGAAGCGGCGTCGACGAAATATGCGAAAAATGGGAAAAGACCATCGCCGCATTGCATGTATGCAGTCCGGACGCCAAAATCGTTTTTACGGTAAGTCCCGTCCGCCACCTGCGCGACGGCGCACACGAAAACCAACTCAGCAAAGCCACTCTGCTGTTGTCGGTCGAACGGCTGAACTCAATAACCGGCGCCGGTTATTTCCCGGCTTACGAAATCCTGCTGGACGATTTGCGCGATTACCGTTTCTACGGCGAAGACATGACGCACCCCAGCCCCGCGGCGATGCAGTATATCCGTGAATATTTCCGTGAAACCTATTTGACGGATGAAGCATCTCGAATAATGAAAGAGGTGGAGGATATTGTAAAAGCCTCCGACCACCGACCTGTTCATCGAAATGCCGCCACTCGCGCATTTGCTGCGAACTGCCTCGACAAGATACGCTCAATGCAACAGCGGTTTCCGCAAATGAATTTTACAGACGAAATAACCCTGTTTGAACAGATGCGCCTCATGTAGAGGCATCACCGGCTGATCCGGCTGTTCATGCATTACTCACTGCATCCTGTCGATGATGAAATTGTACAGATTTTCGAATGTCCTGATGGAAGTAATATCCTGCCCTTTGATTTCCACACTGCACAAATTTTCTATCAAGGCAACCATGTCCACCAGACTCAGGCTGTCCAGGTCTAACGTTTCCTTAATGTCCGCATCGGGGGTAATTTTCGTGATTTCTATTTCAAACTCCTCAGCCAATGCAACATTCACTTTGTCAATAAGCTCTTGTTTATCCATTTCCTGTTGATATAATTATGTTTATATATTTTTTACGATTAAAGTAGAATTGGTTCCGCCAAAGCCAAAGGAATTGGACAGGAACATATCGAAATGCTTGTCAATTCTCGAAGCGGGTATGTTCAATTTTGCCGAATCCTCGTCCGGATTTTCGAAATTGATGTTCGGGGCGATGAACCCGTTTTTCATCATCAGCATGGAATAGATCACCTCGCTGGCGCCCGCCATCCACATTTCGTGTCCGGTCATTGATTTTGTGGAGGTGACTTCCGGTCGGTAGTCGCCAAACACATTGGCAATGGCTTTGGCTTCGTTTCTGTCGCCTACGGGCGTGGATGTTGCGTGTGCATTTACATACCCTATCTCCCGTATGTCTATTCCCGCTTCCCTGATAGCCATTTGCAGCGAACGGCTCGGTCCGTCCACGTTGGGAACGGAGATGTGGTCGCCGTTGGAAGAAAATCCGTATCCGCAAATTTCCGCCAGAATGGGAGCGCCCCGCTTTACAGCCGATTCATGGCTTTCGATGATCACGGTTGCCGCTCCTCCTCCGGGTACCAGTCCGTCGCGGTCGCGGTCAAACGGACGCGACGCCTTGGTCGGTTCGTTCTCTCTTACCGAAAAGGCGCTGATACCGTCGAAACTGCCCACCGAATAGGGATTGACTTCCTGCGCACCCCCGCAAACAATGCAGTCCTGCAAACCCCACCGGATCAGCAGGCTGCCCAGTCCGATGGCGTGGGAACCGCTGGCGCATGCTCCGGAGATGGTCAGGTTGATGCCTTTCAGTTTAAAGATACATGCCAGATTCATGCTGACGGTGGAGTTCATTGATTTGAAAATCGCTCCCGAACCTATCAGCGTGGTGTTTTTCTTTTCCCGCATGATGTCCACGCTGTTCATCACGGCGTCGGCGCTGCTGTCGTTGCCGTACAGCAGTCCTACTTCGTGCGCGTCCATGTAATCCTGACTTATTCCCGCATTTTGCAACGCTTCGGCAGTAGAAACGTAGGCATACAGTCCCTGTTCGGGAATATACACCCGCTGGTTACGGCTCAGCACGCTCTTCAGGTCGGGCAGCTCAAGGTTGGCGGTTAATCCGGAACGAAACCCCATTTCCTTGCGAACGGGATCGAAAATAATACCGGACGCGCCGTGATACAGGGATGTTTGTACCGCTTCCAGATTTTTACCCAGACAGGAATAGATGCCCATTCCCGTAATAACTACTCTTCTTTTCATTCAATTCATTTGTTTTAATATTTGATCCAGTGATTCAAAAATTCGGCTTCTCAGCGAAATCAAGTCATCTTTCTTCCGGTTCTTCCTTAACCGGTACACCTGCCGACGGCTCTTCCAGCATTTCCACCTTTTATGATAATTCAATACAAATATACCAAAAAAAGGAATACCAAATGCATACAGGAGGGAAAAAGGCAGATTTTTTGTGATTAACCGGCTAAATTCAAAAACCAGAAAATACGACAATGGAAAGATAAACAATATATTAGCAGACAGGTATATGGTGCTGCGCATCATGGGGTCTTTTATTTTTGCGGCAATCGCCTGCGGTACGAACAGTATCAGCAGGTTGGGGATTAATGAAATCAATAAAACCGGAAACAAAACGATGCCTGCCACGCCCTCTCCCGTTATTTGCCATATACTGCATTTTGCGTCCATGTGGCGGTCGTTGATCCCAAGCTGTTCCGTTTTTTCCTTCAGGGCATGCACCTGCTCATAGATTTGCCCGATGCGTGTTTCGTCCGCCGCTTTGGCAGCTTCCAGCCGGTGGAACAGCTGTTTGTCCGCAAGCAGCTTGTCAGGCAAATAATCGGGGTTGAAGCCGTTTTCTTTTGCATAACGGACGCCATAGGTATTTCTCAGGTAATCTATGGCGGCATAATTGTTCAGGTCGGTAATGTTGAGCATCATTTCCGAAATCTGCTGCCTGACCAGCTCGTTCACCTGACGCTGCGCGGTTCTGGGCTTGGTTTTGTACAGCCGGTAATACGGCGCAATGGAAACGGGCGTCCCGAAGCTGACCAGCATTTCTTCCCCTAATCCGAAATAATCGGAATAGTGATTGCAGGAAGGCAGGACAAACAGTTCCTTTTCAAAACCGGTTTTTTCCGCCGCCTTAAACAGAATGTGTAGATATGCCAGTGAGAATTTTCCCAGCCATCGCTTGTCCTGATGCTTCGCTTCGGGAAACAGGATGACGGTTCCGTCCTTCAGCAGTTCGTCTTCCGTTTCCCTGAAAGTGCCGGCGTTGTTTGCCAGAGATTCCGCGCCGTCATGGGAAATGCGGTAAGCCGGCAACAGTCCCAGCCACCGCACAATGCTTTTAAGAACAGGGACGGTAAACACATCGGCGCGCACAAGGCACTTGGGCTTCCTTTCTTTCCGCGGATGCCCGGACAACAGGATACCCAGCGGATCGCACACTCCGTTCTGGTGATTGGATACAATCATCAGCGGACAGTTCCGGGGAATGTTTGTCAAATTAAGGGCATGAACCCTCCTGAAATACAGTTTACCGTAAAATACACGTACATATAACTTGAATATCCTGAACCCCAGTCCCGGGGTTGCATTTCTGATGCTATCCTTCTTTGCCATTGCTCCATTTATTTTCATCCGTATCCGGAAAAGAAAATAACTCCTCCCGCTCCTGAATGTATGTCGGTTCTTTTCTAACGCATGAAGCGCCGAAATGTTTTAAATCTGCCTGATGATACACTTTCATTTTTAACCTGAAAAACGCCCAAAAGTACTTATAAAACTCATAAAAACAAAAGAATAATCGACGAACGCCGCTAATTCTCCGACCAGCCGGTCAAAAGAGGGGGTAAACCAATCTCCCGCCGTTCAAACTGTCGCATACGCAAAAAGTCCCCGCGGGACTTCTCGAGTTGAGAGAGAAGAGGGGGTACGTTTGACTGCGTCGATTTTCAATTGGCTCCGCCGAACTGACGTTTCAAATTGTCGCATGTATGGAGGATGTGCAAAAGTCCCGCACCTTAAAAATGATGTTGATGACGGAAGCCTCACGTAACACGTCCGAAACGATAAGGATTAAAAATTTTAATTTATTGAATATCAGGAATATGCTTGTGTAATATGCCGTCGCGGAAGTGCGCTCCCGCGTGGAGGGAGTGCGCTCCCGCGTGGAGGGAGTGCACTCCCGTGACGAGAGAGTGCACTCCCGTGACGCGGGAGTGCACTCCCGTGACGAGGGAGTGCACTCCCGTGACGAGGGAGCGTGCTCCCGTGACGAGGGAGCGCGCCATGAAATTTTTCACCACCCGTTCCACCCCAACACAACGTGTCGGGTTCATGAATGCGACGCCGGGCATGCGTCCTTTCGGGACAGCACATGTCCCGCACGGGACGACACTTTCTGCTGTAGCATATCCAAGTGTCGTCCATTGCGGGACTGCCCGGCAAAACAACCCGCTTCATTGCAGCCTTCCCGCGGGGCGGAAGAGGAGTTGCCACGCAGAGGGGAGCAGCCGCCGGACGTAAAAAAAGCGGCAAAACACTTGTTTTGCCGCTTTGCATTTCAAACAACCTCTCTGTGGCTTATTCGCCGAACAGATAGGTCAGGGTAATGGCAAGCCCGTTGTTTTTGCTAAAACTTTTGGTATCGCCTTCTTCGCGGAAGGCTGTATTGACCAGACCGAGGTTGTAGCCCACGCCGGCTTGAATGTTGCCGAACTGAACGCCCGCGCCGAGTCCCAAACCGAAGTCAAAGGCTTTCATGTCATCTTCGTCCTTGTTGCTTCCGATCTTGATTTTCGCCAACTCGTCGTCCTCAGGTTCCACTTTTTTGCCTTCGTCGTCCCAGTTCTTGTATTTTCCGCTCAAGGCAAAACCGAGATAGGGACCCGCCTGCAACAACAGTTTTGCCCCGCCCAAATCAAGTTTATACTGAGCGTTGATGGGGACTTGGAGGTAATTCAAAGCTATTACCGTCTTTGCCTTTTCCCCCCACTTGTACGTGGCGCCCTGCGTGGCAAACACAATACCGGGCTGAATTGCGAAAGCATCGCTTAACGCATATTCGCCCACTACGCCGATCTGAAACCCGGGTTTGAAACTTGATTTGTCATCCCCGCTGGGTTTTTCGCCATCGGCATACTTCTCCGACACGTTGGTCAGATTGAACCCTGCACGCGCGCCGAATTTGAACTGCGCCTGTGCATACCCTGCCGTTAAAACGGCTGCTACTGCTACTGTTACTACTTTTTTAAACATAAGAACTAAAATTTAAATTAAATAAATAAAAAATAAAATTATATAAACCCCTACTCTGTTGCAGGATTTTCGGGATACTCCTTTTATTGTCGCTGTCCGTGTCCATAGAATTTTCATGATATTTGTGCCGTGCCGGTGCATAAGCGCACAAAAAAAGCCGCGCATATAAAAAAATATGCTGCGGCTGATATGTATGTGGAAAAAAAATTGTAACTGCGCGCGCGTAAGTACCTGTGTGTGTGTGTGTGTGTGTGTGTGTGTGTGGCAAAAATCATGCCGAACCCTGCTCCGGCAGGGCTATTCGCGATGGATATCTGAGAAAAAACACACATAAATTTCTTTCGGTTTATGAAAATTTGATGCTGCAAATGTAGAATATATTTTTTATTTCCCAAAAAAATATTTTTCATTTTACAAAAAAACGATGTTTAACAGGCGTGGCGCATCCTGCATGCTCCTGTACGCCTCTTGCATCTGCCGTGCATATATAGTCGTGCATGCCATTTGGCCGTCGTGGCGACAGCCCTTTCGGGAGAAGCGCCTGCACGGTAAAAGAAAACATTCCGGATGAAGGCTTTTCAGTGCAACTTCTTTGTCTGCCGGTTTGCAGCGCCGTCCGCGGTTTTCCTTCTCGAAAAGCGCCGACTGATTCCCGACAGGTCGGGAGTTTTGGAATTACAGTGATTGGAGAAAATAGCGGCAACAGTCCGCTATGGTTTGTTGCAGGGGGGTGAAGGTGAAAGAGAGTGTTTCCGTGATTTTCCGGTTCGAATAAAAGTTCCGGCGGAAAGCGGACTGTACGGTTTCTTTGGTCAGGACGGGAGGTTTGCCTGTTATTCGGGCTGCCATCCACGCTCCGCAGCAGGCAATGCGCAGCATCCACGGGCGGGCTTGAAAGGCGGGTTCGGCAACATGCAGTCCCGCGGCTATCTGCCTGAACAACTCTCGGTAGCTCAGTTCGCCCGCCGAAAGGATAAACCGTTCGCCGTAATGCTTTTCTTCCATGAGTTGCACCATGCAGCGGACAACGTCGCGAACGTCCACAAAAGCCGTTACCCCGGAGGTGTAAAACTTCATGCCCCTGTGAATTTCCGGAAAGAACGACGAGCTGCCTTTTCCCCAGTCGCCCGCTCCCAAAATGACGGAAGGATTGACGATCACCGCCTGCAATCCTTCGGCAATCCCGCGCCATACTTCCATCTCCGATCCATATTTGCTGCAAGCGTACACGGAACGGTTTTTCGATGTTTGCCACGAGGTGTTTTCGGTAACCGGACGGCGGCAGTCTCCGCGTCCCAATGCCCCGATGGAACTGACAAAACACAGCGGTATCTGTTTTTCCAGACACACGTTCACCATGTTTGCCGTCCCTTCGATGTTGGTTCTCAGCATCTCCCGCCTGCTGCCGGCATGAAAGGAGACCACTGCCGCCGCATGATATGCGCAGCGGCAACCGGCAGCCATGTCGGAAAGGTCGGCGAAATCGAAAAGGTCGGCGTCTATCCATTCGACGTCGCGGAACAGGGTTTCGGCGTCCCGCGCGTACAGGGCAAAGGTTTGCAGTACCCTGCCGAGATTGCTCGACGGCCGTTTGAGCGCTTTTATCCTGTAGCCTTTCCGCAGCATGTGGAGCATCAGATGCGAACCGACCAGTCCCGTTCCTCCCGTGACCATGACTGTTTGTTTTCCGTTCATATCAGGGACGACATTTTGTGGTTGCGCACGATCACCCATACAATTACCGGAATACCGATGAAAGCGGTGACCGAATTGATCGGCAGCACCATTCCTCCGGAGGGGAGGGTCGAAATAAAATCGCTGAGCAGCATTACCGTTGCACCGAGCAGGATGCAGGCAAGCAACAGAATGCGCTGGTCGGACGTCCGGAAAAGCATCCGGCAAATGTGGGGGACAGCAATCCCGATAAAGCCTATCGGACCGCAAAACGCGGTGACGCTTCCCGCCAGTATGCCGGTACTGCAAAAAATCAACAGGCGCGATGCCATGATGTTTACGCCGAGACTGCGGGCGTAATTTTCTCCCAGCAGCATCGCATTCAGGTTTTTCACGGTCAGCAGCGACAGCAGCAGCCCAAGCGACAGGCAGGGAAGGAGGACTTCCAGCTGCGACGCCGTCACCGCATGAAGGCTGCCCATTGTCCATACGGTAAAGGATTTCAAGAGACTTTCGCTGCTGAAAAACTGCAACATGTTGATGAATGAGGAAGTGATGCTCCCGAACATGATGCCCAGTATCAGGATGGTCATCACGTCCTTGATGCGCAGCGAAACGGAAAATATGAGGAACAAAACCGCTGCCGCCCCCAGAAAAGCGGCGGTTACAATCATCCAGTTGCCTGTCATTCCTGCATGATCCGTTGCCGCCGCAGCCGAGAAGCCCATCATCACCACAGCCACGCCCAGCGTTGCTCCCGCACTGATGCCCAATACATAGGGACCTGCCAGGGGATTGCGGAATATTGCCTGCATCTGCAATCCGCCCACGCTCAAAGCGCTTCCCGCCAGCGCGGCAGTGACGGCTTTCGGCAACCGGAACTCGCGGATAATGATGACCCATTCTTCGCTCATGCTCCCGTCGCCGGCAAACAGTATCCGGAGGACGTCCCGCAAAGGGATATGGATGTTGCCGGTAAACAGTACCGTCAAAAAACACCCCGCCAGCAACAGTATCAATATACCGTACAGCAACAGGGCGTGTTTCACGTGGGGTTGCAATTTCTTACGTTTATTTCGGATATCCTACGGTTTGCGCCAGCAACACTTCCTGATGGGCGGTCAGCTGAAGTATTTTGTGCATGCCGGCTTTGTTGATGCCGCCTCTTACCACCGTTGCCAGCCCTTCGGAAGCGCAGAACAGATAGACGTTTTGCGAAATGAACCCGCAATCGACACATGCCGCATCATGACCGGACGCCCTGTCCAGATTGGCAACGTACACCAGATTGAGCGGCGCTCCGGCAACGAAATCCTGCCCGCCGGTATCCTTCCGGTAATCGCCTTTTGCCTTGAGCAATAATTTGTTGGCTTTGGCGTCGTAAAAATAAATTCCCTCTTTCAATACCGCATACAGGTCTATTTCCTGTCTGTTTTGCGCAGAAGGAACCACACGCTTGTCCGCGCGGTTAAAACCATACGCCGCCCATAACAGGTTGGAAAGGGTTTGCTGCCCGATTGCCCGGTCGGCGTATGCACGTATGGTTTGACGTTTGCTCAACGCTTCCATCAACGGCATGCCGCCCGACTTCACAGGCTCCGGCAAACTGACGTCCTGCGCCTGCAACAGGGGACACGTGCATAAAAACAAAAATACAATAAAAACTATTCTGCTCATCATTTCATTAATTTTAAACGGTTATTTGAAAAAGCAAAATTATGTTTTTTTGAAATCATTTCCCGATATAAAACATATTTTTTACATTATTTTACACTATCCACCGACTAAGGAATCGTCCATAAATAAATGTATCATTTGTTTATTTCGTTTTTGGGTAAGCAGCACGGGGTTTAATCCCCTTGTTACGGGAGATGGTTTTTTTCCTCACCCCCAGCCCCTCTCCAAAATGGAGAGGGGGGGAGAACCTGCCATACAGGGACGAAATGGGAATAAATGCATCGTTTATTTTTGTACAATGCCTTACCTGTTTTGCGATATCTTGACACTTTCATTTTTTTTTGCATTTTTGGAGGTAGAATTATTACTTGTTTTTACCCTGCAAAATTACATATAATTATCTTAATATGAAAATTTTATGCAGAAATTTTATGCTTTTTTGACAGTTTTATCTGTATCTGATTATCAACAAATTAATTTTTACAGGTCACCGGAAGATCAACGCTAATTTTTCTTTGAACTTTTCCATGCCGCAAAGGTATTTAAGCATGAATGTAAAATTAATTTACGGACATTTTCTTAGGGTTGTGTTCGTAGGAATGGTCTTGCACTCGCCCTCGCATCCGCCCTTGTGTCGTTTTCATTGAAGGCAGGCGCGACCTGCCACTACGGTCTCGGTGATGAGAGACACGGCATGCCGCGTCTCTACGGCGGCAAAGGCGTTTGTTTTGCCGGGCAGTCCCGCACGGGACGACACTTTATTAACCGGATGCTTCAGCTACGGACAAGACGGCATCCATACGCTCCCAAGTCCTGCACGGCACGAAACAACATTTGATGAAGGCAACAGCGCCTCAAAAAAGATTTAGCCCTGTCAAACATGCCGTTAAAGTATCACAAAAAGTTATTATCTTTGCCCCCCTCAAACATAAATATAAATTCGCTGATGAAAATCATAGCCGCCCTGTCCCGTATCCTGTTGGGATGCGTATTTATCTTTTCGGGATTCGTAAAAGGAGTAGATCCGTTGGGTTACACTTACAAGATCACCGATTATTTTACGGCGTTCGACGTGTCGTTTCTTTCCCCTCTGGCATTTCCCCTGTCGGTATTGCTGTGCGCCGCCGAATTTGTTATCGGCATGGCGCTGACGCTGAGGCTGCGCATGAAACTGTCGGCATGGGCGGTGTTGCTGTTCATGTGTTTCTTCACCGTGCTTACCTTTATTCTGGCGCTGACCAATCCCGTCACCGATTGCGGATGCTTCGGCGACGCGCTGATACTGACCAACTGGGAAACGTTTTTCAAGAATATTCTCCTGCTGGCAATGGCGGTGGTGGTCTTCACCCGTCGCAAAAAATACGAACCCGTTTACCGCCCGCTGATCGAATGGATTTGTGTGGCGGTGATTGCCGCCCTCATGGCCGGCATTTCGGCATACGGCTATCATCATCTTCCTTTGCTTGATTTTCGCCCGTACAGCGTGGGAGCGGATATTCCACGAGGGATGTCCGTGCCGGAAGGAGCGCCTTCCGACGAATTTAAAATCACCCTGTATTACGAAAAGGATGGAGTGGTCAAGGCGTTCGACGAGCAGGACTATCCGTGGAACGACAGCACATGGGTGTGGAAAGATACCCGGTCGGAACTGGTCAGGAAAGGGTATCAGCCGCCCATTCACGATTTTTCCATCGTGACGGTGGATACGGAAACGGACATTACCGAAGAAGTGTTGTCGTCGGAGGGATACACGTTCCTGCTGGCGGCTTACCGTCTGGACAAAAGCGACAGGGAAGCGTTCGGGAAAGCGGATGAGATAGCAAAATTCTGCCGTGAGAACGGATACGGCTTCTATTGCCTGACGTCCTCCCTGCGGGAAGAAATCGAAGCGGTGAAAACAGAATTGGGATTATCCTTCGACTTTTGTTTTACCGACGGGATAACGCTGAAAACCATCATTCGTTCCAATCCCGGACTGGTGTTGATCCGAAACGGAACGGTGCTTGCCAAATGGCATCACAACGACATGCCTTCCGCAAAGGAACTGCCCGCCAATTTGCTTGCCTTCGCTTTGCAACAGCATGCCGACACTGCCGACCGACGGTTGATCTATCTGTTGCTGTCCGTCATGATTCTTGCCGTCTATGCCTTTTTTGAGTTTCGCAGCAAGCCGTAGTCACCAAAAAATATCGCCCGTTCAACCATACATATTATTATAATGCAAAAACCATCCATCCCCAAAGGCACACGTGATTTCATTCCTTCCGAAACGGTGAAGCGCAATTATATTTTCGACGCCATCAAAACCGTATTCCGGCGTTTCGGATTTCAACCCATTGAAACGCCTGCCATGGAAAACCTGTCCACCTTGCTGGGAAAATACGGCGAAGAAGGAGACAAACTGTTGTTCCGCATCCTCAATTCGGGCGATTTCCTGTCGGACGTTGCCGAAGCCGACCTTGCGGAACGGAATGTGAACAGGCTGTCCGCAAAGATGTGCGAAAAAGGATTGCGTTATGACCTCACGGTTCCGTTTGCGCGTTTTGTGGTACAGCATCAAAGCGAGATTACCTTTCCCTTCAAACGTTACCAGATACAGCCGGTGTGGCGCGCCGACCGTCCGCAAAAGGGGCGTTACCGCGAGTTTTACCAGTGCGATGCGGATGTGGTGGGAAGCGATTCCCTGCTCAACGAAGCGGAACTGCTGCAAATCATTGCCGAAGTTTTCCGGACTTTGAACGTGCGGGTATCGGTGAAAATCAACAACCGGAAGATCCTGACCGGCATTGCCGAACTGATCGGGCAGAAGGACAAAATCACAGACATTACCGTCGCCATTGACAAACTGGAAAAAATCGGCTTGGAGAAGGTAAACGGGGAATTGCTGGAAAAAGGACTGACCCGCGAAGCCGTCGAAGCGCTGCAACCGGTGATATGCCTGTCGGGAAGCAATCGGGAAAAGATCGGTCGGCTGGAGGAACTTTTTGCCGGCAGCGAAACAGGACAGACAGGTCTCCATGAGATACGCACCATTCTGGACTACGCCGCCTCGCTGGAAATACCCCTCCCCATAGAGTTAGACCTGACGCTTGCACGCGGGTTGAACTACTACACCGGCGCCATCCTTGAGGTAAAAGCGCTGGATGTGGAAATAGGCAGTATTTGCGGAGGAGGTCGCTACGACAATCTGACCGGAATTTTCGGATTGCCCGGCATGTCCGGCGTGGGCATATCCTTTGGCGCCGACCGCATTTACGACGTTCTGTCGCAATTGAACGCCTACCCTGCCGATACGGGTCAAACCACACGGTTGATGCTGGTCAATTTCGGGCAGGCGGAAGAATCACACGCACTGAAAATACTGGGAAAAGTACGTGCGGCAGGCGTCAACGCAGAGATATATCCCGAACCCGCCAAAATAAAAAAACAGATGGCTTATGCCCACGGCAAGGCAATACCCTACGTTGCCATGACAGGCGAAACGGAAATAGCCGCCGGCGTCATCAGCCTGAAAAACATGCTCACCGGCGAACAGGAAAATGTATCGTTCGAGGAGATGCTGCAACGAATAAAAAACGGATGATACGCTGCCTGATTATTTATTTCACGTTCTAAAGAATCCCGATCAAAAGAAATTTTCAATCTTTGGGATGTTTTTACCGAAAAATTAAGTGCGTTAACCCTGTATATTTTTTCAGTATGCGTTTTTGTCGCCCTTGAAAAACAGCAGGATAGTTTTGATGATGATCACTATGTCGAGCAGGAGCGTCCAGTTTTCGAGATACCAAATGTCTTTTTTAACGCGTCCTTCCATTTGTCCCAGTGTTTTTGTTTCTCCCCGAAACCCGTTGATTTGTGCCCATCCGGTGATACCGGGCTTGATGAAATGACGTACCATGTACTTGTTCAGCATTTGCGAATATTCTTCGGTATGCCGTAACATGTGCGGTCGCGGACCGACGATAGACATTTCGCCTTTTAGCACGTTGATGAATTGTGGCAATTCGTCGAGATTGCTGCGTCTGATAAAAGCGCCTATCCATGTTTTCCTGTGGTCATTGACCGTTGCTTGTTTGGTGTGGGCTTCATTATTGCACAGCATGCTGCGGAATTTGTAGCATCGAAAAATTTCTCCGTTTTTCCCGGTACGTTCCTGCACAAAAAATACCGGACCCCGCGAACTTGATTTGATTGCGATGCCCAGCAGTAAATAAATGACAGGGAACAGGGTTACTAAAAATGTAAACGAAACAATTATGTCGAAACTTCGTTTGAGTATGGCATTGTGAAGGTTGCTCAAAGGAACCTTGCGCAGGGACAAAATAGGCATGCTGCCCACCGTTTCCAGCACAACCGGCGTACGGGTGTAGTAGCCCACGGAAGGCACAATATGGAAATTGATGACGTTGAGTTCCGCAAAATTTAAAAAGTCGATGATTTTGCTTCTTGCCGACAGCGGCAAAGTGCAATATACCGTTGTCACCTGATGTTCTTTGGCATATTTTTTGGCGTCTTCAAGCGTACCCAAAATCCCGGCTCTTTTTTTAGAGGAGTCGTCTTCAAAAAATCCGAGTACTTTTATGCCGAGATAAGAGTTGCCGGTCAGTTCTTTATAGAGTTTTTGCGCGATAAGTCCCGCGCCCAGAATAATTGCCTTGCGGTTGCGCTTGTTGCTGATAATGGTATAGGTGAGCGCTTTCCGCGTAAGCAAGTGTCCCGTAACAAGAAGAAAAAATGCCGTGCTGAAAAAGACAGCAATGAACAAACGGGATACACTTCCCGATATTTTGACGGTAAACAGACACGCCAGAAAAATGAGGGCAGTGACGGACAAACGGTAAAAAGAACTTTCTATCAGATGTTGCATACGCAACCTTCGCTGGTCGTCGGCAAACGGAACGATGGCAATACTCAGCAAATAGCCCAAATTGATCGAAAGGAGCGCCAAACTGTATATCGGGTCGTATGTTATCTTAAAAACAGGCAACAAGATAAAATACAGGAGGTTAAGTGCCACCATGTCTTCTACGAGAAAGACGGTGGAAATAAAAATCTTATATCGTCCTACTTCTTTCATTTCACTGATGTATGTGTTTCATCATCGCACAAATACATAAAAACAACCCTCTCCAACTCATGACCGTTTCGGTCATGAATGATAAAAATGCCCTGACCATATTCTCAAAACAGATTGTAACCGTATGATATGTTGAAAAATGTTTGTTATACATGCACACTCGTTCGTAGAAGTGCTTCTACAAAAATCATACCAAAACATGCCGCATTGTGGTTGATCGGCATCCATAACAGTGACGCCGGAGCGATGTTCTTCATCGTTAGGTGTCAATTTGGCAGACAATATGAAAAAAAGCATCGACATATTCTATTTCATGTATAAAAGTCTGTTTGTTTTGCATTTAGCGTCAATGCAAAATTTTACAGATTGAGGGCAAAGATAACTGTTTTTTCTTGTTGTTCGATGAACCGGAGATAAATTTTATCGGGTGCATTTACCTTCGGCGAGGGCTTCGCCGTTCAAATTGTTGCATGCGTAAAAAGTTCCGCAAAGCATACGGTTAATAAAGTGTCGTCTCGTGCGGGACTTGTTACCGTGCTGCTGTAGTCTGCCCGTAAGCTGAAGCATACGGTTAATAAAGTGTCGTCCCGTGCGGGACTTTGCCGCATGGGGGATTGTGCCGGCAAGGCATTCCTACGGAATGAACCGCATCCGGTGATGCACATATCGTCCCGTGCGGGACTTGTTACCGTGCTGCTGTAGTCTGCCCGTAAGCTGAAGCATACGGTTAATAAAGTGCCGTCCCGTGCGGGACTTTGCCGCATGGGGGATTGTGCCGGCAAGGCATTCCGTTAGGAATGTAAAGCTCGGTAGAAATAATAAATATCCGCCACCATTCTTCATTCCGCAGGAATGTTACATTCCTGCGGAATGA
>JAISRX010000044.1 GCA_031273395.1 Bacteroidales bacterium | reverse complement strand
TTGAAATAGTTTCGGCAATAGTACCGTAAACTGAAATTGTAAAAGGGAACTCCTAAAAACTGCTTTTTCGGCGTTCGACTTCAATTTTGTCAATTTTTAAATCCTCATTTACAATTAGTAAACTCCGGTTTATCTGCCTTGAAAAATCAAGTTTTTAGGAGTTCCCAAAATTAAAAAGATATGACGGAACAGGAAAAATTTTCTCTCATCTTGCAGGATGCAGAACAGGGAGATGGTTCCGGAAAATTGAATTATAAATTAAATAAAATATGAAAAAATGATTAAAGCGATGAAGAAAATCTTGTGCAAGTTGCCTGTTGCGGTGTTTCTGCTGTTTGCGGCGGTTAGTGTGACTTCGTGTTCGGACGAAACGGAAACCATATCCGTTCCGCCTGTGATTCATGATGAGGCGTCCATTCTTTCGGACGAAACGAAAAATCTGATTCTTCATGCGCAATACCCCGAAGGCGTGGCTTTGGTGGTACATACCGCAGACAGTGTGGAGCCGTCGCGCATGGCAACAAGTGCGGACGAAATGTTCGAACAGTACGTGGACACGCATCCCGAGCCCAAAGCATTCAAACGGAGGGGTATTTTGATCTATGTATCGCGCTCGCCCGAACTTGTGCAGGTTCGCATGGGCAGGACATACGATTTATATTGCAAAATGCGGGGATTCACCATGGGTACAAGGTATGTTTCGCTTCAGGATACCGTCAGCCAAACAGGTATCGACAAAAGTCTGCCGTATTTTATCGACCGCGCAAACAGAGGCGCTTACGAATACAGCCAGTTTTCGTGGTTCCAGCGATCCAATGTCAATGGCGCCTTGACATTTATCTCAGACAATCTGGATTATATTGCAACGCCGAGAGACACCTTTTACGGAAAATACCTGCTGAAACCGGTATTGACGGTGTCGTCCGCTCTTTTCACACTGTTCAACTCGTGGTTCATGGTGTTTCTGGTATTCGTGCTTTGTGCGTTTGCCTTAAAGGGATGTACCAAGCTGTTAGCGAAAAACGTACTTCTGAAACAGACAAAAAGTTGGGTTGATTACATAGCCTCTCCTGTTACCATCATTGTTATCATCATTCTCCGCATAGTGAGTTTTGCAGTTTGTATTACTGCTGCCGCCAGTTCCGTCATTTTGTCGGGCTACAGGCTGGAAGACCAAATCACGCTGAAAGCATGGAATATTGCCGGCATGGAACATTTTCAATTTCCGGTGGACGATTTTGATTCCGGCGGCGGCGTTCTCCTGTCCATCTACTTTATCGTATTTTTCCTTCTCAGTTCCACATTGAAAAACTATAGGGTATTCGTATTGGCTTTTTGTGATGAAGCAATTCAGCAGGCTGAATATAAAAACGAAAAGTCGAATAATAACAGTTGGTTGGATGCTATTTTTAACGCTTTGTCTTATGAAGGCAAAATTGGCGAAAAAACGCCTTATATGGATATGCTTGGACACACTTTTGGAAAACTGTTGGAACAGCTGGGAGTTGGAGCACTTGCATTATTTATTCTTCCCGAATCCATTATAAGCATCGCTGTTGTTTATTTCGGTATCAAGTCCATAGAAAGACTCAATTCAACTTTTCGATATGCAAGATTAAGGGGGAAAATAGTAAGCACATCAACCGCAGTTGCGGTATTATTCTTTGTATCGCTCTTCTTTGCCGGCATATCGCTATTGATTAATATTTCCAATCCGATTAAAGATGTCGAAAAGCATCCGGAAAAATACCGTTATCCATATACCGTACTTATTTCCGGTGTAGAACAAAAAGAAGAACAAAGCGGCAAGCCCGAGTCGAGGCAGGAGCGAACGAACTACCCCAACGGCGAATACTACATCGGGGAAACATCCGGCGGAAAGCCGCACGGCACAGGAAAATACTTTTTCCCCAACGGTGACTGGTACGAGGGACAATTCCAGAACGGTAAACGTCACGGGACATGTATCTGCTATTATGCTGTATCCAAACAAAAAGAGACGGGACAATATGCAAATGGCAGACGTACCGGCAAAGGCAGTTTGGAATGGGCAGACGGTACCCGTTACGAAGGCACCTGGGACGATACGTCCGGAAAACTGCATGGTAAAGGGACGGTCTATTATGCCAACGGAGGAACGGCTACTGGTAATTATGTGAATGGCAGATTTGTGGAATCTCAATCGAAACAGGAACCCAAACCCAAACAGGAACCCATACAAGAACCGAAGCAGGAACCCAAACAGGAACCTAAACAGGAAACAAGACCGGAACCCAAGCAGGAATCAAAACAGGAACCTAAGCAGGAACCCAAACAGGAACCCAAACAGGCATCGGTGCCTGAATCCGAATCCCAACCGGAATCTCAACAACAAGCCGTCAAAATATTGAAGGGAATGGTAACATATCAGGCGATAAAACCGGAAGTATTTTATTACACGCTTCCGGGCACGCGGGACGATGATTTCAGTAAGGTGTTTTTGGTAACGGTTACCTATAAAAACGCCGAAGGCGAAAT
>JAISRX010000025.1 GCA_031273395.1 Bacteroidales bacterium | reverse complement strand
TGGCTGATGAGCAGTTCAAACCCGGCTACTTTCGGGGTACGGAGATCGCCGCTGATACCAATGGCGCCGATGCTCAGACAGGGCGATTCCCTGCTGATCTTCAGGTTTTCAAAAAGAATATCCGGCACGGAAAACGTTTTCGTGCTGTCGTTTTCATTCAATGGCGCATTGATCGTCAGTATCCCGGAGGCATTGATGAGCGGGTAAATTTCGGAATCCCTCACAGCAACTTCAATGGTGGAGGTTTCATACAGCGTCAGGCTGCTCCGCAGCACGGGAAAATCATAGTTCCCTTTTATACCTGCGGTAAAGTTAAACTCTTCCGTAGCATGGTTGTATGCTGCCATGTACGGTAAAAGGGAATTGCGCCCGAATGGGGGAATGTTGATGTCGCCGCCGAATCCTGCCGCCACCAGTTCGTTTTTCAGGAATCCGAGCGAAAAATCATTCATCGAAATATCCCATTTTGACGGGTCGAGCAGGGCGCTGTTCAGTACATTCTCAGCCAAAAGTTTTCCCGTAAAACCGTTTTCGTCAAACAGGGCGTTTTTCATCGAAAGGGTGACCCGCCCGCCCGTTCCTTCCGGATGTTTGAATATCGGAGGCAGATTCACGCCGACCTCGTTGATGAAGACGCCCTTCCACAGATTAAATTCATCGCCCGAAAGGTAGCCTTCCGGAAAGGATGCCATCGCTGATGTTTCCGTATCGCTCTGGTCAAGCGTTGCTCCCCTGACGGTGAAAAAAATGTCTTTCAATCCTTTGAACATAAAAGAACGGTTGATATCGAGTGAAAGCAGGTAATTGTCAAAATTCTGAAAATATGTTTCAACCGTTGCCGATACGGGGGTATTCGTTATTGTTCCGTTGTTGTCGGTGGGGATGATGTTGGGCGAGGTGACCATCCACGTGAGTTTTACGACAAAATCCTCAATACCGTCGCATCCGAAACGAACGCGGCTGCCTTCATGCAGAATAATGGCAGAAGTACTGCCGATATTGCGTCTGACGGGCGCAATCAAAGTCAGTTCGCCATGCGTTCCCAAGCCGTTTCTGCCCTGAATATCTGCGTTTCCCTCAAAGGCTATCCTTTGTCCCGTGTCTTTGAATCGAAATGCACAAGTGGCATATATCCGCGATTTCCCAGTATTTTTATCATACAGTAACTTTTGTATAATTAACTCGTAATCACCGTTTTTAATGCCGACGGGAAACGTTATTTCCCCGTTCCCGAACAGGTCGGACAGGGACTGTATGTACCGTCCCGCATCCTGCACTGTCTTCATGAGTGCAAACGCCGCCTCTATCCTGTCGTTCCGCTCCAGCTGCAATTGCTCGATCCGGTTCAGGTCGAGGGACAGGGATGCTTCTGCGTGAACTTGTGCGTTGCACGGCAAATACGATAAAAAGAACAATATAACGGTTAGTGTTCTGTTCATATTAAAATTGATTTTTAGAATGTGGTTTGAACGATTTTGTAATCTTTATTTATTGAAAACCATTGTCTTAATATGTTAAGCGCTTGAATATAATCGCCTGCAATATCTCCCGAGGCGTCTATTTCAACGGGAAAATCGGCAATGGCGGGCGCCAGAAGCGGAATAAGCGGGTAGGCGCAGTTTATTTTTTCCGAAATATCGGGATTTTGGGAATCACATAGTTTGGCATCGCTGTTGAGGAGTTCCACGCAATAGTCTATGGCTTCCTTTTGTCTCATATAGATTAAATCCGGCAGCACATAACTCACCAAATCACTGTTTACAGGCAATTTTTCCACTTTGCGCATACAATAAGCAGTCTGCGCAGGGTCGCCGCTTCGGGACAAAGCCAGGGCAACGTACCACCGGTGTCTCTCCGGCAGGTTGACATTCAGTAATACTTTTTGTAATTCGTCTTTTCCCGTATGAATATATCCGGACAGCAGTACCAACTCCTTGTAGTGGGGCGTCTTGGTATAGGCAATTTTACCGTTGATGACCGCCCGACATTCATCATCAAAATCCTCCACAGAAAACTCCTGTAAATACCGCAAACCCTGTCCCACAATACCACCGTCAGCATCGTTACATGCGCTCAACAAATGCCTTACGGCAACCGTTCTGCCTGAATGAGCGCTTTGCAGTCCTTTTTTGTAGGTCAGATAATATGCCTTCTGCCTTATGATCGTCGCTGTATCAGTATAATAACTTAATATTTTGGCTGTAAGTTGCTCAATCGTATGACTTTTTAGGATAGATTGTTCGGCGGCATAATCCGACTTATTCGACAATCGCAAAGTCTCAAAATAGTTGCTTGGCTCATCCGCAGGATAAACCGGTTTCCATGCTACAAAAAGCAGCAGGAAACAAAGAATAGATGCTATATGATAAACCTTACCTATCATTGCAATTGTTTTCTTATTGATACGGAAAAGACAAATAAATGTTTCGTTTTGAGGTATTTTTTTTGGGAAAAAAATCAAAGATTCACGATATATATGTAATTCTCAAATACTTAAAGCGATGTTTTGTTCATTCCTCTTATTGGGCTTGTGCCGCCAGTATGGGAAACATGGTCAAAAACGACACTATCCTTTCATGTCTTCCGGTTTGTTTAATTACTCTTGCGAAAAGATATGGAAATAATGTTTCCCTCGAACATTTTTTAAAAATGTGAATTTATCTTGTAATCAATCAGATGTAAATGGCAGTGGTTGGCGTTTTTTGGCATTGGGTGGCGTTGTGGCATCAAAAAAAGCGTCCGGGTATCCCTCCCGAACGCTCTAACTACTAAAATCCACAGGAAAAAAAGATACAACCATTTATGACCGGTAAAAGTACTGATTTATTTCCTTTTATCGTTCTTATCCGGAAAATCAAAGACGACACGAAAATCGGCATCGAATTTCAGGGCTGCATCAAACGGTTTGGCATTTTCTTTCTGACTTTTGAAACCTTTGATAATCCCTGTTCTGCCTTTGGTCAGCAAGTCCGTTATGTGCTTGTCTGAAAGTTGTTTTCCGCTTTTGTTGCGGAATACAATCAGTCCACAAGCGGCATCAGTGCATTTGGCGACTTTCGGATAAAAGACGACCTTTCCGGTCTTGCATTTCGGGCAAATAGCCTCCCCCCTCCAAGAGGCTGTGTGAAAACTAAAAAAAGTTCATTAAACTATTGCATATATCAAAAAAAAATATTACCTTTGCAATTGAAAATCAAAGATATATGAGTTATATTTCAATTATACCAAGAAGTCAGCTGATGCTGCCAAGTTCGATAGACGAATACGTGTCGTCAGACAATACAGTGCGCTTTATAGATGCATTTGTCGATAAAGTGCTGTCGGCGCAAACCGCCTCTGCATCTTTGTCAGGCAAAGGAAAATCAATTGAGGGTCGTCCGTGCTACACGCCCAACTGTCTGTTTAAACTGTTGATTTACGGATACTTTAACAGTATCAGTTCGTCACGCAAGTTGGAGAATGAGACCAAACGCAATTTGGAAGCGATCCGGCTGATGAACAGCCTTCGTCCCGACCACTGGACGATTTCCGACTTCCGTAAAAATAACAAAAATCAGATAACCTTAAATCCGCAAGCCAATTATTTGGCTTATAGATAAAAATTCAGGCTGAAAACGCTGTAAAGGTCGAAGAATATTACCTTTGCATAAGGTCAAAGGTTATGAATAAAAAAATGGTTAGGAATCGTCCGTAAATAAATGTATTATTTGTTTATTTCGTTTTTGGGGTGAGGACAAAACGGAATTGGGGGTTTTTCCTCACCCCCAGCCCCTCTCCAAAATGGAGAGGGGGGAGAACCTGCCATACAGGGACGGAACGGGAATAAATGTATCGTTTATTTTTGTACAATGCCTCATCTTTGCCGATGGCTTCCGCAAACTTTTTAAAAGCCTGCCCTCTGTGGCTGATTTGGTTTTTCTGTGCAAGCGGCATCAGGGCAAAGGTAAGGCGGTAACCGTCGGGCAGAAAAACGGGGTCGTAGCCAAACCCTTCGCTGCCTGCCGGCGTTGTGGTGATCACACCGGCAATGGCGCCTTCGAAAAGATGTTCCCTTCCGCGGGCGTCCATGTAGGCAATGACCGTTCGGAAACGCGCCCTCCGGTCGGTTACACCGGATAGCGCGTCGAGCAGCCTGTTCATATTGGCTTTCGACTTTTCCGACTGCGAACCGTCCACTCCGGCATAACGGGCGGAATATACACCCGGAGCGCCGTTCAGGGCGTTTACCTCAAGACCGGTGTCGTCGGCAAAACACGGCAAACGGTATCGCTCAAAAATATGGCGCGCCTTTTGCAGGGCGTTGTCCTGCAGGGTTGCGCCGGTTTCGGGAATATCGCCCGTAAAACCGACGTCCGACAGGCTTTTTATGGCAACGCCGCGCGGCATCATCGCCATGACTTCTTCCAGCTTGTGGGGGTTGGCTGTGGCAAAAATCAGCGTCCTGCCTGCTGCCTGTTTTGCTTGATGGCTCATCATCGTTGCTTGAACAGTTTCATCAGCGGTTTTACGTAATCTTCGTCGGTACGGATGAAGGTGTTGTCGATACCGCTGCGGCGAAGCGTTTCGTCGATGGTGTGTTGCAGCTGCTCCCAGTGTTGCCGGTAGCGTTGCCTTACCCTGTGGTTGGAGGTATCTGCCCACAGCGTCTGTCCGGTTTCGGCGTCCCGGAACTGTACCAGTCCGATGTCGGGCATCCTGCTTTCGTGTACGTCATGTATGCGCAATGCCACCACATCATGCTTGCGGGCGGCTATCTTCAGCGCGTGGTCGAAGGGTGGAGCGGCAAAGTCGGAGATGACAAAAGCCGTGCTGCGCTTCTTGATGGCATTGGTGAGATATTGCAGGGCAACCGACACATCGGTGCGCGCATGTTCGGGTTCAAACTCTATCAGTTCGCGGATAACCCTCAGAATATGCTGCCTTCCCTTTTTGGGCGGAATAAATTTCTCCACCTTGTCCGAAAACAGGATAACGCCTACCTTGTCGTTGTTTTGCGTTGCCGAAAACGCCAGCACGGCAGACAGTTCCGCCATGAGCGTCTTCTTGAAACGCAGCGAAGTGCCAAATTCGCGCGAACCGCTCACGTCCACCACCAGCATTACGGTCAGTTCGCGTTCTTCTTCAAACACTTTCACGTAGGGATGGTCGAAACGTGCGGTGACGTTCCAGTCGATATTGCGGATGTCGTCGCCATAGCGGTATTCGCGCACCTCGCTGAACGCCATGCCGCGTCCCTTGAATGCGCTGTGGTACTCTCCCGCAAAAATATGCCGCGACAAGCCGCGCGTCTTGATTTCTATCTTCCTTACCCGTTTAATTAAATCGGTGGCTTCCATTATATATTGAGTATAGGTGATTGAATATTGGTTTCAATATCCAACTTCTACGGTACTTCTATGGTGTTCATGATTTCGGTGATGATGTCCACCGGCGTCATGTTTTCGGCTTCGGCTTCGTATGACAGCCCTATCCGGTGACGCAGCACGTCGAGGCAGATGGCACGGACGTCTTCCGGCACCACATAACCGCGACGCTTGATGAAGGCATACGTTTTTGCGGCTTTTGCCAGATTGATGCTTGCACGCGGCGACGCTCCGTAGGTGATCATCGCCTTGAGCCTGTCCAGCTGATACTGTTCGGGGTAGCGCGTGGCAAAGACGAGATCGAGGATGTACCGTTCTATTTTTTCGTCCATATATACTTCCTTCACCGTTTCGCGGGCTTTCAGGATGTCGGCAGGTTTCAGGATCGTGTTTGCCGTTGGGAAGACCTGACCGAGATTTTCGCGGACAATCATCCGTTCCTCCTCCTTGCTTGGGTAGTCGATCACCACTTTCAGCATGAAACGGTCAACCTGCGCTTCGGGCAACGGGTAAGTGCCTTCCTGTTCGATGGGATTTTGCGTGGCAAGCACCAGAAACGGGCGGTCAAGCGGATAGGTTTGTCCGCCGATGGTCACCTGTTTCTCCTGCATGGCTTCCAGCAGGGCGCTTTGTACTTTTGCCGGCGACCGGTTGATTTCATCAGCCAGAATGAAATTGGCAAAGATGGGACCTTTCTTTACTGCAAATTCTTCCTTCTTCTGGCTGTATATCATCGTTCCCAGCAAATCGGCGGGCAACAGGTCGGGCGTAAACTGTATCCTGCTGAATTTAGCGTCGATGGTGGTTGCCAGCGTATTGATCGCCAGTGTCTTTGCCAAACCGGGCAAGCCTTCCAGCAAAATATGCCCGTCGGACAACAAACCCAGCAACAAGCCTTCTACCAGATGTTTCTGACCGACAATCACCTTGTTCATTTCGATCTGTATCAGATCAACAAAAGCGCTTTCCTCCCGGATACGTTCGTTCAACTCTTTGATATTTACTGCTTCATTCATATTTTTTATTATTATGTTATGCGGGTACAAAAATAAAGTGTTATCCGTATTAAAAAAAGTTAATTAATCTTTAAAAAATAAAAATTTTTCGCGGGTTTGTCATTATTCACATTTTTGCTATCTTTGCGGCTGGTTAATGGCTCCGTAGTTCAGTTGAATAGAACGTCAGATTCCGGTTCTGAAAGTCACAGGTTTGAGTCCTGTCGGAGTCACTTTTTTTCAGCGCGCACAATATTTATAAATGTAAGTTGCCGCTTCCCTGCTCCCCAGCAGCATTGCCTTTTGCCAGCAATGACATGCTTCACCGGCGTCATCCATTTGTTGAAGCGCTATCCCCTTTTGCAGCCATGCGTCGGGCAAACGCGGATTGAGGTCTAAAGCCTGCGCCAGATCGTCATCCGCCTGACCGTAGCGACCGGCTTTGATACATGCCGCTGCACGCGCCGCAAAATATTCGGCAGAGGTTTTGTCGCGTTCTATCAGCAAGGTGAAATATTCGATTCCGGACAACGGGCGACCGGCTTCCGTTTCGGTCAGTCCCATCTGGTAAAGCGCTTTGGTATCCGCGGGGAGATAGGTAAAATAAAAGTCGATGTCCTTGTGCGCTTCCTCATACTGTTTCAACAGGCGATAGACGGCGGCGCGCTGCAAATATCCCTCCAGCCGGTAGGGATCGAGCCGGACGGCGCGCTGTGCATGTTCCAGCGCAAGCTCGTATTTTTTGAGCCGGACAGCCATTTCCGACGCCCCCGCATGCAGCGCCGGATCATTTCCGCGCAGTTGAATTGCCGATTGATAACTTTCCAGCGCCGGTTCGTAACTTTCCATCGCTTCATACACCTTTGCCCGCACGGCATACAGTTTCCCCGACGATGAACGGTTTGCAAGGGCTTTGTCGATGACCTCCAGCGCTTCGGCATATTTTTTCCGCCTGACGAGCGTCATGGCTTCGGCTGCCTGCTGTTCGGCGGCATTGTACCATTCCTTTTGCCACAACATGCGCCATTCCCGGCTCCTTTCCATTTTTTCCAGAGCGGGATCAAGCTGTAATTCGCTTTCCGACAGTTTTTCACGCTGCTCCAAATACTTTTGCAAATATGCTGCCGCCCGCGCCGGTTGATCCGTCATGGCACAGGCGCGCGCCGCATACAATTGCGCTTCCGGCAGGTTTTTTACCCTGTCCGACTCGAAAACAGAGATCGCTTCGCCGTAGTTACCCGAAAAATAAGCGCTTTCTCCCAAAACGAGGTACATTGCCGGCGTGCGTTCATGATCGGGAACGGTCAATATTTCCTGCGTCGCCTTCGCGTACTGCTGTTGCTGCATGGCTGCCTTCGCACGCAAAAGCGCTTCATTCGGCTTCTGGGCGACCACAGGAACGGCAATCATCACGCTCCATGCGCATATCAGAAAATACCTTGTCATCGTATTGGTGGTGTTGGTGATCATTTTTCGTAAGGTTTTGCATCGTTGCCGGTATATACATGGATGAAACCGGAAAGCGTCCTGATTTGCGAACCGGTCAGCCGCTCCTCATACACGTCGCATACGTAATAATAAACGCCCGAAGGGACAAACCGGCGGCTGTCCATGTCGCGCCCGTCCCAATTGATAGCGGCGTCGGAGGTTTTGAATACCAGTTTGCCCCAGCGGTTGAATATCTTCATATCCACGGTGGCAATGGCGGCGGGATTGAAGGATTTGAACACGTCGTTAAGGTTGTCGCCGTTGGGAGAGAAGACATTCGGAAGGTCATAGTCGCCACATTCGTCCAGACACACAATGTTGCTCTGCGACGACTCATTTCCGTTGCCGTCCGTTGCCGTCAGATAATAGCAGCCTACCGTCGCTCCGTTGTGGGAATAGCTGTGCAGATCGCGGTTCATGACCGAGTCGATCGCACGATAGGGCTGTATTCTGTCGGGAGAATAGAAAATGCGGTACTTTTCCACATCTTCCATGCAATTTTCCATGTACGTCCATGTCAAAATATTCCGCGTTTCTTCACAAATACTTTCCCCTGCCAGTTCGGGCGTACAGGGCGGGATGTTGTCGAAGGGTGCGACACATGCCACATGCGACCAATTTTCGTTGGCGTACTTTATTCCGTCGATATTCCGGTAGCCGCGGCTCCGGATGCGGTAACAATAGCTTTGTCCGTTGACCAGTCCGGCGTCGCGGTAGATTTCCCTGCCGGTAAAACCGATGGAATCGACCGGAAGACAGTCCGCACCCGTGCTGAGGCAGCGGTAAACGGTGTATTCCGTATTCAGCCACGGGGTATAACGCTCAAAGGTAATATCCACCGACCGGTCGGACGCCTGCAAACCCGGATACAGAGTGGAGGCTGTTTCAAAATCCTCATACAGCAATTCTCCGTCGCCGCCGTTTTGCATGTCCCATAATTCTACCTTATAATAATGTATATATTTTTCTTTGGTATCGACCGTATGTTCATAAACGGTATCCACCAGATTTTGCGTGATGTAAATCGGCGGTGCATCGAAATCCATGCTTTCGGAATAGAACAGGCGGTACTCGAAAGGTCCGGGCTTTCCGCCAATGAGGTCGTCTAACGGTTTGCGCAACCATCCCACATCCACTTTTCCGGATGGATCAATTGTTTCTACGCTCGCAAGGATCATCGGGGGCATACCGGACAGGAGTACGGCACAGGTTTCACCGGACGGAAAACTTTTTGCGCCGTCAGCGAAGTAAGCCGTCACGCGGTAACAATATTCTATGCCGGGGCTGAGGCTTTTCCCGTTGTTGTTGTCGATGTATGAAGTGCTGCTAACGCTGGCGGTGACGGCTATTTTTTCGTATCCCGATCCGGCAGGGACGCCTCCCTGACAGCTGTCGGGGTGTATTTCCTCCCGTCCCACGCTACGGTATATTTCATATCCTGCCGCATGACTGCTCTGTGTCGGCGACCATGCCAGGCTGATTTCCTTTTTCTCGTCGGGTGTTGCCGTCAGGTCTTCTATCTCCGGAGCCAGTACCGTAATACTGAAACCGGCAAAAGCTACCAGTTTGACTTCCGTATTCTGGTCTTCGGCTTTCACAGAGATGATGTACGGCTGTTTGCGGACATGGCTGTGGTCTGTTTGCCAGACGAAATGCGCGTCGGTATATCCGTTTCCGCTGCCGGTGACGGTGAAAGTAGCTTTGTTGGAGTCGAAACCGAAAGGTCCTCCGGTGGCTGTCAGTACAATTTGGTCGTTATCGGGATCGGTGGCTCTGATCCGAAGGTCAATCTTTTCGCCGGCTTTCACGCAAAGCGATCCGATCGGTTCGATGACCGGAGGTCTGTTTCGCGAGTCAACCACTTCTACCTGCATGTCGCGGGCAATACTTCCGATCTTCACGCCCTGCCGCCATTCGTTAATTTGTATGGCAACGTTGTATATTCCCACGTGCATAGGGCTTGCCCAAATCAGATCGCCCGTGACGGCGTTCACCACCAGCGAGTCCGATGCGGCGGGAGGAGTGTAGCCTTCTATTTCCACGCCGCGGTCGCGCGTGCAGGGGGTCAGTTCGTATGACAGGCTGTCGCCGTCCATGTCGAAAGCCGAGGGATTGTGTATGAACACCTGCCCCAGCGCGGCTTTGTCGATAGGGTAGGTAAGCAGTTCCGGCGCATTGTTGGCGCCCAGATTCGGGTCGATGCGAAAAATGGTTTTCACGGAAAAAACTACGTTTACCGAATTGGGAATATTTTCCACTCCGAAATTGCGGTTCGGATCTTCCACCACGATGGTATATACTCCTGCGCCGGGGTAGGTATGGCGGATGACATAGGTGTTTTTCCGGTAATTGTCCGGAAGCGTTCTTATGCTGTCGCGCGTCATGGTCGAAACGGTATTGTCGCCCCAGCTTATATCCAGTTGCGGACGGTCGGCGGCGCTCAGGGTGTAAGTAAATGTGGTTACCGTAAATTCATAGGTATAGCCCGATATGTGTTTGTACACAATTTGCCCTGCGCGGTTATGGGTAGCCTGTCCCGCCATGCACGACGTCAAAAAAACAAGGACACAGAAAATTTTTCGTATGTTGATATGCTTCATCATTATAACAACAATTCTATTTTATATTTTTCCCGGTTCAATTTGTACCCTTCCTCTCTTTTACCCGTCCCGATGATCACCAAATTGGTCTGCGTGCGGAAAAAATCCGTCAGCACGCGGTGATTGATTTCCACGTAATGTATGGTTTCAAAAGCGCTTCCTTTCATATATATCCACAACGCTTCTTCATTGACGATCATGCTGTCGGTCTGCAAACTCATTCTTTCCCTGCGGTTGATATCGATCGTCAAACGTTCGTTCAGATACTTGCCGATCAGCCGTCTGGCGTCCCTGTGTTCTCTTGAGGAACCTATCCACCCGTCGATACCATATTTATTATGCAACACCGTTTCCATATCGTCGGCAAACACTTTCAGGGAAAGCGCAATGCTTTTTCCCTTCGCATCAATGTCCATATTGGTTACCGAAACATATACCGGATGAACAATGCTACTGCAAAAATTAATCCAAAGTGCTATCAAATACATCTTCAACAAGAAAAACCGCTACAAATATAGGTGCAATTTTTGATTTTCAGCGCATCATCCGGCAAAGAATTTATTATTTTTTTCCTGTTTGGCGATTATCGTCCCTGCGTTGGTGACGTTTTCCCATAGAATTGAGCGATAATACCGGTTTACATCTCCCGTTCAGGTAATTGTCCATCACCTTCGGGACGGCATAGAGATGTACGTCGTCCCATTTTACCCGGATTTGTCCCTGTTTGAACGCCGGCGGCTGATCTACCCATATTTCGTAGAAACGTATTTTCAGGATGCGATGCGTCAAACGGTGGATCACTTCCTCCGAAGCGGAAGCGATCCGGGCGGATTGCCTGCCGAACCACGCCTGCCACTGACCGGAAGCGCTCAGGTCGGTCATCTCCGTTGCCGCACCCGTTTCTATCATGGGAAATTCGTACAGCCCGTTCCAGATATCGCCGTCCGAACGACGCTGCAAATAGGTTGCATCGTGTTCATTCACCACCAGATAGTGGAAATAGCGGGTTTTGATGTTCGATGTTTTCGATTTCACCGGCAATAGCGATACCATACCATTATTATATGCAACGCAAAGCGTTTTGAGAAAACACGCCTCACAGTCCGGTTTATGCGGCACGCATTGCAAGGCGCCAAATTCCATCACCGCCTGGTTATACAGTCCGGGCGTGCCGGCAATCATCGTTTTTTCGGCATGACGCCGTATCTGCCTTTTCCCTTCAAGGGCGTCAACAGGCTGCACTACGCCATACAAGCGAGCCATCACCCTGTTCACATTGCCGTCGATCACCGGCACAGCCTCTCCGAAAGCGAAGGAAGCAATTGCCGAGGCGGTATAATCGCCGATCCCTTTCACCTTGAGCAAGCCGGAATAGGTTTCCGGAAACTTTCCACCGCACTGATCCGCCAAAAAAACAGCGGCAGCATGCATGTTTCTGGCACGCGAATAGTACCCCAGTCCCTGCCAAATTTTTAAAACATCGTCCATATTCGCCTTCGCCAAAGAAAAAATATCGGGAAAATGCTCAATAAATTTGTGGTAATACGACAGTCCCTGATTAACTCTTGTCTGTTGCAGGATAATTTCGGAAACCCATATATTATAGGGATTTACAATATCTCGCCAGGGAAGCGTCCGTTTATTTTGTTCATACCAGCCAATTATTTTGATACCAATCATAAAAAAACCATTATATTTGCGCGAAAAAAAAACATGCAAAAATGCATTTTATATTTTAATAATCTATAATAAAGATATATATTTGCGATCTGAAATTTTGTAAACATAATAAAAATAACATTAAAGAACATGACAAAGGCAGATATTGTAAGTGAGATTTCCAAGAGTACGGGAATCGAAAAGATTACTGTTCAAAAGGCAGTAGAAGCGTTTATGGAGAGTGTAAAAGGGTCGTTGGCAAAGGACCAGAACGTGTACCTGAGAGGGTTCGGCAGTTTTATCGTCAAGAAGCGGGCACAGAAGACTGCGCGTAATATCTCAAAGAATACGACCATCATCATTCCTGCCCATAATATCCCCGCTTTCAAGCCGGCAAAAACGTTCATAGGTCAGGTAAAAAGTAGTGTTAAATAAGACGTTAGTACAAACCTGTCTCAAATACTGAAAAAATGCCGAGCGGAAAAAAAAGAAAAAGACATAAAATGGCAACCCACAAGCGGAAAAAACGCTTGAGGAAGAACAGACATAAGAAGAAATAATTTCTGTTGTTTTGTGTCGAACCAATAAAGAACCTAAAATTTTCGCAAAGAAAATTTTAGGTTTCTTTCCATGTTAAATTAAAAACTTCCTAAAAACAGGAATGGGTTGTGAGTAACGAATTAATAATTGATGTATCACCGACCGAAATTGTCATTGCACATGTAAAAGACAAGCATTTAGTTGAATTAAGCAAAGAACGCAGCAATCTGCAATTTTCGGTAGGAGATATTTATTTGGGCAAAGTAAAGAAAATTATGCCCGGGTTGAATGCCGCATTTGTAGATGTAGGGTACGAAAAGGACGCCTTCCTGCACTATCTTGATTTAGGTCCGCAGATACAGACACTGCAAAAATATTTGGAGACCGCCTTGCAGCATAAAGGGAAAGTGCCTGTTTTGCAACGGTTCAAATCCGAACAGGACATAGATAAAAAAGGAAAAATTTCCGACATTCTCAAAGCCGGACAAAACATTCTCGTGCAGATTGCCAAAGAGCCGATCTCTACCAAAGGTCCCCGTTTGAGCTCCGAAATATCCATCGCCGGGCGCAACCTGGTGCTGATCCCCTTTTCGGACAAGGTGTCCATATCCCAGAAAATATCATCGTCGGAGGAAAAGAAACGCCTGCGATCGTTGGTGCAGAGCCTGCGACCAAAACATTACGGAGTGATCATACGCACCGTTGCCGAAAGAAAATCGGCTGAGGTGATTGAAGAGGAATTGCGCGAGCTGGTGAAAAAATGGGAAACCGCTTTCGCGCATCTGCACGATGTACATCCTCCGAAATTGTTTATCGGCGAGATGAACAGGGCATCGACCATTCTTCGGGATTTGCTCAACGGAACATTTTCCAGCATCTTTGTGAATGACGAACAGTATTTCAGGGATATAAAGGACTATATCAGTTCCATAGCGCCGGAGAAGGAAAAAATTGTCAAACTGATCAGAGGCGGCGAGCCTATTCTCGACAGGTTCGGCATCAACAAGCAGATCAAATCCCTGTTTGGTCGCACGGTATCCATCCGCAACGGCGCTTATCTGATCATCGAACATACCGAAGCGCTGCACGTGATAGACGTCAATAGCGGCAACCGTACAAAACTTGGGAACGATCAGGAAACCAACGCATTGGAAGTGAATTTGCTGGCTGCGCAACATATTGCGCAACAACTCCGCCTGCGCGATATGGGCGGTATCATCGTCGTTGATTTCATCGACATGTATTCCGCCGAACACCGTACAAGGCTCTTTGAGAAGATGAAGGAGGCAATGTCCGACGACAGGGCAAAACACAATATATTGCCCGTCAGCAAATTCGGATTGATGCAAATTACCCGTCAGCGGGTGCGCCCCGAATTAAATGTGAAAACGGTGGAGAAATGTCCCACGTGCAAGGGTAGCGGGGAAGTCACTCCAAGCATCCTGTACGACGATGAACTGTACAACAACATTGCCGCTGTGATACAGCAGGAGAAACTGAAATACCTCATTGTCCGGTTACATCCCTACGTGGCGGCGTATCTCAAAAAAGGCTTCTTTTCCATCCGGAAAAAATGGGCGCGGAAATTGAACTGTCGCATAAAAATAGAAGCCATCCCTGCCTTTTCTTTTCTTGAAGTCCAATATTTCAACAAACAGGAAGAGGAAATCTTCAATAAAAACGTTGGTTGACAAGGGATAATTGCCGGCGGATTCAGCGTCGCCGGCTTTTCTTTTCATTTCTCACGCCCACTTTCCCATCGCGCGGTATTTTTCGTACAGTCCGGCATATATCCTGTTGGCTGCCGGGTCGGGACGCCAGACGTCGGAAAAACCCCGTCCCATCGCCTTTTGCGCTTCGCCGACAGTGGGATGTACGCCGGAGGCAACAGCGGCAAACATGGCGGATCCCAGAGCGCATGCCTGTTCTGCTTTCGACACTTTGATGGACATGCCCAGCACGTTTGCGAGGGTTTGCATCACAAAGGGCGATTTGTGCGTGATGCCGCCTATGGCTGTCACTTCCCCGATCTGCAATCCGTTTTCGATAAACCTGTCCGCTATGGCTTTCGAGCCGTAAGCGGTGGCTTCCACCAGCGCGCGGAAGATGAGCGGGGCGGAACTGCCCAGCGTCAGCCCGGTGAGAGTGCCTTTCAGCAGGGGGTCGGCGTCGGGGGTGCGGCGACCGTTCAGCCAGTCGGTGGCAAGGATCGAGCTTTCATGCGCCGGTATCTTTCCGGCTTCTTCGGACAGCGCGGGAAGGATGCCGCTCAATATCTCCTCCGTCAGCCGGCTTTTTAGAGCTTCGTCGATGAGTTGCGAGCGGCTGAGGAGGTGTTTCACTGGCCATTCCACCACCCGCTTGAACCACGCATAGACGTCCCCGAAGGCGGATTGTCCTGCTTCCAGCCCCACCATGCCGGGAATGACGGAACCGTCCACCTGCCCGCAGATGCCGGGTATGAGCCTGCCGGCAATCTCCTCGCGGGAGGCTACCATGACGTCGCAGGTGGAAGTGCCGATCACCCTTACCATTACCCCCGGCGCTATCTGTGCGCCCACCGCGCCCGTGTGGCAGTCCAGTACGCCTGCGGCAACGGTCGTTTCCGTGGAAAGTCCCAGCCGCTCCGCCCATTCCTTTGTCAGCTTGCCCACAGAGCGGTCGCCCGGAAAAGTTTCCGTGAACAGGCACGCGCGCCATCCGGAGAGCAGCGGGTCGAGCGCGGTGAAGAACGCTTCGGGGGGAAGTCCTCCCCAGTCGGCGTGCCAAAGGGCTTTGTGACCTGCCGCGCAACGGCTTCTCAGGATGTTTTCCGGACGGGTGTTTCCCGTGAGCAGGGCAGGTATCCAGTCGCAGTGTTCCACCCACGAACGGGCAGCCTTCCTCACTTCACCGTCGCTGCGCAGCACGTGCAGCGCCTTTGCCCATACCCATTCGGGAGAATAGACGCCGCCGGAACAGGCGGTATAGTCCGTGTCCCATCTTTTGGACAGCGCGTTGATTTCCGCCGCTTCCGCAATCGCCGTATGGTCTTTCCACAGGATAAACATGGCGTTGGGATTTTCGGCAAATTCGGGCAACAACGCCAGCGGAACGCCCCGGTCGTCGGTCAGAACGGGAGTGCTGCCGGTGGTATCAACGCCAATGCCTGCGACGAGCGACGCCGTACCGGCAGGCGACCGCTCCAGCGCTTCCCTGACGGACGACTCCAGCGTTTCCGTATAGTCCAGCGGATGCTGCCGGTAGCGATTCGCGCCCGCATCGCAATATTTGCCCGCCGCCCATCGCGGATAATATTTTACGGAGGAGGCAATCTCCTCGCCCGTAGCGCTGTCCGCCACTATTGCCCGGCACGAATCCGTGCCGTAGTCCAAACCTATTACGTATTTTTTCATGGTCGCCTTTAAAGTATAAATTCAGACTGCAATGTTAATAAATAAACATTTACCTGATACCTTGAAGCGAAAAAAATGCGGGGCGACAACGCCTCCGATACTTCGCAATGCGCAAAGACAATCGTGCAGAGATACACGGCAGTGTGTCTCTACGGGGCAATCAAACGCGGCTGTTTCAAATTGTCGCAGGCGTAAAAATCCCGCAGGGACGACATGCCGGTAGAAGAACCGCTATAATCGGCAAAAAAAATCCCGCAGGGACAGGTGCATTTTCTGTGCGCAAGATTTCCTTTTTGTGCGTAAGATTTTTGCCGCTACATGCAAGGAAAGGTTTTAATTTTTTCTACCGGATAACTTCCACCGTGAAAAATCCATGTAAGATAATTACCTTTACGCAAAAAAAATACCACATGTCACGCAAGTAATGAAATCTGCGAGTCTTCTTCTTTTGATGTTCGTACTCTTTCTTCAAAGCGTCGCCGGGCAAGAACTTTATGTGTCCGTTTCGGGCGATGACGCTAATGACGGCACGTCGGACAAACCGTTAGCCACGCTCACCGGCGCACGCGACCGGATACGGCTGTGGCGTCGCCAGGGGATATGGCGGGACGCCATTTTCGTGAAAATAATGCCCGGCATGTATTCCATCACCGAGCCGCTGACGCTTACCGGAGAGGATTCGGGAACAGCGTCCTCGCCCGTTATCTATACCTCGGCAACGGAGGAACATCCGGTGATTTGCGGCGGCATGGTGACCGGAACGTTTGAAGCCGTGAAGCAGGATTTGTGGAGGGTACGTATCCCCGAAACACGCTGCGGCTTCTCTTTCGAACAGATGTATATCAACGACGGACGCCGTTTTCGCGCACAAACGCCCAACCGTGGCAGTTTCCTGAAAATTGCCGGGGCGAACTGTGCGACATGGGCGGCGTGTACACACTGGGCGCTTCCGAAGGGACAACGGTGAGCAACAACGTCATCCATCACATCCATTCGTATCAATACGGCGGATGGGGCTTATACACCGACGAAGGCTCTTACGGAATCGTGATGGAAAACAACCTGGTTTACGCCTGTAAAGACGCCGGGTTTCACCAGCATTACGGAAAGGAAAACCTCATCCGCAACAATATCTTTGCCCGGAATATTTTGTCGGAGATTAAATTTTCGCGCACGGAAGAGCACCTGTCCTATTCCTTCACAAACAACATCGTTTATTTAGACAGCGGCGAACTGATCGACGGGGACAATATCCTGAAGGCAAACGTACACTACGACTACAACTGCTACTGGGACACGCGCGTTGCCACGCCCCGTTTCCGGACGCTGTCGTTTGCCGAATGGAAGAAGACGGGGCGCGACAAACATTCCCTTGTCGCCGACCCGCTTTTCATCGATCCCGTCCGTTTTGACTTTCGTATCCGGAACCTGTCGGCGCTCAGGAAAATTAAATTCAAGCCGGTGGATTATTCGCAAGCCGGCGTATATGGCAGCGAGCAGTGGAAAGAAAAAGCCGCCATGCCGGCAGCGCTGGAACGGCAATTCGAACGCCTTCTACAGGGAGAAGTGAACGCGCTTGAATAACGGACGCTGTTACCTCCGGGGAGGTGTCCTGCGGAGGCGACCCAATTCAACGCTTAATCGAGACCCGATGCAATGCTTACTCGTGACCCGATTCAACGCTTAATCGCGACCCGATTCAACGCTTAATTGAGACCCGATTCAACGCTTAATCGAGCCCCGATGCAATGCTTACTCGTGACCGTGTGCAACGCTTACTCGTGACCGTGTGTTACTGTGCGTCAGCCCGTAATTCGTAATTCGTAATTCGTAATTGAAAAATCCCGCTTTCATTCAAAAAAATCGTTAGCTTTGTACCGAAGTTGGATAACGTTAAAAACCACAGCAAATATTGCATCATCAAATGAAACATCTTTTCTTTGTCTGGCTGTTTGCGTGCTGCCTTGCGTGCTGTACGGACAGGCGCGCTGCCGATGGCGACAGGGCAACGGCAAGCGATTCGATACGCCACATATATGAACTGGCTGACGAATATACGCGCATCGGCGACATTGCCTACAAACAGGGCAAATACGATGTGGCAATGGAATATTTCCCCAAAGCGCTGCATTTGCGTCGCGAAAACAACGCACACGACAGCCTTATCGCGCTTTCGTACCTCAATATCGGTTCGGTGTGCCAAAAAAATGCCGGGCAGGAAATGATCGACGGAATGGTCGAACAGGCGGACGCGCATTTCCAACAGGCAGAACGCCACTATCTCGACGCCCTGAATATTTACGAAAGGCTGAAACAGGAGCAAAAACAGGCATTGTGTCTCAACAATCTCGGCAGTCTGGCAGACGACCGCAGCCAGCCGGAAAAAGCGCTGGCTTTTTATCGCCAAAGCGAAGAAATATACCTCCGAACCGGTCATGTAAAGGAATTGGCGACCATTTACTGCAACATCGGGAAGATTTACCGCTTCATGGACGGAAAGACCGGCGAGGCGCCGACATACTACCGCAAGGCAATCGCCGCCATCCGCCACCAGCCGGACGCGCTCGACATAGCGGCTGAAGCCTACAGCGCCATCGCAAGCTTTTTCGATGAAACGGAAATGCCCGATTCTGCCATCGTCTATTTCGACAAAGCCATCGAAACGGCTCATGCGGCAAACCTGTACGACATCCTGCAATATGCCTACCGGAAAAGAAGCCGCCTGCACTTTGTCCGGGGAGACTACCGGAAGGCTTATCACGACCAGGTGAGCTACAAAATTGCCGACGACTCGCTCAACAACAAGGAGGCGATACAGCGCCGCATAAGGCAGTCCATGCTGCACGATTTCGACCTGGAACAGCAGGCGCAGCTTCACCGGAACCGTGTACAGCGGATACTCCTCCTTACCCTGAGCGCAGGCGCACTGCTGCTGTCGCTCTTTGCCGTGGTGGTGTGGCGCAACTACCTGCGAAAAAAGAAACTCCACCTGCTGCTTTCGCAACAGCAAAAAGACATCACCGACAGCATCGAAAGCGCCAGCATGATACAGAAAGCCACCCTGCCGCCGCCGGACTACATCCGAAGTATGCTGGGCGAGCAGTTCTTTGTGCTCTACAAACCGCTCGGCATCGTAAGCGGCGACTTCTACTGGTTCGCACGGAAAGGCGGATGCACGGTGGCGGCGGCGGCAGACTGCACCGGTCACGGAGTGCCGGGCGCCATCGTCAGCATGTTGGGTATCTCCCTGCTGGACAAAATCGTGGCGCGGATGGAAACGCCCACCGCCGACGGCATTCTGAACGAACTGCGCACGGAGATCGTCCGCCTGCTCAACCCCGAAGCCAAAACCGGAGACGACACACGCAACGGAATGGACATCGCACTGGTGGTGATCGACGCCGACCGCCGGGAAATGGAATTTGCCGGAGCAAACAACCCCCTCTACCTGCTGCGCGACGAATCCCTGCTCATCTACAACGGCAACCGTATGCCCATAGGCTTGAGCGACCGCATGAACGAACCGTTCACTGCCGTCCGCATCCCATACCGGCACAACGACACCATCTACCTTTTTTCCGACGGATATGCCGACCAGTTTGGCGGCGAACGCGGCGAACGCCTCAAACGCAAACGCTTCAAGGAGCATCTGCTTTCCCTGTGGAAAACGCCGATCGCACAACAATCCGCCCTGCTGGAAGCAAAACATCTCGCATGGAAAGGAACGCTGGAACAGGTGGACGATATCCTGATCATGGGAATAAATCTTTCCTGAGCAGGCTGGCTGATAAAAGAGATATTTTTTTAACGCAAGAAACCGTCCGTAAATTAATTTTACATTTATGATTGATACCTTAAATCCGCAAATAATTTTCCTGAAAAATAAGCAACGCGTTATCAAATAAATATTTGCAACGCTTTGCCGTTTGAAATATTTTCACTAATTTTGGCGCTCTTAATACAACCAATCACTACTGTCCGGTAAACCTCCAATCGAGTAGGTAGGGGGATTACTCCCCCGCCCTCTCACACCACCGTGCGTACTTTCGTACACGGCGGTTTTTGTAGATTGTTTAGTGTTTCGTAATTTAATGTAAGACTGTATAAACCGAGCGTTTGAAACCACGCTGTCCCCATTGCCTGATTGGATTGGGGACAGCCTGACTTTCGCCAAAATCCTTTACCTGACAAGGCAAGTATCCAACTTTGCCACTTCTCTACTCCTTGACGGTGTAAAAATTGTTGCAATGTATGTACCCGCCTGCACTGTTTTATGCGGTAACAACGTAATTTGCGCCGTATCCACGCATCAAGGTTTTGTACCGGCTTGTGGCATTTTGCCCATCGAAAATAATTTAACCACCCGCGCAGTGCCCGGTTCAATTCCGAGATTATTTGCTCGAACTTTTTCCCTCTGTTGCGACGCGTGATTTGCTTGATTTTCGTCTTTAGGCGCAATATGCTTTGTTTGCTGACTGTCAGAATACCACTGTTTAAAATGGTGTAGCCCAAAAACTTGCTCTCGCTCACCTCGCAC